>JACDCV010000174.1 GCA_013817375.1 Sphingomonas sp.
CGCCGGCTGGCGCGATGCGCTCCGGCGCGGGCTGGTGACCCGTGACGAGAGCGTGCTTCTGTTCAATTGCGCCAACGGAAACAAATATCCGCTACCCGACCGTTCGCAGGCCTTGAAGCTGGCCGAAGCGGAGCCGAACCGGCTCTAGCCCGTTCGGCAACCTATGCCCAAGCGCCGCCTGAAGATCGCAAGCTACAATATCAACGGAATCACCAGCAGGCTCGAGATCCTTCTGAGGTGGCTCGGTGAGTTCGAGCCGGACGTGGTGGGGCTTCAGGAGCTCAAGACCATTGACGAGAAGTTTCCGGCGGACGCGATCGAGAAGGCCGGCTATTGCGCGATCTGGCACGGGCAGAAGAGCTGGAACGGGGTGGCGCTGCTGAGCCGCGTCGGCGAGCCTGTCGAGACCCGTCGCTCGCTTCCAGGCGACCCGGACCTGGGCCAGAGCCGCTATATCGAGGCCGCGATCTGCGGGCTTCTCGTCGGCAACATGTACGCCCCCAACGGCAATCCCTCGCCGGGCCCGAAGTTCGACTACAAGCTTGCCTGGCTCGACCGTTTGCACGCCCACGCGCAGGACCTGCTCGACAGCAAGGTCCCGGCGGTTCTGATCGGCGATTACAACGTCATCCCGACCGACCTCGACGTGTACAAGCCGGAACGGTGGGTGAAGGACGCGCTTTTCTCACCTCAGGCCCGGAAGAAATATGAGGGGCTGGTCGCTCAAGGCTGGACCGACGCGATCCGCGAGCTTCACCCGGACGAGCGAATTTACACTTTCTGGCATTATTGGCGAAACGCGTTCCAGCGCAACAGCGGCATCCGCATCGACCACGCGCTTGTCAGCCCGAGCCTGGCGCCCAGGCTGAAGGCGGCAGGCGTCGACCGGACTCCGCGCGGCTGGGACAAGACCAGCGACCATGCGCCGATGTGGGTGGAGGTGGAGGTGTGAGGAGCGATGGTCGCACTCGCCCGTTCGGCGGCAAGCTCCGCGTGGATCGCGATGCTCGCCTGTCCCCCGGACAGGCTCCGCGCGTTAGCGGGCACCACGTACGTAATCGGTGGTTGGCCAAAAATTTTTGTTGCGACCATTCGATGTTGAAACAATCTGGAAGCCTGGTCCGGCATAACTGCGTCGCTCTTTTCAACAGAGGAGCGTCACATGACCCGTTTAAAGATCCAATACCGCGACACCGAAAGCCTCTGTTCGTACAACGCGCGGACACACTCCAAAAAGCAAATCCGGCAGATCGCCGAAAGCATCAAGAAGTTCGGGTTCACAAACCCGGTGCTGATCACCCGCGATGGTGAGATCATCGCCGGCCACGGCCGGGCCGAGGCAGCCAAGCTTCGGCATGGACAAGGTTCCGACGATCGTTCTTGAGGACCTCACTCCTGATGAGCGCCGTGCTTACATTCTCGCCGACAATATCGCGCTGGACGAAAGGGCAGCAACCGCCGCACCTCCCGCCGCCGCTGCCGTGAGGAATTGTCGCCGGTCCATAAAACCTCCCTGCTTCAGAAGCGACCTATCAGAAGGTGCATGGGGAGTCGCGGCCGCTTTCCATACGCTCCTGTCGGAGGCGAATGTCCGTTTCCCACCCAAAGCGGACACTGTACACCGCACTTGCGGACACCGGATGGAAGAATGTTACAGCTTTAATCCAACCCTTGGAGCAAGCCAATACATGCCAAGATACAGCGCTACCGTGAGCCCCACAGCTAGCGACAAAGCAAGCCAGAAGCTCAGTCCCGCACGGAGCATCGCAGGTAAGGCCAAGAACATTGGCATTGAGGGAAGAAAGAACCAGAACGCGCCATGTGCGAGCTGCGCTACGCGCTCGGTATCCCCCGTTTCCCGCCACAACCACAGGAATGTCAGCAACGAAACGAGTGGAAGCGACACGATCAGCCCGCCCACTCCTGGCCAGCGCCTGGCTACTTCGGAGGCGGCAGCGACAATTAGCCCCGACAGAGCAGCCTTCAGGAGCAGGTAGATCATACGTGGAGATAGCGACGCACTAGCGCGAGGCGCAAGCGAGAGTAGTGTTCTTGTCCGCTTTCCACCCATCGCGGACATTAACGATGGCCGCTTCAGGCCCTGGACTACCCCTGCCATTTCGCAACTTGGCTGGCACCTGCTTGTTGAGCTCCAATCCACGTCAATCGGGAAAACTATGCAACTATCAAACTGCGGTCGCGGGCCGCCCCGTAAGATGAGCCGGCTGCTCACGCCGGGGCTGCTGGCGTTGCTTGCGCTCGTAACGGCTCTGCTCGCGAAGCGGCGGCGCTTGCGCACGGAGTCGAGCTAGGGGACCAAGGCTACATCCAGGAGATCAGCGGGGTCCACTTGCTGCCTTTCCTGTACCTGGGCGCGAAGCACATGGTCACTGGTTACGACCATATCCTGTTCCTCTTCGGAGTGGTCTTCTTCCTGTTCAGGCCGAAGGATGTGGCACTTTACGTCAGCCTGTTCGCCATCGGTCACTCGACGACAATGCTGCTCGGGGTCTATTTCAACTTCGGTATCAACAGCCACGTCATCGATGCGATCATCGGCCTCTCTGTCGTCTACAAGTCGCTCGACAACATGGAGGCGTTCCAGCGCTGGCTCGGATTCCAGCCCGACACCCGGATCGCGACTCTTGTCTTCGGCCTCTTCCATGGCTTCGGCCTGTCGTCGAAAATCCTCGAATATCAAATAGACCCTGACGGTCTCCTCCCCAACCTCCTTGCCTTCAACGTCGGTGTCGAGATCGGCCAATTGCTCGCGCTCTCGGCGATCCTTATCGCCATGGTCTTCTGGCGTCGGACGGAGAGCTTCTGGCGTCACGCCTACACCGCAAACGTCGTGACAATGGCGGCAGGCTTTATTCTAGTCGGCTATCAGCTTGTCGGTTTTTCGGTCTCCTAAGTTGCAAGGAAATTCCGATGCATAACGCAAATATCCCAACCCACGTCGAGCTGCCCTCATCAAGGCAGCTTGTGCGCTCTACCTTTATAGCGCTCGCTGCTGCCGGTGCGATCCTTGTGGGCGTGGTGCTGCCGGCCGAATATGGAGTTGATCCCACCGGCGCTGGCGAGATGCTCGACCTGACAGAGATGGGCCGGATCAAAATGCAGCTTGCTGCGGAGCCAGACGCCGATCGGGCTGCAGCTTGCTGCGGAGCCAGACGCCGATCGGGCTGCAGAAGTTGCGACCGCCGCTCCGGCCGCGCGTGCGGCTGCCCAGCGTTCGGACCCTACTACGCTGGCTCCCGCCGCAGGCCGTTCGGATGAGATGACGATCATACTGACCCCAGGCGAGGGAGCGGAGGTTAAGCTCGTCATGGACGAGGGGGCGAAGGCGAACTTCGCCTGGACAGTCGCTGGGGGCGTCGTGAACTTCGACCTTCACGCCGATGGGAGTGGACGCTCCACTAGCTACGAAAAAGGTCGCGGCGCAGATCTTCCGCTTCGACCTGCACCTCCGCAAGCGTTTCGGGCCGACCGACTGCTACTGTAGGTCACTGTTTCCACCCGAACGATCGAGCCGCCGCAGAGGCGTGGCTGGTACTCCTAGTAGTCACACAGGCTAAAGAGCTATGTCCGCTTTCGACCCAAAGATACGGTAATGGGCCGCGCTTCCAGTTCGTCTGGAGGAGTGGCTGTCCCCCGATCATGATGGAGTGACGGGGTTTCAGGTGTGGTGCCAGAG
>JACDCV010000032.1 GCA_013817375.1 Sphingomonas sp.
GCATAATGTCGTCGCGACTGTTCCGGGCATCTATCCCGGCGGCGGACGGCGGGTTTATCCGGGCTTTCTACAGCTCGCCGGGTTCATGGCGATGAACCTTGGCGACCATCTCACCAGCCATTGGGAAATGTTCAAGCATCTGGTGGTCGGCGACGATGAAAGCGCCGACGCTACCCGCGGCTTCTATGCCGAATATCGGTCGGTCTGCGACATGACCGCCGAATTCTACCTCCAGACCGTCGAAGAGGTTTTCCAGAAGCATTCGCTGCCCAAAGGCAAATATATGCATCGCGGCAAGAAGGTCGATCCAAAGGCGATTACCGACACTGCGCTGCTGGCGATCGAAGGCGAGCGCGACGACATTTCCGGGCTTGGCCAGACCCGCGCGGCGCTCGACCTGGTGCCCAGGCTGTCAGCGGCCAAGAAGCGCTATTTCATGGCTCCAGATGTCGGCCATTACGGCATCTTCAATGGCCGCAAGTGGCGCGAGATGATCGCTCCGGTCGTCGAGAAATGGATCGCGACCCACGGTTAAGAGCGCAGCCTCTTTGGGGGTTTCCGCTTAACATCAGGCCGCTTCGGCTACACAATGTGAAAGGGCGTTCGGGGAGACCGGGGCGGCCTTTCGATCGACTGGGTTCAGTCGCCTTGCTCCCACTCGGCGATCGCGGTCTCGACCATGTCCGACCACATTTCGGCGTCGCCTCGATCCGCCATTTTCTGGTCCGCCTCGCGCATGGTGTGAAGCACCGCCAGCGCCGCGTTGACATGCTCAGGCCAGACCTTGTCGACCTTGTCTCCGGCCGAGGGGTCGCTGCCTTCCGCGTTGCTGCTGTGCGCAGCGCCGGCAAGCACCCGCGCAACACGTTCGACCAACGGCTGTTCGGATACGGGCATCCTTGCGCTCTCCTCTTTCGCCGACAACATTCCGCGGCGCGTGCGGTTCAATGACCGATCGGTTCGCTCAAAGGACCTCGAACAGCCCCGCGGCGCCCATTCCGCCGCCGACGCACATGGTGACGACGACGTTCTTGACGCCTCGGCGCTTGCCTTCGAGCAAAGCGTGCCCGACCAGCCGCGCGCCAGACATTCCGTACGGGTGGCCGACCGAGATTGCGCCGCCGTCGACGTTGAGCCGGTCTTCGGGAATTCCGAGCTTGTCCTGGCAATAGAGGACCTGGACCGCAAAGGCCTCGTTGAGCTCCCACAGCCCGATGTCGTCGACCTTGAGCCCGAACTTCTCGAGAAGCACCGGGATCGCGAAAATCGGGCCGATCCCCATTTCGTCGGGCTCGGCGCCGTGGACGGCCATTCCGACGTAGCGGCCAATCGGCTCGATCCCGCGCTTTTCGGCGACCGAGGAGTCCATGATGACGCAGGCCGAGCTTCCGTCGGACAGCTGGCTCGCATTGCCGGCGGTGATGCTCGTGCCGGGCCCAAGCACCGGTTGAAGCTGACCGAGGCCCTCGAGATTGGTGTCCGGCCGGTTGCCCTCGTCCTTCTCGATGGTGACGTCGCGCTTGGAGACTTCGCCGGTCTCCTTGTCCTTGACCTGCATCACGGTCGAGACGGGCACGATCTCGCCGTCGAAGCGGCCTTCCGCCTGGGCGACGGCGGTGCGCTGCTGCGATTTCAGCGCATATTCGTCCTGCCGCTCACGCGAGATTCCGTAGCGCTGGGCGACCGTCTCGGCGGTCTGGAGCATCGGCATGTAGATCGCCGAGTGCATGGCCATCAGCTCCTGGTCGGGCTGGACCCGCATCTCGGGCGTCTGGACGGTGCTGATCGATTCAAGCCCGCCGGCCACCACAACGTCCTGGCGGTCGATCATTATCTGCTTGGCGCCGGTAGCGATCGCCATCAGTCCCGACGCGCACTGGCGGTCGATCGACATTCCCGGTGTGGAGACTGGAAGGCCGGCGCGAAGAGCGACGAGGCGGCCGATGTTCGGCGACTGGCTGCCCTGCTGGAGGGCCGCGCCCATGATGCAATCCTCGACCTCGGACGGGTCGATTCCGGCGCGCTCGACCGCGGCCTTGACCGCGTAAGAGCCCAAAGTCGCGCCGGGAGTGGCGTTGAACGCGCCGCGATAGGCCTTGCCGATCGGGGTTCGCGCAGTCGAAACGATAAGGGCGTCGCGGACGGACATTTAAAAAACTCCTCAGATATACAGCAGGCCCAGCCACTGGGCGGTAAGCGCGGGCTTTTCCTGGCCCTCTATTTCGACGGTTACGCTGTGACGCAACAAATACTGTCCGGCGGCCTTGTCGTCGACGGAATCGAGGACGAAACGGCCGCGAATTCTGCTGCCCGAAGGAACGGGCGCGATGAAGCGCACCCGGTCGAGACCGTAATTGACGACCATCTTTACATTATCCGGGATCAGCATCGTCTCGGCCGCCATTCGCGACAGCAGCGACAGTGTCAGGAAGCCATGGGCGATGGTGCCGCCGAAAGGCGTCTGGGCGGCGGCGTCAGGGTCGATATGGATGAACTGCCGGTCTTCGGTGGATTCCGCGAACGCCGAGATCCGTTCCTGATCGACCTTTAGCCAGCCGGATATTCCGATCTCCTCGCCGACCCGGGTTCGGATTTCCTCGAGCGGAGCAATGGGCATCAGCCTTTTACTGCTTTCTCAAGAGCTTCGCCGAGCTTGGGCGGATAAGGCATGACCATCTTTCCATCGGGCGCGGCGGTGAAGGTCGTCTGGGTCGGATAGGCGAACTCGAGACCGTGCATCTGGAACATCCGCATCAGTCCGGTGAGGACGGCCGTCCTGTCGGCGCCGACCTGAGCGATGTCGACGGTTGCCGAATCGAACAACAGCTCAAAATCGATGCTTGAGGGGCCGAAGCCCTGCACCGAGCAGCGGACGAACGTGCAGCCGTTGCGGCTCTCGACGACGCTCCGGACAAGCTCCGGCACCTCGTCGAGTGCGTCTGGCGCGGTCTGATAGACCAGCCCGAAGACGAACAGGGTCCGCCGGCTGTGGCCGCCGGCGAAATTGTTGATTTCCTGCTCCAGAAGCTTGGTGTTGGCCATCACCAGCGTCTGTCCGTCGAGCGAGCGAAGCCGGGTCGTTTTCAGCCCGATCTTCTCGACGGTGCCGATACTGGTTCCGTAGCGGATGGTGTCACCGCGGCGGAACGGACGGTCGAACAGGATTGAGAGGGCAGCGAACAGGTCCGAGAAGATGCCCTGCGCGGCAAGGCCGATCGCGATGCCACCGATTCCGAAGCCGGCGATGAGGGCGGTGACGTTCACGCCCAGATTGTCGAGGATGACGATGATGGCGATCGCGAACAAAGCGATGCTGACCAACACCCGGATCACCGACATCGCGTTGGCAAGGCCGCTTTCCCCCGAATCCTCGCCCGCGCGCCGGCCGATGAGGCCAAGGATCAGCTCGCGCGCCCAGATGGCGCCCTGGAACGCGAAGGCAATGATGAAGAAGATGTCGGAGATTCGGGCGAGGCGTTGCGGGACATCGGCATAAGTGGTGACGATGTCGAGCGCCGCCGCGACCATGAAGAAGATGCCGGTCTTCGACAGCACCCGCCCAATGACTCCGCGCCAACGGGTGCAATCGGGGTCGCCGGAAATCATCCAGTGGCCGAACCCGCGAAGAAGCAGCATGACCCCGACGATCGCGGCGGCGACCGCAAGGCCGATCGGAAGATCCTCGCGATTGGCTTCGAACCATAAGATCAGGGCTTCGGCGGAGCCGCGCCCGGTCTCGAGGGCTTCGCCGGCATTGTCAGCGATAGTCATGGGCCGCACATGACTACGCAGCTGCGGCTAATCAACCCGTGGGCTTGGCCTTCCGGCGCCCCGCGGGCGAGTTAAGAAACTTGCACAAGGCGACTTCCGCCGAGGTCAGCCACTTGCGTTCGCGCGGGCGTTGCATTCCCTTGAGAGGGTCGCGCGGGCGGTCCTTGACGGCAGTGATGATCGCCGGGTGGACGTAGGATTTGCGGCTGATCGCGACGGTATTGCCGAGCGCTTCGGCAACCGGCTCCACCACTGTCGCCACGCTGATCCGTGAATCCTCTTCCAGATCGAGCAGCTTGTCGAAGGCGATGACGCTCGCTGCCCAGGTTCGAAAGTGCTTGGCGGTGAACTCGCCGCCGGTGGCCTCGCGGATATAGTCGTTGACGTCGGCCGAGCTGACCGGATGGGGGGTGCCGTCGCCGTTGATATATTGGAACAAAGGCTGGCCCGGCAGCTCCTGGCACTGGCGGACGATCCGCCCCAGCCGCCGGTCGGTGATCACGACTTCGCGGACGATCCCGTGCTTGCCATTGAAGCGCATCCTTACCTTGCCGCGGTCGGTCTTCACGTGCCGGCACAGCAGGGTCGTCGCTCCGAAGCTCTTGTTCTCCTTGGCATAGCGTTCGCTGCCAATACGCAGATATTCGGTGTCCAGCAGGCGAACGACGGTGGCCAGGACCTTGTCGCGGTTGAGCGAGCGCTTGCGCAGATCCTTGTCGATCCTTCGGCGAAGCTTCGGAAGCGCCTTGCCGAATTCGAGAAGGCCCGAAAATTTGTTCTTGTCGGCGCGGGCTCGAAAATCGTCGTGGTAGCGATATTGCTTGCGGCCGCGGGCATCGATTCCGGTCGCCTGCAGGTGGCCGTGGGAATCCTTGCAGAACCATGCGTCGTCATAGGCCGGTGGAAGGCCGTTCGCGTTGAGGCGGTCGATTGTCTCGCGGTCGGCGCACCGCTCGCCATCCGCATCGAAATAGGCCCAGTGGCGGCCCATTCGCTTGCGGCTGTATCCCGGTTCGGAGTCACTGCTGTGGCGCAGCCGCTGCTTGGGTTCAGTCATTGCTGCGCTAAGCGACCGGCGAGGCCAGCAGGTTCCTGACCTTGCGGCATCGGTGAACATTCATTTGCCGCCGTTGCGGCGTCAACGGCAACGAGATGTGAAGGAATTGCGGGATAGGACGCATTCATGGATGGACAGCTGATTTCGCGAAGCCTTGGGATCGACCTGATTGCCGGTGTCGCCGTGGCGGCCGCCGTGGCCTGGGCGATCTGGATCTTTGGAGTGCCACCTGTCGTCCTGCTCTGCCTTGCCGGTGTGGCCTTCGTCCGGGTGTTTGCGAGCCTTCGCCGACTTCACACCGCAGCACCGTTGCAGTTCCAGCATTTCGAGGCGGCGCCGCTGGAATTCATGAATTCGGACGACGTTCTCGCAAACGCTCTCGACAGATTGCCGCGACCATCGGCACCGTGGCCGCAGCGGACCGGCAATTGGCGCCATTGCCCACCGTGCGCGAGATGCAATTGTCGATTCAGCAACGCCTCAACGCGGTCGAAGCCGGTGAAGAGCCGGTGAACGATGCTTCCAAAGCGGCCGATGCGGAGGACGAGGTACGCGCCGCGATTGATGATCTGCGGCGCGCGCGCGGCTAGCTACTCCTCGACCGTAAGAGCCTCAATCTCGATCACCACCGAACCGTCCGGATGCCGCTCGGGCTCGCTTGCAAGCGCGACATCGGCGACGACATGGCCAGGAATGGTGAACTCCGCTTCCTCCAGTCCATTGACCAGGCGGTGCGCCGCATCTGCCGCGTCCGGCCCGGGAATTCGAAGCCGGATTTTATGTTGCTCGCCTGTAAAGGTTAATGATTGCCAATCCGTTGAACGAAACTCGGTAAGCAAAATCCTACCACGTTCCACACCACTGCGCGCAAGCAGCGACCGGACCAGGCCTGAAGCCGCCGGGGACATCGCCAGCCGCATCACTGGGCCGTCTCCAGATATGCGAGGACGCGCTTAACCATTTGAGCTCGCGGCTCTCTGCCGTTGCGAAGGTCAAATACGAACCTTGGATCACCGACCACGTCACGGCCGAATCGGGTTGGAGCTACATCACTTTTCCGCAGAAATTTCTCGACATCTCGAAGCAGATACACATCAATTCCCCACGCTCATGTCGACTCGGCCTCACAGTCATTCCCGACCGATTTCCTACTTGTCTAGGCACATTCCTACATCTAATGATGTCGGGATGCATCCCGACCCGCGCTTTGTGCTTGAACAGCTATGTGCCGAGCGCGGCGAGGACTTCGCCGGCCTGTCGCGGATGCTCGGCCGCAACCCGGCCTACATCCAGCAGTTCGTCCGCCGCGGAGTGCCCAGGAAACTGAAGGAGGAGGAGCGCAAGAAGCTCGCCCGCTTCTTCGAGGTACCCGAGTCGCTGCTCGGTGGGCCGCCGGAAGCCGACCGCCCGTCGGGGCTGGTGCCGGTGAAGCGAACGCTTGTGCAGGCATCGGCGGGGCCGGGCAGCTTTGCCGGAGAAGAGCGGGCAGGGCCGTATTTCGCATTCGACGAGCGCTGGCTGAAGGCGCTGACCAAGTCCGCCTCGTCCAAACTCTCGATCATCCGGGTGGATGGCGATTCGATGGCGCCGACATTGAAGGCCGGCGACGACATCCTCGTCGATCTCGGCGACTGCCTCGAGCGGCTTCGCGATGGAATTTACGTGCTTCGAGCGGACGATGTGCTGGTGGTGAAGCGGCTCGCTCTCAACCTGATAGGCCGGCGGGTTACCGTCCAGTCCGACAACCCAGCCTATCCCGACTGGCCCGATTGCGCCCTGGATTCGATCCACTGCATCGGGCGAGTGATCTGGTCCGGCCGAAGGATCGACTGAGCGTTCAGCCGCGCCGGCGGTCGGCCAGCCACAACAGCACCGCCATGGCAATTCCAACGGCGGTTCCGATCATCACCCCGCGCATCGCGTCACCGGTTGCAATGCCGGCGAAAAAGCCGGTCAGGATGGCCGCCATCAGGAAGAACCCGCCTGCCTTGGATGTTCGATCCATGAAGCGGCAATGGCAGAGCGCCGCGGTCGGCGCCACCCGTCAGGTCGGGAAGTCCATCTTGTCCAGCAAGGCGGCGAACCGGGGATCAGTCCGCACCGGGTCGAGGAACGAGTCTATCTTCATTCCAAGCAACCCCGGGTCCTTGATTTGCCACGCACGTTCGAGGGCCGCGATAGCCTGATCGGTTTCGCCCAAACTCGCCAGGATTAGCGCATATTGGTAGCTCGCGGCCTCGCCGTACAGCTGTTCGAGCTTCGTTTTGATCGCAACGGCAGTTGCGCGGTCTCCCGCTCGCGCGGCGAGAACGGCCTCTGAGGCAAGCCTGATCGGATCGTCGGGATTCTCCTCCGCAAGGGCTCTGCGCGCCTCGTCAAACCGCCCCAGCATGATCAGCGAATCGCCGAGAACGACCGGGAAATCGTACAAATTAGAGGATTGCCGCTTCAGGACCTCGGCGCTCCTGACGACTTCAGCATAGCGGCGATCCGCCAACAGGACGAGCGCCCGGGTGCCGTAGGACCAGGGGTCTAGGGGATCCAGACTGATCGCTCTGTCGGCGAGCCGCAGCGCTTCGTCTGTCCGGCCCATTGCGGCTTGAAAAGCGGCATAACTGCGAAGTTCGTCCGGATCGCCGCCGGCCAGTTGATTCACGCGCCGATACTGCTCCGCGGCTGCCTCGATTTTAAGTTCGCTGCGATAGATTTCCGCGAGGGCGCCATGTCCAATCGGGAGGTCGGGCGCGAGCTCGACTGCCTTGCGTGCATTCCGCAACGCTTCGGCCCGGCCGCGAGCGAGCTCGTCCGCGCTCCGGGACAGCCTGTTAGTGTAGATCAGCACGACGATCGCTTTCAACCCATAGGCTCTCGCATAATTCGGATCGAGCGCGATTGCAGCGTCCAGCAGCGCAAGCGCGCGTCGGTAGGACTCGGGAGTGAAGCCCTGCGTGAGCTCCATCGCCTGCAGCAGCAGATTTTGAGCACCCGCATTCCTGGTCCCGCCGACGGTGAGCGCAGCCCGCCAGCGCTGCCCAGGGCGATGCTAAGCGCCCGGGCAACATTCGCGGCGATCTCGGTCTGTATCTGGATCGCATCGCCTGGCGGTTTGTCGTAATTTTGCGACCAGCGCTCCATTCCGCTGTCGCCGTCAACCAGTTGTGCGCTGACCCGGATCGTCGCAGGTGACTGGCGGACGCTGCCGGTCAGGACGTTCGGAACGCCAAGCTTTCTGGCCGCGGTCTCCGCATCGTCGTCGCGGACAGCTTCCGACGAAGTGCGCCCGACGACCTGTAATCCGGCGAGCCGGGCGAGGGCGCTCCGAAGCTCCTCGGCGATGCCGTCGGAGAAATAGGCCTGGGCCGGGTCGCCACTGAGGTTTGCGAAGGGCAGCACGGCGATGCTGTTGGCCGCAGCAGCCGCGTCCGGCTTCAGGAGCGCCCAGCCGCCGACGCCTGCAACGGCCGCGGCGGCAACCCCGCCAGCGAGCACAAGGCGGCGGTCAACGCCGGCGGTCGGGGTGACGTCTTTCGCCGCGCCCTCGGCCGCGCCTGCAATCCGCTGCACCGCCGCAAGCACCGCCTTGTAGCGCGGGTCAGAGCGGTCGCCTTTCCAGCCGGTCAGCGGTAGCGCCTGGGTCTCGCCGAACCCGAGCGGAAGGTGGACTTTGTCGATTATCACCGGAACGTAGACGCGGCGCTGCTGGGCTCGCGTGGCCTCGTCCTGCACGAACGTGCCTTCCGGACCGACCGATCGCTTGCTCCAGGCGACGATCACGCATTTGGCGGAATTGAGTTCGGCCTCGATCGCCTGCCGCCAGGCGGCGCCGCCGCCGATCTGCTCGTCCCACCAGACGGAATAGCTCTCGGCCTCGAGAGCTTCGACGAGGGGCCTCACCCTCCGCCGGTCTTCCGCCTTGTACGACACGAATACGTCGCTCATCGGCTGCCCCCGAGCTTTGTCACAGCTTATGGGCGAACGGCGAATGGCGCAATCGACGCCTCCCCCCATGGCTAATGAAGCGTTGACGATCCTTGTACGCCGCCCGGCAACGGGTCGCTGGTAAATGCGTCTTATGGATGCCTTGTATATCTCCGGACGGTCGGCGCTTGCCGACGCTTCCGAGCTCATCGCGAGCTTTGGCGACGATGCCGGCCTCGAAGCGGCCGTTCGCGCCGAGCGAAGCCGCGATCTCGGCAATCTGGTGCGCTTTTGCCACTGGCGGCAGATCGAGCGAGTGATCGCCACTTTAAGCTGCGAGGAAGTCCGCGGAACGGTTCATTAATTTCGAACGGAAGTCTGGCGCCGTTCATGTGCGCCTACTAGGCTTGAGCAATGAGAGCGTGGGGTGGACAGGCAGGCTTGCCGCTTGCCTGCGGCCGGGACTTGTTCGCGGGACGGCTGGCCGCGCGGTTGCTGTGCGCGGCCGCGACCCTTGCGCTCGCCTGCCAGCCGGCACTTGCCCAGCAGTCCGCCGACCAGCTGCCGCCCCTCGACCCGTCCGCGCCTCTCGATGCAATGCCCGACCTTGGTGTCGATTGGCCCGACCTCGACGCAGCCCCGCTGGAGCTTCCGAGCGACCAGCCGACAGAGACCGGAGCAGCGCCGATCACCGACACTGCTGCGGAACGCCATTATGCGATCGCCATCGACGGCCTCGAGAGGACCGGTAACCCGCAAGGGCTGGTCGAGGAGTTCGAGAAACGGTCGGCGCTCTACGAGGGCCGAAGGGAGGATGCGAACGCCGCTCAGATCCAGCGGCGCTCGGAGACCGACGCCGAGCTGCTCGCCGAGATACTTCGCTCGAGAGGCTATTATGACGCGGTCGTCGAGCCCCTGATCGAGCCGGAAGGGGCGGCGCTCCGGGTGACTCTGATTGCCGAACCCGGGGAGCAATATCGGTTCCAGTCGGTCGAGCTTCCGGGCCTGGAGGCAGCCGGACCTGACGCGGCTGCGCTCCGCGAGGCGTTCGCGGTCAAGCCGGGCGATCCGGTGATTGCACAGGAGGTGATCGCAGCCGACGTTGCCCTCAAGGTCGCGCTCGGCCAGGAGGGATTCGCACTTGCCGAGATCGGCGAGCAGCAGATCATTGTCGACCACCAGACCCAGCTTGCGAGCCTCGTTCTCCCCGTCGATCCGGGGCCGGTGGCGCATTTCGGGCAGATCCGGGTCAGCGGCGCGCCGCCGTTCGGATCGCGGCATGTCGGCACCATTGCCCGATTTCGGCCGGGCGAGCGCTTCGAGCGGGCCAAGGTCGACGATCTCCGCCGCGCCCTTATCGCGACCGGGCTGGTGGCGTCGGCCGATGTCGCCGTCGTCCCCGTAGGAGCCGGGCAGACGGTCGACCTCGACGTCCGCCTCACGCCCGCGCCGACCCGGACCATCGCCGGCGAGCTTGGGTACGGCACTGGCGAGGGCGCGAGGCTGGAGGCGAGCTGGCAGAACCGCAATTTCGTCAACCCGGAAGGCGCGCTGACATTGCGCGGGATCGCCGGAACGCGCGAGCAGCTCGCCGGGATCGCCTTCCGGCGGAGCAATTTTGGTGCCCGGGACCGGGTTCTCGATCTCCAGCTCAGCGCCAGCAAGGCCGACTTCGATGCTTATGAGGCGCGAACGGTGCGTTTCCTCGCAAGCGTCGAGCGGCAGAGCAATATCATCTGGCGCAAGACCTGGACCTGGGCGGTTGGCGCGGAGTTCCTGGCCACCGACGAGCTCGGAATTTTCGAGGACCCGCAGGTCGAGCAGGCCCGCACTTTCCTGATCGCGGCGCTTCCACTCAACCTTGGCTATGACGGCAGCAATGATTTGCTGAACCCAACTCGGGGTTTCCGCCTGAACGGCCGGCTGAGCCCCGAGATTTCAGCCAGGGGCGGGGGCTTCACTTATGCCCGCGCACAGATTGACGCGAGCGCTTATTATCCGGTCCGCGAAGACATTGTGCTAGCCGCTCGAGTGAGGCTTGGAAGCATCGCCGGCGCCGACGCACCCTCGATTGCACCGTCGCGCCGCTTTTACTCCGGCGGCGGCGGATCCGTCCGCGGTTATGGCTACCAGCGCGTCGGCCCACGCGACTTCGAAGGCGATCCGGTCGGCGGGAAAACGCTCACCGAGTTCGGGGTGGAGGCGCGCTTTCGGCTGAGCGCGTTCGGAGGGAATTTCGGGCTGGTGCCCTTCCTTGACGGCGGCGCGCTGACCAACAGGGTGACCCCGGAGTTCAACGGCTGGCAGTTTGGCGCCGGGATCGGCCTTCGCTATTATTCGAGCTTCGGGCCGATACGGATCGACGTCGGGACCCCGCTCAACCCGCGCGAGGGCGACGGTCCCGTCGCGGTTGCGGTGTCGCTCGGCCAGGCTTTCTGATGACCGACGCCGTTGCGGAGCCGGCAGGCGAACGCCGGACATACCGGCTGAAGCGCAACTGGCCGCGGCGGCTGCTTCGCGAGCTGCTGGCCTTGCTGCTCGGGCTGCTGGTGCTTGCCGCGATCGGATTGGCGGTGCTGGATACGGCTCCGGGCCATCGCTGGATCGCCGACCGGATTGCGCAAATCGAGACCGCATCGGGCCTCCGGTTCAAGATCGGCCGCATCGAGGGCTCGATCTTCGGGCAATCCACGCTGAGGAATGTCGCAATCAGCGACAAGGACGGGGTGTTCTTCAGATCGGCTGAAATCGAGCTCGACTGGAGCCCGGGCGGCTGGCTGTATAACCAGCTGGCAATCGAGCGGCTTCACGCCGACCGGGCGACTTTGGTCCGGCTGCCCGAGCTCAAGCCCACCGGAAGGACCGGGCCGATGCTCCCCGGCTTCGATATTCTTGTCGAGCAATTGTCGATCGACCGGCTCGAGATCGGGCGCGCGGTAACGGGCACTGCAAGGGTCGGAAGCGTCCGCGGCAGCGCCGACGTTCGCTCGGGCCGCGCGCTGGTCAAGCTTCAGGCGGCGGTCGCGGGCTCGGATCGGCTGGCCTTGTCGCTGGACGCCGAGCCCGACGGCGACCGTTTCGATCTGGAGGTGCGCGCGCGTTCGGCTGCCGGTGGGCTGCTTCCAGCGCTGGTCGGCTCGAAACGGTCAATAGACCTTGCGATAACCGGTGACGGCACATGGGCGCGCTGGCGGGGAACTGCGGCGCTCAACATGTCGGGGCAAAGGGCAGTCCGGCTTGCGCTGACCAATGACAAGGGCCGGTTCGGCCTTCGCGGAATTCTCTCGCCGGCGCAGTTCCTGACCGGCCGTCTGAAGCGGCTGGCCGCTCCGGTGGTACGGGTGAGCGGCGATGCCACGCTTGAGGACAGGATCCTCGACGGGCAGCTGATCCTCGGTTCGCCGGCGCTCAGGGTGGCTGCTAGTGGTGCGATCGACCTTGCCAACAATCGCTTCCGGTCGGTTCGCGTCGGGGCCGATCTGTTGCGTCCGACATCATTGTTCCCGAATATGACCGGTCGCAACGTCCGCTTGCTCGTGACCCTGGACGGAGCCTTCGAGACCGCGAATTTCGCATATCGGCTGACTTCGCCAAACCTGAGGTTCGACAACACCGGCTTCATCGACGTTCGCGCAGAGGGTAGGGCAAGACTGTCGCCGTGGCCGATGAAGGTGCCGCTTCATCTCAAGGCCCGGGCGATCACCGGGGTCGGCAACGAGGCAAGCGCGATCCTCGCCAATGCGCGCCTCGATGGCCTGTTGACGATCACCCCCAAGTTCATTCGCGGCGAGGGGCTTCAGCTTCGAAGCGCTCAACTCAACGGCAAGCTGTCGCTTCTGGTTGATCTGGTGACCGGCCGCTTCGAGCTGATGCTGTCGGGGGGCCTTAAGCGCTATTTTATCGAGGGCCTTGGGATCGTCGACGTTCTCACCGAGCTTCGCGTCGTTCCTGGCCCCCGGGGGACGGGGTCGGTCGTCACCGGGAACGCCAAAATCTGGGTCCGGCGCCTCGACAACAACTTCTTCCGAAGCCTTACCGGGGGACTTCCGCGGATCGAAACGGGCCTCAGGAGAGGGCCGGACGGAATTCTTCATCTGACGAACCTGCAGGTTTATTCGCTCAAGCTTCGCCTGTCGGGGGAAGGGCGCCGCAACCGCGACGGCACCTTCCACATCTCCGCGCGCGGCCGCCAGGCGGAATATGGGCCGCTTCGGGTTGCTCTCGACGGGAATATCGCCAAGCCGCGGGTCGACCTGTTCCTCGAGCGGCCGAACGAAACTCTCGGCCTCAGCAATGTCCGGCTCCAGCTTGACCCGCTCGCCACTGGCTTCGCCTATCGCGCCGCCGGGGGATCGCGGCTCGGGCCGTTCACGAGCAACGGCCAGATCCTTCTCCCGAGGGGCGGGCGGACCATGATTTCCGTCGCCTCGCTGGACGTCAGCGGGACCCGAGCGACCGGCCGTCTTCGCGCCGACCCGGGCGGCTTTACCGGTGCGCTCGACCTTGAAGGCGGCGGGCTCAGCGGGACACTTGCGTTCGCGCCGGTCGACGGAGCGCAGAAGATCGAAGCGCATCTGGAGGCCAGCGGAGTGACATTCCCGAGCGCGCTGTCGGTCCGCAGCGGCCGGCTGGACGGGACGGTGGTGCTTGCGGAAGGGCGAACGACGCTGACCGGCGTCGTCAACGCCCGCGGCGTCGAAATGAGCGGCATCAGCATCGCCCGGCTCGCTGCCAACGCCAATCTCGTCAACGGAAAGGGACAGGTCCGCGCCGCCTTTGCCGGCCGGCGAGGCGCCGCCTTCGAATTCACGACGCTGGCGAATATCTCGCCCGACCAGATCCGCCTCACCGGCCGCGGGTCGGTCGAACGCAGGCCGCTTGTGCTCCAGGAGGCGGCGGTCCTGACCCGCACCGGCGACGGCTGGTCGCTATCGCCGACCCGTGTGTCCTTCGGCGGCGGCCGTGCGACATTGTCGGGCAATAGCGGCGCGCTCCCTTCGGTTCAGGCGCAGCTGCAATCCATGCCGCTCGAAATCCTCGACATCATCTCGCCCGATCTGGACTTAACCGGCCGAGCGAGCGGAAGCCTGGACTATGCATGGAAAGGAACCCGCTCCGGGCGTCTCAACCTGACGGTCCGCGGTCTCAGCCGCTCCGGACTGGTCCTGGCCTCGCAGCCGATCGATCTTGGCGTTGCGGCGATCCTGACCGGCGACAAAGCGGGGCTCAGGGCGACCGCGGTTAGCAATGGGCAGACGATCGGCCGTGCGCAGGCGCGCTTCGCTCCGCTTGGTAACGGCCCGGTGATGGCCGAGCTGATGAATGCGCCGCTACGTGCCCAGCTTCGTTATCAGGGGCCGGCGGACACATTGTGGCGGCTGTCGGGGATCGAGCTGTTCGACCTCACCGGCCCGGCGGCGATAGGCGCCGACATCGGCGGAAGGCTGTCCGACCCGGTGGTTCGCGGCTCTATCCAGACACGCACCGCACGTCTTGAAAGCCCGGTCACCGGTACCGTCATCCAGAACCTCGTCACCGAGGGACGCTTCCAGGGTCCGCGCCTGGTGTTCAGCAGGCTGGGCGGCGAGACCGTCGGCGGCGGTTCGATTCAGGGGTCCGGCACCGTCACTTTCAGCGAGGGCCGCACCTTGCTCGATCTCTCGTTCAACGCCGACCATGCGCAGCTTCTCAATCGGGACGACATCGCGGCGAAGGTAACTGGCCCGATCAAGGTGCGATCGAACGGTAAAGGAGGCACGGTTTCGGGCAACCTCCGTCTCAACAGCGGCCGCTTCACGCTTGGCCAGGCGAGCAGCGCCGCGGGCGTCCCCAAGCTCGCGGTCACGCACACCGGGCTCGACGAGGCCGACGTCATCGAATCCGAAGACCTCAGCCCCTGGAGACTCGACGTCGATGTCGCCGGCGGAGGCCTGCAGGTCCGGGGCCTGGGGATCCGGAGCACCTGGACGACCAATCTCAAGGTCGGCGGCGCCGCAAACTCTCCGGCCTTCACCGGCCGCGCCGATCTGGTCCGCGGCGACTATGAGTTCGCCGGGCGCACGTTCCGGCTGGAGCGCGGGATCATCCGCTTCCGTGGCGAGAATCCGCCGAACCCGCTTCTCGACATTCGCGCCGAGGCGCAGGTCCAGGGCCTCGACGCGACAGTCCTCGTTCGCGGCACCGGCTCCAACCCGGAGATCAGTTTTGCCTCCGTGCCGCAGCTTCCGCAGGATGAACTTTTGTCACGGATTTTGTTTGGCACGTCGATCACCAACCTGTCCGCGCCCGAAGCGCTTCAGCTTGCGTCGGCGGTGGCGGCGCTGAACTCGGGCACCGGAAGCCTCGACCCGATCAACGCCATCCGCCGAGCGGTCGGGCTCGATCGCCTGAGGATCGTTCCCGCGGACATCACCACGGGTCAGAAAACGGCGGTCGCTGCGGGCAAATATGTCGGTCGAAGGCTGTACGTCGAAGTCATCACTGACGGGCAGGAATATTCGGCCACCAGAGTCGAGTATCAAGTGACCCGCTGGCTTTCGCTTCTGTCGACCGTGAGCACCATCGGCCGCGCCAGCGCGAACGTCCGGGTGTCGAAAGATTATTAGCGGGAGTTGCCGAGCGCCGGCCAGCGTGACAATCCCGATCCTCACCGTTCGCAAGGAGGTCCGCTGATGGAAACCGGAGTTGTCATCTCGCTCGCGGCCTATTTTATCGCGATGATCGCGATCGGCCTGTGGGCCTGGAGGACTTCGACCGGCGACATCGACAATTATCTGCTCGGCGGCCGAAAATTGAGCGCGCCAGTGGCGGCGCTGTCGGCGGGCGCTTCCGACATGAGCGGCTGGCTATTGCTCGGGCTTCCGGGCGCGGCTTTCATCGCCGGATTGAGCGCAACATGGATCGCCATCGGCCTGTTTGCCGGAGCACTCGCCAATTATCTGATCGTCGCGCCCCGGCTTCGGGTCCACACCGAGCGCACCGGAGATTCGATCACGATCCCCGAGTTCTTCGAGAACAGGTTCGAGGACAAGAGCCACGCGCTTCGGATCATCTCCTCGATCGTCATCATCGTCTTCTTCACGCTCTATACGTCGAGCGGGGTGGTAGCCGGCGGCAAGCTGTTCGAAACCGCATTCGGCGCCGATTATTTCTTCGGGCTTTGGCTGACCGCCGGAGTGGTCGTGACCTACACCTTGTTCGGCGGGTTCATGGCGGTAAGCCTCACCGACTTCGTGCAGGGCTGCATCATGTTCGTTGCGCTCGTGCTCCTGCCCGTCGTCGCATTCTCGCAGCTGGGCTGGGAGTTCACTGGCGCGCTCGAAGCGGCCAGGCC
>JACDCV010000175.1 GCA_013817375.1 Sphingomonas sp.
GACCGTGGAGGACCCGGTTGAATATGCGGTCGATGGGGTTGGCCAAACCCAGGTCAACTCGAAGGTCGGAATGACCTTCGCTGCGGGCCTCCGTGCGATCCTTCGCCAGGACCCCGATGTCGTCATGGTCGGGGAGATCCGCGACCGCGAGACTGCCGAGATCGCCGTCCAAGCGTCGCTGACCGGCCACCTGGTTCTGTCAACCGTGCATACCAACGATGCGGTGGGGGCGATCACCCGGCTCCGCGACATGAAGGTGGAGCCGTTCCTGCTCGCCTCCAGCCTTCGCGCCGTGGTCGCTCAGCGCCTCGTCCGCCGGCTCTGCAAGCATTGCCGGGAAGCGGAGCCCGCCGAGAGGGGAGTGGCTGCGCTGCTCGGTTTTTCGCCGGACGCGCTCGTCTACCGAAGCGTCGGCTGCGTCCAGTGCGGGCATTCGGGATTCAAGGGACGCACCGGAGTGTTTGAGGCCGTCCGAATCGACTCGACGGTTCGCCGCCTGATCAACGAAGGTGCCGACGAGGCCGCCATCGCCCGCCATGCCTTCGCCGCGGCCCCAAACCTCGCCGCCGCGGCAAGGGAACTGGTGGCTGCAGGGGAAACGACGCCTGAGGAAGCGGTTCGGGTGTCGCGGGCCGACGAGGGCTCGATCAGTGCCTGAGTTCGCCTACATCGCTGTCGACCCGCGCGGGAAGGAGAAGCGCGGCACCGTCAAGGCAGCCAATGACGCCGACGCTCGCGCCGGCCTCGAGGCGCGCAAGCTCTACGTGGTGAAGGTCAAAGCCCAGGCGGTTCTCCCCGGGTCGGCAGACACTTCGACGCGCAGTTTCCGATTTGGCCGTGGCGAGCGCCTGTCGGCCAAGCAGCTGACCCTGTTCACTCGGCAGCTTGCGACCCTGAGCGCCGTCAGCCCTCTCGAGGAAGCCCTCCGGACGATCGCACGGCAGAGCGAACAGGAGCATGTGCGCGCTATCGTCGCGCGGGTGGCGGACGGGGTGGTCGAAGGCCGCAGGCTTGGCGACGCTCTCGGCCGCGAGCCGGGGAGCTTTCCGCCGCTCTATCGCGCGATGGTCTCCGCTGGTGAAAGCTCCGGCGCCTTGCCGGACCTTCTCGAGCGGCTGTCGAACCTGCTGGAGCGGCAGGCGCAGATGCGCGGGAAGATCCTCTCGGCGCTCGCCTATCCGATCGTTCTCACGCTTGTCGCGGTCGGAGTAGTCGCGGCGTTGATGATCGCCGTGGTCCCCAAGGTCGTCGAGCAGTTCGACGACGTCGGCCAGCAGCTTCCGCTGCTGACCCGCGTGGTCGTCGCCATCAGCAGTTTTCTCGCCAGCTACTGGTGGGCGGTGCTGCTGGTTATAGCGGTTGCGGCCGCAATCGGCGCACGCGCGCTCAGGAACGAGAGCATCCGCCTCTCATTCGACCGGATGCTGATCCGCCTGCCGTTGATCGGCCGCCTTCTTCGGGACCTTCACGCAGCGCGAATGTCGCGGACTCTGGCGACAATGATCGAGAGCAGGTTGCCGCTGGTGGACGGTCTGAAGCTTACTGTACCAACGGTTCAGAACCGGGCGCTTCGGAAGGCGATGAGCGACCTCGTCGTTGCGATCCGCGGCGGCGGCAGTCTGTCGGGTGCGCTCGGCCGCGCCGGAGTGTTTCCTCCGATCCTCGTGTACCTTGCGGCGAGCGGCGAGAGCGCCGGCCGTCTCGACGCAATGCTCGCGCAGGCCGCTGACTATCTCGAGCGCGAGTTCGACACTTTCACGGCCACGGCTCTGTCGATGCTCGAGCCCGCGATCATCGTCGTCATGGGGGCGATCGTCGCGACCATCGTCCTCGCCATTCTTCTGCCGATTCTGCAACTCGAAAAGCTCGTTGGAGGCTGATGTGCTTCTCCGCCTATTACTGAATCTGTTCTTGGACTCGGGCCGGCCGGCCGAACGGTGGCGCAGCCGCGTTAAGGCCGGCGAGGACGGCTTCACGCTCGTGGAGCTGATGGTCGTGATCGTCATCATCGGCCTGCTTGCGACGGTGGTGATGATCAACGTGCTGCCGAGCCAGGGCCGGGCGATGGTCACCAAGGCGCGCGCCGACATCGCAACGCTGGAGCAGGCGATGGAGATGTACCGGCTGGACAATCTCACTTACCCGCAGGGCAACGACCTCAACGCACTGGTGCGGCCTCCGGCGGGTTCGCAGGGCGGCAGCTTTCGCCCCGGCGGTTATGTGAAATCGCTCCCCAACGACCCATGGGGCAGGGCCTACCAGCTGGCTGTCCCGGGACGGAGCGGGCCGTTCGACGTTTATTCGCTCGGGGCAGATGGAGCTCCAGGCGGAGAGGGCGAGAACGCCGACATCTACGGCAGCGGGGGCTGAAGCGGAGCCCATGACGCGCAACGGCTTCACTCTTGTCGAGCTGATGGTGGTGGTCGCCGTCATGGGACTGCTCGCCGGTGCAGTGGTGCTGACGCTCGGGTCTCCCGGTGGAGGTCCGCGCGAGTCGGCATCGCGCTTCGCCGGCCGAGTCGCCGCCGCCCGCGACCAGGCGGTTCTTACCGGCCAGCCGATCAGCGCGTGGGTGAGCCCCTCCGGCTATGGTTTCGACCAGCTTCGCCAGGGGCATTGGGAGCGAATGGTCGAGAGGCCGTTCGACGGCGGCAATTGGGGCGAAGGGATGGAGGTCGGAATGGCTTCCACGGGCTCGGGCCGAGGGAGAGTCCGGTTCGACGGCCTCGGAATGGCCGATCAGCCTTTCGAGCTTCGCCTTTCGCGCGACGGCCGAACCGCACAGGTGCGGGTGGCCGCCAACGGCGACGTGGCGGTGGAGTAGGAGCGATGAAGGTCGCACCTGACGAGGCCGGCTTTACCCTGATCGAGATGCTCGTGGCGCTCGCGGTCTTCTCGATTGCGGCGCTCGCACTAATGCGGCTCGACAGCTTTGCTCTCGCGAGCACTGCCGACCTCGATTCGCGAAGCATGGCAATGCTTGTGGTTCGCAATGAAGCCGCGCTTGCGGCGAGCAGCCCGGTAGCGATCGTCCGCGGTTCGACGAGCTCGACCGTCGTCAACGGCGGCCGCCGGTTCCAAGTGCGCCGCACAGTCACTCCGACCGCCGACCAGCGGCTCGTGAGGATCGATTTCGTCGCGTTCGACCAGGAGTCGGGAGCGCGCGCGGCGGCGACTATGGTGAAGCGCGTAGCATGACCGCCGCCGCCAATCCTTCCGAGCGCGGCTTCACTCTCGTGGAGATGCTCGTCGCGCTTGTCATCTTCGCCTTGCTGTCGGCCGCCGGCGTCGTGATCCTGCGCTCCAGCGTTGCAACGCAGGCCGCGGTCGACACCAGGCTGATCCAGATCAGCGGGCTTGGGCGCCTCCACTCGGTCCTTGGCAGCGACCTCGCCCAGCTTGCCGACCGGCCAACCCGCGGCCCGTCCGGTGAAAGGCCCGCCTTTTCCGGCAATGACCGTGGGATGGATTTCGTTCGCGCCGGCTGGACCAATCTCGACGATGATGCTCGCTCCGACCTCCAGCGGGTCGAGTGGCGCTTCTCTGGCCAGGGATTGACACGAAGCGGCTTCCGCAACCTCGACGGCGACGGCGGCGGAACCGCCGCTGCGCCGCTCGCCAGAGCGCTCGCCTCGGCTCGGATCCGCTATCGCACCGTCGAAGGCGGCTGGG
>JACDCV010000033.1 GCA_013817375.1 Sphingomonas sp.
CTACGTGGCCCTGGTCAAGGAGCGGACCAGCGCCGACAACAATCTCTACCTTGCCGACCTCCAGGGCAAAGCGCCGCCGCGGCTGATCAGCAAGCATCAGGGCAACGTCAGTTACGGCGTCCACGATTTCACCGCCGACAATCGGTCGCTGGTCTATTCGACCGACGAGCATGGCGAGTTCAACCAGGCCTGGACGTTCGATCTTGCGACGGGCGCCAAGGCTCCGCTGATCCGCGCCGACTGGGACGTGATGTACGTCTCCGACTCGCCGTCCGGCCGCTACCGGGTCTCGGCATTGAACACCGACGGATCGACCGACCTCAGTATTCAGGACCGAGAGGGCAGCACAGTCACGCTCAACGGAATTCCGGAAGGCGACATTGGCGGCGTCCGCTTCAACCGCGACGAGAGCATGATCGCCTTTACCGTTGCCTCCGACACCTCGCCGAGCGACATCTTCGTCGCCGACCTTGCCACGGGCAACGCACGCCGGCTGACGACCGCGCTCAACCCGGCGATCGACGAGCGCCAGCTGGTGGAAGCGAGTGTTGCCCGCTTCAAGAGCTACGACGGTCTCGAAATTCCGGGCATCCTCTACAAGCCGCGGGGCGCCGACGCGCAGCACAAGATGCCCGCATTGGTCTTCGTCCACGGCGGCCCGGGCGGCCAAAGCCGGCGCGGCTATTCGCCGATGATTCAGCACCTCGTGAACAACGGCTATGCCGTCTACGCGATCAACAACCGCGGCTCGTCGGGCTACGGCAAGACCTTCTTCCACCTCGACGACAGGAAACATGGTGAGGTCGATCTCCAGGACGTCGTCGCATCCAAGGCGTTTCTTGCCTCGATGGACTGGGTCGATGGGGAGCGTATCGGAGTCATGGGCGGCTCCTACGGCGGCTATATGGTCGCCGCCGCGCTCGCGTTCGAACCAGAGATGTTCGACGTCGGGGTCAACATCTTCGGGGTGACGAACTGGGTTCGGACCCTGGAATCGATCCCGCCTTATTGGGCCGCTTTTCGCGAATCGCTCTATGACGAAATGGGCGATCCCAAGACCGACGCGGAGCGGCACCGCCGGATCTCGCCGCTGTTCCACGCCAAGAACATCGTCAAGCCGATGCTGGTCGTCCAGGGCGCCAACGATCCGCGAGTGCTTCAGGTCGAAAGCGATGAAATCGTCGCCGCGGTGAAGGCCAACGGAGTGCCGGTCGAATATCTCGTTTTCCCGGACGAGGGCCATGGCTTCCTTCGCAAGCAGAACCGAATTTCCGCGTCCGAGGCATATCTGAAGTTCCTCGACACGCATCTCAAGGACTGAGCAGCCAAAGGCGCCAAAGCGGCATCTTGACCGGGTCTGGCGCGGATCGGATGATCGCACCAGTGCCGGCGGACCACATCCTTGCGATCGACCAGGGGACGACCTCGAGCCGCGCGATCCTGTTCGACCGCGAGGGCGGAACCGTCTCGATCGCTCAGCGTGAGCTCAAGCAGCATTATCCGCAGCGCGGCTGGGTCGAGCATGATGCGCAGGATATCTGGACCGACAGCCTGGCGGTCGCTCGCGAGGCGCTCGGCAGAAGCGGCGTCGACCCGGCGCGGGTTGCCGGGATCGGGATCACCAACCAGCGCGAGACGACATTGCTGTGGGATCGCAGGACCGGCGAGCCGATCCACCGCGCAATCGTTTGGCAGGACCGGCGCACCGCCGACATGTGCGACCAGCTCAAGGCCGACGGCGCCGAAGCCGAGGTTCGCGCGAAAACGGGGCTTCTGCTCGACCCCTATTTCTCCGCGACCAAGATCGCCTGGCTGCTCGACAATGTTGCAGGAGCGCGCGCCGCCGCCAACCGGGGCGAGATTGCGTTCGGCACCGTCGACAGCTTCCTTCTGTGGCGGCTGACCGGCGGCACCGTCCACGCGACCGACGCCACCAACGCCTCTCGAACATCGCTGTTCGACATCCACAATCAGCGCTGGGACCCTGACCTGTGCCGGCTGTTCGACGTGCCCGAATCCTTGCTTCCGGACGTTCGCGACAATAGCGGCGACTTCGGGATCACCGAGCTTGGTCTGTTCGACCGCCAGCTCGCCATCGGCGGAATGGCCGGCGACCAGCAGGCGGCGCTTGTCGGCCAGGCCTGTTTCGAGCCCGGAATGGCCAAGGCCACTTACGGTACCGGCTGCTTCCTGCTTCTCAACACCGGTGCCGAGGCAGTCCACTCCAGGAGCGGGCTCCTGACGACAATCGGCTACAGGCTGAGCGGCAAGGTCAGTTTTGCGATCGAAGGCTCCATTTTCATCGCCGGCGCCGCGGTCAAATGGCTCCGCGACGGCCTCGGGGTGATCGCCGATGCCGCGCAAACCAGCGGGCTCGCGACGCAGGTGCCGGACAGCCACGGAGTCTATTTGGTCCCTGCCTTCGTCGGCCTGGGAGCGCCGCATTGGGATGCGCAGGCGCGCGGCGCAATTTTCGGACTCACCCTGGACTCGACCAGCGCCCACCTCGCCCGCGCAGCGCTGGAGGCGGTCGCCTACCAGACCCACGATCTCATCGGAGCGATGGTGGCGGACGGAGGCGCCGCGCCGGCGGCGTTGCGCGTGGACGGTGGAATGGCCGCCAACGACTGGCTGTGCCAGTTCCTTGCCGACATGCTGGCGATCCGGGTCCAGCGGCCGCGCAACGTCGAGACGACCGCTCTTGGCGCGGCTTACCTCGCGGGGCTCGCAACAGGCGTCTGGTCCGGCACTTCGGAAATTGCTCGCTCATGGGCCGCTCAGAATGAGTTCGAGGCGAAGATGCAGTGCGGGCAGAGGCGACAACTGCTCGACGGGTGGCAGGACGCGGTCAGGCGACTCAAGGCCTAGCTGGACTTGAGCCTCGCCCGAGGGCAGGCTGAGCACTCACCGCAGACGGGGGCAGCGAGTGAAGGTTCATCCACCAAAGGCTATCGACAGCTGGCGCGAATTCTTCGTCGAAATAATCATCATCGTCATCGGCATCGCGATCGCGCTCGGCGCCGAGGAAATGCTCAGCGATTATCATTCCCAAAAACAGGTCGCGGTGGTTCAGGAAAGCCTGGACGAAGAGCTTTCCGACTCCCTGTTCGCGGCGCGCGAGCGGCTCAAGCTCGCCGATTGTCAGCAGACGACGCTCGACCAGCTCGATTCGGTTGCGCATTCCAACGCGCCCAAACTGGGCGAAGTCCCGGCGACTTCCGTCCGCCTGTTAGGGTCGGCTGCCTGGGATGCAGCTGTTGCGTCCGGGATCGTCGAGGAAATGGAGCATGAGGAGCGGTATGATTATGCGACGCTCTTCAGCATCGTTCGATCGCTTCACGAAACAAACACGCGCGAGCGCGAACTGTGGGCCGTGGTCAGGGCTTATGGCCGCACTCCGCCGGCAACGGCCGACGCCCGCCATCGCCTTTCCGAAGCAGTGTCGCAGCTGCGGTCGCTGACCGGCACCGCAACGCTTGCCTCAAGGCAGTTCGTCGAGATTGCCGGGCAGCTGGACCTGAAGCTGTCGCCAGCCGACCTTGCCGAGCTTCGCGAACCGGTGCGCTGCCCGGCCGGCGCTGCGGACCGATAGCGGCTGGCCCAATCCGGCGCTCGCCTCTAGACGGGCGCGATGACCGATTTCGACGCTCTTCTCGTTGCCGACCGGGGGCAGAATGCCCGTGCAATCCACCTCGTCGACGAGGACAGCTTTCCTGACTGGGTGAAGCGCCGCCCGGCCGAGGACCGAGCGCTTCTCGAAGCGAACCGTTTCGACGGCAAGACCGGTTTTTCGAGCGTGATCCTTCCGCGCGGTAACGCGTTCGAGGTGGTCAGCGCAGTCGCCAATGCCGGCGAACTGTCGCCCTGGTGCCTCGCCAAGCTCCCTGACGTGCTTCCGGAGGGAACGTATCGCCTTGCGGAGGGCGCGCCCGGCAAGGCGGCGCTTGGCTGGCTCCTCGCCCAACACCGCTTCGACACGTACCGGAGCAAGAAGGACGAGGCGGAGCGAGGCCCGCGGGTACTGGTCACCAGCGAAGCGGCGGCGGTCGAGCCGGTCGTCCGCCTTGCCGAAGCGACTGCATTGGTCCGCGACCTCGTCAACACGCCCGCGCTTCAGCTCGGGCCGGCCGAGCTCGAGCAGGCGGTCAGGGAGCGGCTCAAGGCCTGCAAATTCGAAATTCGCGTGACCAGCGGAAGCGAGCTTGGCGACGGCTATCCGCTGATCGCGGCAGTCGGAGCTGCCGCAACTGCTGAGCGCGCGCCGAGGCTGATCGAGGCGGAATGGGGCAATCCGGCCCACCCCAGGATCGCGATTGTCGGCAAGGGCGTCTGCTTCGACACCGGCGGTCTCGACATCAAGCCCGGTAGCGGAATGCGGCTGATGAAAAAGGACATGGGCGGCGCTGCGCACGCGCTCGCACTTGCCTGGCTGGTCGCTTCCGCGCGGCTTCCGGTCCGGCTTCATTTGCTGATCCCGGCGGTCGAAAATTCGGTCTCCGCCGCCGCGCTTCGTCCCGGGGACGTCGTTCGCTCGCGCAAGGGCTTGCAGGTCGAGATCGACAATACCGACGCCGAAGGGCGGCTGGTCCTCGCCGATGCCTTGACCAGGGCCGGCGAGGACGAGCCCGAGCTGATCGTCGATTTCGCGACTCTGACCGGCGCTGCCCGGATTGCGCTTGGACCCGACCTCCCGGCTCTGTTCGTCAGCGACGACGATCTCGCTCATGCAATCGCGGGCGCCGCGGCCAGGGTCGAGGACCCTTTGTGGCGGTTGCCGCTGTGGGACAGCTACGACGAAATGCTCAAGAGCGAGATCGCCGACCTTGCCAATTCGTCAGGCTCGCCGATGGCCGGGGCAGTGGTCGCGGCGATGTTCATGAAGCGCTTTGTCCCGGACGAGATGCTGTGGGCGCACCTCGACACCTTTGCCTGGCGCGATAGCGCCAAGCCGGGGCGTCCCAAGGGCGGCGAAGCGCTTGGCCTGAGAGCGGTTTTCGAGGCTCTGAAGGACCGTTACCAGGGCAGCTGAACGGCCAGGCAGGCTCGTTCTGGCCGATTTCCAACCGAAATGCGGTTACTTGCCTGCAACAATTCCTCTCCTTGCCTGTTTAACGGACAAGTGCGCGACGCACAGGAGATAGGTGCAGCCAATGGCCGACGAATCACTGTCAGCCTGGATGCGGGCGCTGATTGCTTATGTTCGATCAGGAGAGCCCGATCTAACCAACCGTCAGATGGCATTGCTAATGCTCGTCTATCTGACGCCCGGCCCGCATACGGTGCGCGGGCTTGCAAGAGTTCTTGGGGTTTCCAAGCCGGTAGTGACGCGCGCCTTGAACACCCTTGGTGCGCTCGGCTATCTGCGCCGGGAACGGGACCAGGACGACCGTCGCAACGTGTTCGTAGTCCGGACAAAGGACGGGGCGGAGTTTCTTGAAGATTTCAAGCGCAACCTCCGCGAAGGCGACCGGGCATCCGCCGCGAACCGGCCGATCATCGGGCAGGCAGCCTTCGCCCATCAGCGCTGACGTCGTCGTCCTCACCGGGCCTTCCGACCTTCCCGACCCGCACTTTCACGCCTTTCGCAACGATCTTGCCGATGTCGCACTCGCCGGGCGGGTGATCGTTTCCCATTATGCCGAACCGGTGAAGCGAACCCTGTCCAAAGCCGCCGCGCTTCGCTCGGCTCCTTCCGACGATAGCGAATTGATCCGCGAGCTTTCGGCGGGCGAGCCCTTCCACTTGCTCGACGACAGCGTCGGCTGGGCGTGGGGTTATGCGGGGAGCGATCGGCGGGTCGGATATTTGCGCTCCGAGGCGCTCGCCAGGCGCTCCTAGCTAAGAACCGAACCCGCCGACAAACATCCGGCCGCGGCCGATTCCGCGGTTCTTCACATCTCACCCCGGGCGCGGCGGATTGCGTACCAGCGCCGGACATTCTCCTGATGCTCGGCGAACGTGTCGGCGAAAATGTGACCGCCGGTGCCGTCGGCGACGAAATAGATTGCGCTGGTGTCGGCAGGATCGAGAACCGCGGCGATGCTGTCGCGCCCCGGATTGGCGATCGGCCCCGCCGGCAGGCCGGGGCTGCGATAGGTATTGTAACCGGTGTCGGCCATCAGCTCGGAGCGCAGGATCCGCCGGCCGAGCGGCTTGCCCTTGGTGATCGGGTAGATGACGGTCGGGTCGGCATCGAGCTTCATTCCGATCCGAAGCCGGTTGCAATAGACCCCCGCAACAGTTCGCCGTTCCGCCGGCTTGGCGGTTTCCTTTTCGACGATGGCGGCGAGGTTGACTGCTTCCTGTGGTGAATTGACCGGGCATTTCCCGGTGCGCTTGGGCCAGAGTTCGGCGAGCGTCTTGTCCATCGCCGACTGCATCCGCGCAATGACCGCGGCGCGGGCCTCGCCGCGCTGATAGCCATAGCTGTTGGGGAGCACCGAGCCTTCTTCCGGAAGCGGCGCCTCTCCAACGAGATGGGGTGTCGCCGCAACCCTCTCCTGGACCAGGATCGACGGCGTTCCTTCCGGGATCGTGATCAGCCGCTGCACCGGCTGCCCATGCTGGAGCAGGTCGAGGATGGCGGACGCGCTCGCCCCTTGCGGAAGCTCGAACTCACCGGCCTGCACCGGGTCGCCCGATCCGAACAGGCGAGCAAAGCCACGGAACGTGGTCGAGTTGCCGGGAATGGCGTCGATCTGCTCGAGCTGGCTGGCGACCGACCCAAGCGTCGAGCCTTCCTCGACAATGATCGTGTGGGGACCGGGATCGGCGCCGGGGCGCCACCACAGCAGCCAGGTCACGACCAGAAGAGCGGCGGCCGCGAAGCCGGCGAGCCATGCGAGCCGCTTTATCACACCGCCTTCATCACCAGGCTGGCATTGGTGCCGCCAAAGCCGAAGCTGTTGTTCAGCACCGCCTTGACGGTGCGCTTCTTCGCCTTGTGCGGGACCAGGTCGATCCCTTCGGTCCCTTCGTCGGGATCGTCCAAATTCAGCGTCGGCGGCACGATCTGGTCGCGCATCGCGAGGATGCAGAAGATCGCCTCGACCGCGCCGGCTCCGCCGAGCAGATGACCGATCGCCGACTTGGTGCTGCTCATCGAAGCGCCGCCAAGATCGTCGCCGAGGACTCGCTTCACCGCCGCAAGCTCGATCGTGTCGGCCATGGTCGAGGTGCCATGGGCGTTTACATAATCGATGTCGCCGGGCTCGAGACCGGCCTTCCTGAGGGCCATTCGCATCGCCAGCTCCGCTCCGCGTCCCTCCGGGTGAGGAGCGGTGACGTGATAGGCATCGCCCGACAGGCCGTAGCCGACGACCTCGGCGTAGATTTTGGCGCCGCGCGCCTTGGCATGCTCATATTCCTCGAGCACGACCACTCCCGCGCCCTCGCCCATGACGAAGCCGTCGCGGTTCTTGTCATAGGGGCGCGAGGCTTTTTCCGGCTGGTCGTTCATGCTCGTGTTGAGTGCGCGCGCCTGCGCGAAACCGGCGACTCCGAGCGGGTTCACCGTACTTTCCGCACCCCCGGCGAGCATGATGTCGGCATCGTCATCCTTGATCATCCGCGCCGCGTCGCCGATCGAGTGAGCCCCGGTCGAGCAGGCAGTGACGACCGAATGGTTGGGACCCATCAGGCCATATTTGATCGACACCTGGCCGCTGGTGAGATTGATGAGCCGTCCGTGGACGAAGTGGGGACTGACCCGGCCGGGGCCCTTGTCCCGAAGCACCAGGCTCTCGCTCTCGATTCCGGGCAAGCCGCCGATGCCCGAGCCTATCGAGACTCCGGTGCGCTCTTTCAATGCATCGTCCATGTCGACGAGGCCGGCGTCTTCGAGCGCCTGGCCGGCAGCGTCGAGCGCATAGATGATGAAGGGATCGACCTGGCGCTGGACCTTGTGGTCGATGCGCTTGTCGGGATCGAAGCCGTACGGATGGTCCTTCGGCTTCACCTCGCCGGCGATCTTCGCTTTATGATCTTTTGTGTCGAACCGGGTGATCGGCGCGATGCCGCTCTTCCCCGCGATCAGGTTCGACCAGCTCGTCTCGACGTCGCCGCCGAGCGGCGTCACCAGGCCCAGACCCGTCACTACGACTCGACGCATTCGCTTACTCCGTGAGTTCAAAAGCAAACGGCTTCCCAGATATTCCGGGAAGCCGTCCTGGCCGCATGACCGGCAAATTTCCGGGCGGCCAAAGGCCTCCGGTTAGCCCTGGTTCTGGTTGATATAGTCGATCGCGTCCTTGACGGTCGTGATCTTCTCTGCGGCGTCGTCGGGAATCTCGACGTTAAACTCTTCCTCGAACGCCATGACCAGCTCGACGATGTCGAGGCTGTCGGCGCCGAGATCGTCGATGAAGCTCGCTTCCTCGGTCACCTTCTCGGGTTCGACACCCAGATGCTCGACGACGATCTTTTTTACCCGCTCCGCAGTCTCGCTCATTGGGTCTTTCCTCCGTATCCTGTCTTTTGCGATGCCCTAGCCGCGCCGGTGCAGGCTCGCAAGTGCACCCGCAGTCGGCTAGCGCATTGTCTCCTTGCAAATGCACGACCAACCTTCCCGCTCCCTAACGTCCGGCGAAATCGCGCTCGCCCGCTCCATTTTTGGCAATTCGATCGACTATTCGGCCGTTCGGCTGGTGAGGCGCCGATGGTGGCCGTTCCAGCCCAAAGGCACGGCGATGGCGCCGTGCGGAAACATCCACTTCCACCCGCGCGGGGATCTCTGGTCGACCGATTTCGCGACCGAGCCGCTCCACCTGCAGGGCCTCTTCATCCACGAAATGACCCACGTGTGGCAGACCCAGACCCGCGGCCGCTTCTATTTGCCGCTGATGCGCCACCCGTTCTGCCGCTACAGCTACAAGCTGGAGCCGGGAAAGCCGTTCGACCTTTATGGCCTCGAGCAGCAGGCGGAGATCGTCCGCCACGTCTTCATGGCGGAGCGCGGCTGGAGGATTGCAGCGCCGCCGCGCTCGCTGCTTCCGTTCGAGCAGGCCTGACACTGTGTCCGGTAGGCAACAAAGCCGGCGGGAAACAGCGTCGGCGGCTTTGTTGCACTTCCGCTACACGTGGATTTGAGCTTAGATTCCACCGTTACGCGACATCTTCGAACGGGGGTTCCCATGCGCATTCGAAACCAACTTTTCGTCGGCACCGCGCTGGCGTTTCTTTCCACGCCTGCCTTTGCCCAGCTTCAGGAGCCGGTACCGCCCGCCGGGACCAGTGGTCCTACAGAGGCAGAGTCGGTCGCACAGCAATTTGACGAGCCGCCGATCGCACAGGGCAGCGGCGACGAGATCATCGTCACGGCAACCAAGCGCGCGTCAACTATTCAGGACGTGCCGTTTTCGGTCAATGCTCAGACCCAGGAAGACATCGAGCGAGCGAACGCGACGTCGATCGAGGAGATCGCCCGCAACGTCGCCGGTCTTGCCGTTCAGAACCTCGGGCCGGGCCAGAGCCAGGTGTCGATCCGCGGAGTTTCCGCCGGCCAGATCGTCCGCGATCAGCCAGGCGTTAAGGAGCAGGTCGGAGTCTATCTCGACGAGTCGGTGATATCGCTCTCGCTGTTCACCCCCGACCTCGACCTGTTCGACCTCAACCGAGTTGAAACCCTTCGCGGACCGCAGGGGACGCTGTTTGGCTCCGGCTCGGTCGGCGGCACCATCCGCTACATCACGAACCAGCCGGTGCTCGGACGCACCGAAGGAATGATCGAGGCCAATATCAATACGGTCGCCGAAGGCGATCTCGGCTATCATCTCAAGGGAGCGATCAACGTTCCGCTGGGACCGACCGCGGCGATGCGCGCCGTTGCCTACGGAACGCACTTCGGCGGCTTCATCGACGCGTTCGGCCCGGCCGGCGGGAAGAACGTCAACGACGGCTCGCGGGTCGGCGGCCGTGTGTCGATCCTGTGGGAGCCCACACCCGAACTGAAGCTCACGCCGCGCGTGGTATACCAGAAAGCGAAGGCCAACGGCTTCAACCGCCAGGAAGTGTTCAACCTTTATTCGAACCCCTTCACTGTTCCATCCTTCACTTTCGACGAGCGCGAGCAGTTTCTCCTGTTGCGCGAGGAGTTCCGCGACAAGACGATGCTCGCCGACCTGACCGCGAGCTATGATTTCGGGCCGGTTGAGCTGGTTTCGATCAGCAGCTACATCGATCGCGAAATCCTGGTCAGCCGCGATGCTTCGGCGCTCACCGGCTCGGTCTCGGTGGATCTTGCGTTCCCGATCTCCGCCGTGCTTCTTCCCTCGAACCTGCGCGATACCACTGACCTAAACCAGTTCACGCAGGAACTCCGCCTCGCATCGACCGGAGTTGGTCCTTTCCAGTGGGTCGCCGGTCTTTTCTACTCCGACGTCAAGCGCGACTACACTCAGCGGCTTCCGACCCCCGGCTACGCAAGCTTTGTCGACGCGGCACTCGGCGCCGGCACGTCCGCGGCCGTGGCTAACGGATTTCCAAACCTCGATTCGCCGTACAACGCGGACCTTCCCTACGACATCAACCAGAAGGCGGTGTTCGGCGAGGGCACGTACGATTTCGGTCAGTTCAAGCTGACTGCAGGCGGTCGCTATTATGACTTCAAGGAGAAGCGGGACTTCGTCAACGGCGGCCTGTTCGCGCCCGGCGCCACCCTGCTCGATCAGGAAACCAAGTCCACCGGCTTCAGCCCGCGCGTCATCGGTACCTGGGAGCCTAATCGGAACCTCAACGTCAACCTGCAGGCTGCCAAGGGCTTCCGTCTCGGCGGCGTCAACGACCCCCTCAACCTGCCGCTGTGCTCCCCGGCCGATGAGGATATTTTCGGGCCGTTCCAGGGCGCTTACGAGGACGAGACGCTGTGGAACTACGAAGGCGGCGTAAAATATTCGCGCGGTCCGCTGACGATGAACGCGGCGATTTTCCACACTCGCATCAAGGACCTGCAGGTCACTCTTGATGCCGGAACCTGCTCTTCGCGTATCGTCTTCAACGTTCCAAAGGCCCACACGACCGGAATCGAAGCGGAGGTTGCGGTCCGCCCGATGCCGGGCCTCGATCTGTCGGTTGCGGGAAGCTACGTGAATGCCGAGTTCGACTCGACGCTTCCGGAGCCGCTGGCAACCACGACCGGAATCCGCGACGGCAATCGCCTGCCTAGTGTGCCGAAGTTCCAGATGGCGGCGACGGCGCATTACATGCAGCGGTTCAGCGCCAACGCCGACTGGTACGTCAACGGATCGTTCCAACACGTCGGAAGCCGCTTCACTCAGCCGAGCGACCAGGAGAATAATCCGCGCACGTTTGTTGCCGGGCTCCCGGTGTTTGGGATGCCGGCGAACGCAGCCACGACGCTGAATCTGAGGTTGCCGTCCTACAATATCGTCAACCTGTCGGCCGGGCTCCAGTTTGATAGCGGGATGGAGGTCGTCGCTTACGTGAACAACATATTCGACGAGAACCCGCTGCTTTCCTTCGACCGCGAGCGTGGCGGGCGTGCAAGGCTCGGCTTCAACGTCGGCCAGCCGCGGATCATCGGCCTCACCTTCCGGCAGAAGTTCAGCGCTGCCGGGGCCGCGCCTCCGCCGCCTTTCATCGCGCCTCCGCCGCCGCCGCCAGCGCCGCCGGCGACCCAGACCTGCGCCGACGGAACTGTGATTTTGGCGACGGAGATGTGCGCACCGCCGCCGCCACCACCCGCAGCGCCCGGCGAACGCGGATAATTGGGAGACGATGAAACAGGGACGCAGCAGGCCCTCGGGCACGCCGCAACCCACGTTAACGCGCCGCTCGCTCCTCATCGGGGCGGGCGGCGCTGCCCTTCTGGGAGCTTCACGAAGCACAGCCGCAGCGAAACGCGGCAGCCATGTCGCGGTCATCGGGGCCGGCGTGTTCGGCACCTGGACCGCGGTCCACCTGCTCCGCAGCGGCCATCGGGTAACACTGATAGACGCCTGGGGGCCCGCCCATTCGCGCGCCTCGTCCGGAGGCGAATCCCGGATGACACGGGCCGCCTATGGCAAGGATTCGATCTACGCCCGGATGGCGCTCGACAGCCTGAAGGAATGGAAGGCGCTAAGCCTTCATTCGGGCCTCCCGATCTTCCATCAAAGCGGCGTTCTGTTCTTCTTCCCAACAAACGACGCCTACGCCCGCGACAGTCTCGCCGTGCACAAGCAGATGGGCCTTTCGACACAAGCGCTCGGCGCCACGGAAATGGCGAGGCGCTTCCCGATGATCGACTTTGGCGGAGTGGAGGTCGGTCTGTACGAGCCGGATTTCGGAGTGCTGATGGCGCGGCGAGCGGTCCAGACCCTCGCCGGCACCTTCATCCAGAGCGGCGGCACCTATGTGACCGGAGCGGCGCTTCCGGTCCAGGCCAGCGGCGACAGTCTCAAGTCGATCCGCCTTCGATCGGGCCAGCAGCTCGAGGCCGACGCTTTCATATTCGCAGCCGGGCCGTGGCTTCCAAAGCTGTTCCCCGACGTCGTTGGCCGCCGAATCCAGCCGACCCGGCAGGAGATCTTCTTCTTCGCGCCGCCTGCGGGCGAAGACCGCTTCGGACCCAAGGCCCTGCCGGGGTGGGCCGACTTCAACGGCGGCGACCTTTATTATGGAATGCCGGACATCGAAGGACGCGGAGTGAAGTTCGCCCGCGACACGCACGGCGTCGAAGTCGATCCCGACACGCAGAGCCGCCGCCCCACCGACGAGGCGCTCGCGAATGTCATCGCCTTCCGCGACCGGCGCTTTCCGCTGCTTCGCGGTGCGCCGCTGACCGAAGCGCGAGTCTGCCAATATGAGAACAGCTCGAACGGCGACTTGCTGATCGACTTCCACCCGCGGCTTGCGAACGTGCTGCTCGTCGGCGCAGGCTCCGGCCACGGCTTCAAGCACGGGCCGGAAGTGGGCCGTTACGCGGCCCGGCGGCTGGTTCGCGAAGGCGAGGTGGAACACCGGTTCAGCCTCGCAAGCAAGAGCGAGGTCCACCGCCGCGAAGTGATTTAGTTCGGAGTTTTCGCAACCGCGACCAGCGCAGGCCTCAACAGCCGCTCTTTCAGCATATAGCCGGCCTGCATTTCCTGAACGATGGTTCCCGGCTCCGCCTCATCCGACGGGATTTCCATCATCGCCTGGTGCTTGTGCGGGTCCAGCGAATGGCCGACCGACTCGATCCGAGTGACTCCATTGCGCGTGAATATTGCATTGAGCTCGCGCGAGGTGGACTCGATCCCGGCCAGGAAGCTGCTCGCGAGCGTGTCGCTTCGCAGCTCCTCGTTCACTGCTGCAAGCGCGCGATCGAGATGGTCCTTGATCGCGAGCATGTCGCGGGCGAACGTTGCCGATGCATAGGCTGCCGCCTGCTGCTTTTCGGCTTCAAGCCGACGGCGCACGTTCTGGATCTCGGCGGCGGCGTACAGCGCCTTGTTGTTGGCGTCCTCGACTGCCTTCTCCAGCTCGGCGAGCCGGTCGTGCTCGGCAAGCTCGGGCGAATCCTCGGCGGTCTCGCGGCGAATTTCCTCGGCTTCCTCGTGAAGTTCGTCTTCTTTCTCAATCATCCGATCAATCTCGTTAGTGCTTTGGCTGTGAAATCCACCATGGGCACCACCCGCGCATAGTTCAACCGGGTGGGCCCGATCACCCCAACAACGCCGACCACCTCGCCATGGCTCCCGCGATAGGGGGCGGCGATCACCGACGAGCCGGACAGAGCGAACATCCGGTTCTCGCTGCCGATAAATATCCGGCACCCCGGAGCGTCGCGAGCGCTTCCCAGAAGGCGGGCAATCTCCTGCCTGTCCTCGAGTTCGTCGAGAAGCCTTCGCACCCGGTCGAGATCGGCCGCCGTGCCCTCGTCGATGAGATTGGCCTGGCCGCGGACGATCAATACCGGCCGGCGGCTGTAGTCGACGCTCCAGGCGGCAAGCCCCGATGCGATCAGCTCAGCAGCTGCCGTGTCGAGTGCCTCGCGATGCTCGCGGATCTCAGCGCGAAGGCGGGCTTCGGCCTCGGCCAGGGTGAGCCCTGACAATCGCGAGCTGACGAAATTGGCGACTTGCTCGAGCGCCTCGGGGCTAGTGCCCGGCTCCAGCGCAACCACCCGGTTTTCCACCGAACCGTCGGCGCCGACCAGCACCGCAAGCGCGCGGTCCGGCGACAGCGGCACCAGGCTAAGCTGCTTGAGCCGAAGCTCCTGTTTCGGGGCAAGCACGACGCCCGCCGCGTGGCTGAGCCCCGACAGTGCCGCCGATGCGGCGGCGAGCGCGTCCTCGATCGGCTGGTCGCGCCCGATCTGCCGCTCGATCTCCGCTTGTTCGTGCGGGTCGGGGACAGAAGCCTGCATGATTCCATCGACGAACAGGCGAAGCCCGGTCTCGGTCGGCACCCGCCCCGCCGATGTGTGCGGATGGGTCAGCAGCCCGCGCTCCTCAAGCTCCTGCATCACTCCGCGAATCGACGCAGGCGACAGGCTGATGCTCCCCGCCAGGGCCTTCGACCCGACCGGGGACCCGCGCTCGAGATAGGCTTCGACCACAAGCCCGAAGATCTCGCGCATCCGGTCGCTCAGCTCGCCGATCTCACCGCCCATGGCCCCGCATCTAGGATTGCCGCGTCCACCGGTCTAGGAGCCACCGCACCATTATCAGGACCACAAGGAGACCCCATGCGCCCTAGCGGACGCGCGCCCGACCAGATGCGCACCATCGCCTTCGAGCCCAATTTCACCCGTCATGCGGAGGGCTCCTGTCTCGTCAGCTTCGGGGACACCCGGGTGCTGGTCACCGCTTCGGTGGAGGAGAAGGTCCCGCCCTTCCTCCGCGGAAAGGGCCAGGGTTGGGTTACCGCGGAATATGGAATGCTTCCCCGCGCCACCCACACGCGCGGCAATCGCGAAGCGGCGAGGGGCAAGCAGTCGGGCCGGACCCAGGAAATCCAGCGACTGATCGGCCGAAGCCTTCGCGCCGTGGTCGATCTCCCCAGGCTTGGCGAGCGGCAGATCATCGTCGACTGCGACGTCATCCAGGCCGACGGCGGCACCCGAACCGCGGCAATCTCGGGCGCCTGGGTGGCGCTGAGGATCGCCGTCGACAAGCTCCTCCAGTCCAAGGCTCTCACCGCCGACCCGATCACCAGCCAGGTCGCGGCCGTCAGCTGCGGAGTTTTCGAGGGCAGCGCAGTCCTCGACCTCGACTATGACGAAGACAGCAAGGCCGGCTGCGACGGCAATTTCGTGCTCACCGCCGACGGCAACATCGTCGAGGCCCAGCTAACCGCCGAAGGCGAATGTTTCGACGAGGAAATGCTGCTTCGGCTTCTGAGGCTCGCGCGAATCGGCTGCGCGGACATTTTCCAGGCACAGCTCGAGGCGGTTTCCCAATGAGGGAAATCGGTGACCGGCTGGTCATCGCGACCCATAATCCCGGCAAGCTCCGGGAAATTGCTGCCCTGATGGAGCCGCTCGGGATCGCCTGCGTCGGCGCCGAGGAGCTCGGGCTTCCCGAGCCGGAGGAGATCGGCAACAGCTTCGTCGATAATGCCGAGCTGAAGGCCAGGCAGGCGGCGGACCTGTCGGGATATCCGGCGCTTGCCGACGACAGCGGTCTTGCGGTCGATTCGCTTCACGGCCGGCCCGGGATTTTCTCCGCGCGCTGGGCCGAGGACGAGACCGGCAATCGCGACTGGCAGCGCGCGATGAAGCGGGTGCGGGACGAAGTCGAAGCCGCCGGCCCCGACGCCGGCCACGACGCCCATTTCGCCTGCGCCTTGTCGCTTGCCTGGCCAAACGACGGGCAGGCGGAAAGCTTCGAGGGCCGGGTCGACGGCACCCTCGTCTGGCCGCCGCGCGGCGACAAGGGCTTCGGCTATGACCCGATGTTCAAGCCGGTCGGCTTCGAGCAGACGTTCGGCGAGATGGAAGCCGGCGT
>JACDCV010000034.1 GCA_013817375.1 Sphingomonas sp.
AGATCGCCGATGTAGATGATGTTGTCGTTCTTCAGGCAATTGGCGCTGCGCACCGACAACTCGAGCTCGTCGACCTTCTTGAGCAGGTAACGGTTGAGCTGGTTGCTGTCCGCCGGGGTCTCGGCGGCCATCGCCGGCTGGCCGATCATCGTCGGAGCAGCAGTGCGCACCTGGCTGTCGTCGAAGTGGACGAACAGCTGCAGCTGGTCCTGGAGAATTCGCGCCGCATAACCGAGCGCGTCTTCCGGAGCCACAGTGCCGTCGGTGTCGATGGTCAGAGTCAGCTTGTCGTAATCGAGCTCCTGCCCGACGCGGGTGTTCTCGACCTTGTAGGCAACCTGGCGAACCGGCGAATAGAGGGCATCGACCGGGATCACCCCGATCGGAGCGTCGGCCGGTCGGTTGGCGACCGCCGGGACATAGCCTTTGCCGATGTCCGCGGTCAGCTCCATGTTGAGAGTCGCGCCGTCGTCGAGGTGGCAGATCACGAGGTCGGGGTTGGCGACTTCCATGTCGCCGGTGGTGGCGATCATGCCCGCGGTCACTTCCGCTGGGCCGGTCGCCGACAGCTGCAGGCGCTTGGGCCCTTCGCCTTCCATCTTCAGCGCGAGCTGCTTGATGTTGAGGACGATGTCGGTGACGTCCTCGCGAACTCCGGCGAGGCTGCTGAACTCGTGGAGAACGCCCTCGATCTTCACCGAAGTGACTGCCGCGCCCTGGAGCGAGGAGAGAAGCACCCGCCTGAGCGAGTTGCCCAGGGTCATCCCGAAGCCGCGCTCAAGCGGCTCGGCGACGAACACTGCGCGGCGGCGGGTGTCGCCACCGCCGACCTTCTTTTCGAGAGCGTTCGGCTTTTTCAGTTCCTGCCAGTTCTTCGCGTTGACGGCCATTTTTCTTCCTTGGCAGTGGCTTTGGCGGCGTCCCGCTCAGAGCCTGGATTTAAAAACATTCCCTTTCCCCGGAGCGCCGCTCCGAAAGGAAAGTCTTAGACCCGGCGCCGCTTGCTCGGCCGGACCCCGTTGTGCGGGATCGGGGTCACGTCGCGGATCGAGGTGATCGTGAAGCCGACCGCCTGAAGCGCCCGGAGCGCGCTCTCGCGGCCCGAGCCCGGTCCCTTGACCTCGACCTCAAGCGTTCGAACGCCGTGGTCGGCGGCCTTCTTGCCGGCGTCTTCGGCGGCGACCTGAGCCGCGTAGGGAGTCGACTTGCGGCTGCCCTTGAACCCCATCATCCCGGCCGAGCTCCATGCAATCGCATTGCCCTGGGCGTCGGTGATGGTGATCATCGTATTGTTGAAGCTGGCGTTCACATGAGCGACGCCGGCCGTGATATTCTTGCGTTCCCGCCTGCGGAGGCGCTGGGGTGCTTGGGCCATTGAATTACGTTCCTACTTCCGTTCGCCCTGAGCTTGTCGAAGGGCTGTCGTGGCTTTGAAACCGCCATCGGGCGGAGAAGAGTCTCGTGCCCGTCCCCGGACGGGCGCTCGCTTACTTCTTCTTCCCGGCGATCGGCTTGGCCTTGCCCTTGCGGGTGCGCGCATTGGTGTGCGTGCGCTGGCCGCGGACCGGAAGGCCCCTGCGGTGCCTGAGCCCGCGATAGGATGCGAGGTCCATCAGCCGCTTGATGTTCATCGACACGGTCCGGCGAAGGTCGCCCTCCACCGAATGATCGCGGTCGATCGCCTCGCGGATTTGAAGCACTTCCTGGTCGGACAGGTCCTGGACCCGCCGCTCGGGAGCGATTTTCAGGCCATCGACGATCTTTTTGGCAGAGGTCCGGCCAATTCCGTGGATGTAGGTGAGCGCGATTTCGACGCGCTTGTTCGATGGGATATTGACGCCGGCAATACGTGCCATTCTTCTTCCTTTTCAAGCTCCACAGGAATCGACTTTCGCGAGGGGGAATTCGACGCCAGGCGTTGAACACTCCAACGCGAATTCGACGCCTATCTCGTCGCTATTCGCACCCCATTTTCAAACGAAAAACCGACGCGCGCACGAATGCGCCGCCGGAAACCGGTTGGTCGGGATGCAGGTGATTTAGGATTCCCGCCCTCGGGAGTCAAGCTTTGGGGCACGCGATTGCCGAGCCTTGCGGTCCCCGATACAGCCGCGCCCGAGATGGAGCGGCTAAGCCACAATCAGCCGGTGCCGGGGCACCTTCGCGGGAGCGTCCTCGCGCTCGGCAATTTCGACGGCTTCCACCTTGGCCACCAGGCGGTGGTCAACAGGGCGGTCGCGCTCGGCTTTCACGAGCGAAGGCCGGTGATCGTCGCCACCTTCGACCCCCACCCGGTAAGCTTCTTCCGGCCCGAGGCGCCGCCCTTCCGTCTGACCAGCCTCGACCAGCGCCAGCGATTGTTCGCCAATGCCGGCGCCGATGCGATGCTGGTGTTCGGCTTTAACGGCGAGCTCGCCTCGACAAGCGCCGAGGACTTCGTCGGCGGCATCCTTGCCGACCGGCTGGGAGTGGCCGCCGTCGTTACCGGGCAGGACTTCACCTTCGGCCGCGGCCGAGCCGGAAACGCGGACTTGCTTGGCAGCCTTGGCCGCGGCCGGGGAATCGCCGCAGAAGCGGTGGCTCCGGTGATCCTCGACGGAAGCCCGGTGTCGTCGAGCCGGATCCGCAAAGCGCTTGAGGCCGGCGATCCAGCCACTGCAACGCACCTTCTGACCCGGCCCTTCGCGGTCGAGGCGACGGTCGAGCGGGGCGACGGGCGCGGACGCGACCTTGGCTATCCGACGGCCAACCTCAGCCTGGGGCGCTACCAGAAGCCGGCTTACGGAATCTATGCGGTGCGGGTTCGGCTGGACGATGGCAGCGAGCATGATGGTGTCGCCAGTGTCGGCGTGCGCCCGATGTTCGAGCCGCCGAAGGAATTGCTCGAAGTCTTCATCTTCGATTGGACTGGCGACCTCTATGGCCGGACCATCGAGGTCGGCCTGACTGCCTACCTTCGCGCGGAAGCGAAGTTCGAAAGCCTCGATGTTCTCGTCAGCCAGATGCGCGACGACGAGGCCGAGGCGCGGCGGCTCCTCCTGCCCAGCTGATCCGCGGGCGCCCGATCGGCTCCAACCGCCGCCCCCGCTGCAGGTTAGTTCCGGGCCGATAACCGCCCTCGTCCCGCGCCAACCACGACTTGGCAGATCGGCACCGGTCCGCCCGCAACCATCGTGCACGGGACCCGTTGGTTTCAAGTAACTGAAATTCTGAAAAAGAAAGGGCGAACCCATGAATTCACCTCCAACCAACAATGCTCCGCCGACGAGCGGATCAGGAACGACCGACGAGCTGCGCTCCGACGCGAAGGAGCTTGGAAGCTCGGCCAAGGACCGGGTCCAGCGCGAGATCGACGCCCGCAAGGGTAACGCCGCAGAGCAGGCGAAATCTGTTTCCTCGGCAATCGAACGGACCGCCGGCGAGCTCGACCCCGATGCTCCCCAGTGGCTCAAGTCGGCAATGCAGCAGGGCGCGGACCAGATTCAGCGGTTCGCCGACACGCTCGAGCAGAAGGACTCGCGCGAGATTTTCAACGACGTGCGGACTTTCGCGCGTGACAATCCGGCGACATTCCTCGGCGCTTGCGCGGCGGCAGGCTTCGCGGCCGCCCGGGTCTTCAAGGCCGGCGGGGATGACCAGTCCCAGGGCTTCCGTTCCCAGACCCAGGGCCCGCCCGCACAAGTAGAAGAGCCGATATTCCGCAACGACCCGATGCAGAGTGGTCGCGAGGCGACCAGGGGAGAATTCGTATGACCCCCACCAAAGACGGACCATTCGTCGCTGCCAGAGAGCAACCCGTAGCCCGGTCTGCGAGCCCCAAACCAGCCGCCGGCGGTGACGACAATATCGTCGACCTGGTCCGGCAGCTCGCCGGCCAGGGATCTCATCTTGCCGAGCAGCAGCTAACCTTGGTGAAGGCGGAGATCCGCGAGGCCACGACGGACATCAAGCAAGCGGTCGCCGGAATGGCGGGCGCGGCCGTGGCCGGAATTGCCGGCCTCGGAGTGACTCTGATGGGCCTCGCTTTCCTGCTTGGCCAGGCGATCGACAATGTCGCTATCGCGACCCTGATCGTCGGCGTTGCCACTTTGGCAATCGCCTATTTCCTCTACAGCAGCGCGTCCAGCAAGATGAGCACGACCCATCTGACCCCGGACCGCACCCAGCACACACTCGAACGGACGCCCGACATTGCTCGCGGCGACCTCCACACGGAGAAGACACGATGAACAGCACCACAGACACAAACCAGGACCCCGCCGCGATCGAGCGGGACATCCGCCGCACTCAGGAAGACATGAGCCGGACCGTCGACAAGATCGGCGATCAGCTGACGATGCGTAACGTCTTCGCCGCCTTGCTCGACAAGGCCGACGAGAATGACGTCGACGCCCGAATGGTGGTCGATGGAGCTCGTCGCAATCCGATCGCCTTGGGACTGATCGCAGCCGGTACGATCTGGCTGATCAGCGACAAGGATAGCAAATTCCCGTCAACCGGATCGGACAAGCCGCGAAAGCCGGGCGAACTGGACCTCAAAGGACAGGATGTGCACCACCGGGACTATGTCGCGCTTATGTCGGCAGTCGAGGTTCGCGAAGGCGAAGACCCCGTCGCTTTTCAGCGGCGCCGGGACACCGCCCGCGCTGGCTTCCTGATGTGCGAGCGCAAGCCGGACGAGGACGAGCACAAGTTCCGTGAGCGCCTCGACAGCATGACCGAATCGTTCCGCCAGAAGCGTAGCGCCTGGATGGACTCGGCAGAGCATGCCCGCCAGGCCACGAGCGAAACCGCACGACAGGCGGTCAGCCGGACTCAGGACATGTACGACAGCAATCCGGTCGTCGGCGGCATCCTCGCCGCTGCTCTGGGCGCGGCCTTCGCTTCCGCACTTCCGATCACGAGGAAGGAGCAGGAGACGCTGGGCGACCTTGGTGAAAAGGCCCGGGAAGCCGCCAGCGAGCAAAAGGACCAGCTTACGTCCAAGCTTCGCGAGAAGAAGGATGAAGTGGTCGACAAGGCCGACCGCAAGCTTCAGGAATCGGGGTCCGGCGGTCAGCCGACCAGCGGCACGCCCGAGTTCAGCGGCACCGGATCACCGGCGCGCCGGACCGAGCGGACGCCGACCGGCGGCTCGACCTTCTAGGGACGCCTTCGCAGGCTAACCGGCAAGAGCCGGGCGGACGAGCAATCGTCCGCCCGGCTTTTTGCTTGGCGCTGCCCGCAGCTGGCGTTTGCAACTTCCTCGCGGCCCGCTAAGGCGCCCGCTCCATGGCTGACGCCCCCACCAAGCCCGACTACAGGCCCACCGTTTTCCTTCCGAAGACCGACTTTCCGATGAAAGCCGGCTTGCCGCAGAAGGAGCCGGCGATCCTCGCGCGCTGGCAGGAACAGGATTTGTACGGCCAGGTCCGCGACGCGCGATCCGGCCGCGAGAAGTTCATCCTCCACGACGGCCCGCCCTACGCCAATGGCGAAATCCACATCGGCCATGCGCTCAACCACGTCCTCAAGGACATGGTGGTGCGCACCCAGACCCTGCTCGGCAAGGATTCGCCTTATGTGCCCGGCTGGGACTGTCACGGACTTCCGATCGAATGGAAGGTCGAGGAGCAATACCGCAAGAAGAAGCTCAACAAGGACGAGGTGCCGGTAAAGGAGTTCCGGGCCGAGTGCCGCGCTTATGCGCAGCATTGGGTCGATGTTCAGCGAGAGCAATTGAAGCGGCTCGGTATCGGCGGCCAGTGGGACAAGCCCTATTTGACGATGAACTTCGACGCCGAGGCGACAATCGTCTCCGAGCTGATGAAGTTCGCGGAAAGCGGGCAGCTCTACCGCGGCGCCAAGCCGGTGATGTGGTCGCCGGTCGAGAAGACCGCGCTGGCCGAAGCCGAGATCGAATATGAGGACGTGGTCTCGACGCAAATCGATGTCGCGTTCGAGATCGTCGAGAGCCCGATCCCCGAGCTGGTCGGCGCTCACGCGGTGGTGTGGACGACGACGCCGTGGACGATCCCGGTCAACCAGGCGATCGGTTTCGGGCCGGAGATCGACTATGTGCTGGTCGAGGAGAACGGCCGGAGGCTGCTGTTGGCATCCGATCTGCTCGAGCCGACACTCTCCCGTCATTCCCGCGAAAGCGGGAATCCCGCTTTGGCCGAAGAACAGCGGGACCCCCGCGTGCGCGGGGGTGACGTTTTGTGGCGCGGCAAGGGCTCCGACCTAGCCGGCACCGTCGCCCGGCACCCGATGCACCGTCTCGGCGGCTTCTTCGCCAAGCCCCGCCCGTTCCTCGCCGCCGACTTCGTCACTACCGACCAGGGCACGGGCTTGGTCCACGAGGCGCCCGACCATGGCGAGGAGGATTTCTACCTCTGCCAGGAGAATGGAATCGACCCCGTCTTCGCGGTCACCGGCGACGGCAAATATCGCGACGACTGGCTGTGGCTTCCCGGCCAGGGCAGCGTCATCAACGCCAAGTTCAATTCGCCTGAAGGCCCGATCTGCAATGACCTTCGCGAGGCCGGTGCGCTGCTCGCCGCCTCCGCCGACTTCACGCACAGCTATCCGCATAGCTGGCGGTCGAAGGCGCGGGTCATCTACCGCTGCACGCCGCAATGGTTCATCGCCATGGACCGCCCGCTTCCGGCCGATCATTGCGAGAGCTTCGCCGAGCAGCGCTGGGTCAATGAGGGAGGAGCGCTCGAGCACTCCTCGCCAACGCTTCGCCAGCTGGCGATGCGCGCGATCGCCGACACGCGCTTCATTCCCGAAAAGGGCCGCAACCGAATCGGATCGATGGTCGAGGGGCGCCCCGACTGGGTGCTCAGCCGCCAGCGCGCCTGGGGCGTTCCGATCGCCGTGTTCGTCGAGCGCAAGACCGGCGAGCTTCTGGTCGACCGGCAAGTGAATGTCCGGGTCATCGAGGCGATCGCCGCGGAAGGCGTCGACGCCTGGGATGCCGAGAATACGGCGCATTTCCTCGGCCAGGGCCGCGACCCGGACGATTACGAGATGGTCACCGACATCCTCGACGTCTGGTTCGACAGCGGCTGCACGCACGTCTTCACTCTTGAAAGCGGGAAGTGGCCCGAGCAGCGCTGGCCGGCCGACCTATACCTGGAAGGCAGCGACCAGCACCGCGGCTGGTTCCAGTCATCGCTCCTCGAAAGCTGCGGCACTCGCGGCCGGGCGCCCTACAATGCGGTTCTGACCCATGGTTTCACCATGGACCCCAAGGGCATGAAAATGTCCAAGTCCGTGGGCAATACGGTCGATCCGCTGAAGGTGATGGAAACCAGCGGCGCCGACATCATCCGCCTGTGGGCGCTGTCGGTCGATTATACCGAGGACCACCGGATCGGCGACGAGATCCTCAAAGGAGTCTCCGACCAGTATCGCAAGCTCCGCAACACCTTCCGCTATCTGCTCGGGGCGCTCGCGGACTTTTCCGACGAGGAGCGGGTGAGCGACCTCGCGGCCATGCCGGAGCTGGAGCGCTACATGCTCCACCTGACCGCCGAACTCGACGGCAAGCTTCGCCGGGCAGTCGGCGACTTCGATTTCAACGCCTACACCAGGCTTTTGTCCGACTTCGCGAACAACGACCTTTCCGCTTTCTATTTCGATATTCGCAAGGACGTCCTTTACTGCGACGTCAACGCACTCACCGGAGAGCAATCGGAGCGACGCCGCGCCTATAGGACGGTGCTCGATCTCCTCTTCCATGCGCTGGTCCGCTGGTCCGCGCCCGTGCTCGTCTTCACCAGCGAGGAAGTGTGGGCCACCCGCTTCCCCGACGGCGGCTCGGTCCATCTGCTCGAATGGCCGGAGATTCCAGCCGTCGAGGCAGACGAGGCGAAATGGTCGGAGCTTCGTTCCCTGCGCGCGCTGGTGACCGAGCGGATCGAGCCCCTTCGGCGCGACAAGGTTCTTGGCTCCAGCCTCGAAGCGGAAGTCACGGTGCCATCGGCGGCCGACCCCGGCCTGCTTGCCGAGCTGTTCATCACCTCGACAGTAAGCGAGGGCGAATGGGCGGTCGTGAAGACGGACAACAGCAAATGCGGACGCTGCTGGCGTCACCTGCCCGAGGTGGCGGAGGACGGCGGACTCTGCGGTCGCTGCCAAGACGTCCTGGCCGCCTGAGCGATTGCGAACAAAATCCTGTCCTACAGCGAGGCAAATGTGCAACGTCGCCATATGGGTGAACGAATGAGGATCGAGCGCTCGGAAATCGACGCCGTCACCGCGAACATTGGGAACATTGGCGCGCAGGCAGTCCGGGGGACTGCCGAGCACCAATGTGGAGCGCAGGACTGCCGGGGGCAGTCCGAGCACGAATGTGGGGTCCCGCGATGAAGTCCCGCGCCCTCGGTTTTTCTATCGCGCTGGCGATCTTCATCGCCGACCAGCTGACCAAGTGGGCCGTCACCGGTCCGCTGGGAATCGACGCGCTCGGCGATCAGCTGATCTTGCTTCCGTTCTTCGATTTGACCTTCACCCAGAATTTCGGGATTTCGCTGGGCCTGTTCAACGCCGAGACCGATACCGGCCGGTGGGTCCTGGTCGCTCTGACCAGCGCGATCGCGATCGCCGTTGCGGTGTGGATCGGGCGCGAAAAGGCGTCCTGGGACAAGGCAGCGCTGGGAATGATCCTCGGCGGAGCGCTTGGCAACATCCTCGACCGCATCCGCTTTGGCTATGTGGTCGATTTCGCGGACCTTCATTTTGGCGAATTCCGTCCCTTTTTGATATTCAACGTCGCCGATGCAGCGATTAGCATCGGCGTCGTGATCCTGTTAGTGCGAGCCTTCCTCGTGCGGAACGAGTCCAAGGAGACTGTCGAACATGCGTAATAGCCTTGCCCTCGTCGTCATTGCGGCTGCCGCGCTCGGCGGCTGTGCCTCGCTTCGGCCTAGAGCCGCCGCGGCCGACGAGTTCGCCGTTGCGCGCAATGCCCCGCTGGTGATCCCGCCGGACTTCTCGCTTACCCCGCCAGTCGCAGGGACCGTGACGAGCAGTCCCCAGGACGCGCAAAGCCAAGCGGTTGAAGCTTTGTTCGGCGGGCCCGCGCCGCGCCCGCCGTCGGAAACGAGCCTGCTCGACGCCGCTGGCCGGGACAGCGCCGCGCTCGGCGCCCGCTCGATCGTCGGCGACCCGAACACCAATGTGGTCGATCTTGGCGCAACCACCCGGGCGATCATCGCTGCGCCGGAGGCCAACAGCGACATTGCTTCCGCCCAGGTCCCCTGACGGAGCGAGGGAACAGGTGACGAATGGCTGAAGAGACTCTTTCGACCCGCCTCGTGGAGGTCGAATCGATTCTCGACCGCTCGCGCCGCCGCTTCGAGGAAGGCACGCGGCTGGTCGAGGAGGCGCACAAGGCGCTCGCCGACATCCAGCAGGCGCTTATCGGCTCGCCCGGAAGCGTTTCGGCGGAGGAAAGCGACCAGGCGGCATCGAAGCTGGTGGAATCGCTCCGAGCGTCCGGAAGCGAGATGCCTGCGACCATGTGCGGCGGCCGCCTCGCGGTTGACCAGATGCAGCGGCTGATCCGGATCGACGGCAATCCCATCGGCATCACCGAGATGGAATATCGGGTGCTGGAGCTGCTCGCCTTCGCGCGCAACAATGTCGTCACCCGGGCGATGCTCTTGAAGCACCTCTACCGCCGGTCGGACGACCAGCCGCAGCCAAAGATCATCGACGTCTTCATCTCCAAGCTTCGAAAGAAGCTGCGCAATGCGGCCGGAGGCGCGGAGTTCATCGAAACAATCCCGCAGCGCGGCTGGATCTTGCGGGACGTCAGCCGGGAATCCGGCGCTTAACCTTTTCTTAGGCAGGCGCGCGCGACAAGCGGGCGATGCTTAACCTTTCCATCCCGGCACCCGAGCGGTCCAGGAAGCTGGCACCAGAGCCGGTCACCAGGCTCGCCAGCATTCGCAACGCCCTTCGAATCGTCGATTCGTTCGGCGGCGGGCCGGCATCGGACTTCGACGATGAGGCAGCGCACGCCTGGAGCGATTCGAGCGACGCTTCGAAGCGCTGCTTCGACCGCCAGTCGTCAGAACTGGTCGCTGCTGCGAGCGCCGGGCTTGAGGCAGTGTCCTTCCAGCGCGCTTCGGGCCTCGACGCCAGCGTCGCTGCGTTGCGAGTGATCGCAGACGAGCTTCGAGGCGGTCTTGAGGACCTCGATCGAATCCTGAGCCGCCCCTAGGCGGGACCGATTGCCTTGGGCGTCGTCGGATCGGCGCCCCATTCGCTCCAGCTTCCATCGTAAAGGCGCGCCCCGTCATTGCCGAGCAAATGCGCGGCAAAGATCAGCGAACTGGCGGTAACGCCCGATCCGCAGGTTGCGACGAATGGCTGCTCGGGGTCAGCGCCCGAGCTCCCGAACAGGTGCCTGAGCTCCGCGGGCGGCTTCAACGTGCCATCGGAATTATAGAGCGCGGCGTAGGGCAAGTTGCGCGAGCCGGGGATATGACCGGGCGCGACGCCCGGGCGCGGGTCCGCTTCGCTTCCATCGAACCGCGCAGCGCCGCGGGCGTCGACAAGCGCCAGCCCGGGGCCGCCAAGGACTTGCTGCTTGGTAAGGACTTCGCCTGTGCGCTCAACGGGGTAGAACCGCGCCTGGCGCTGCTCCGGCTCGCGGAGCTCCGTCGGCCGACCCTCGGTCACCCACTTCTGAAACCCGCCGTCGAGGATGGCGACTTGCCCGGCGCCGAAGTGGCGGAGCATGAACCAGCCGCGTGCCGCCGTCCGAAGCGGCGAATTGTCATAAACGATTATGCGGTCGCCAGAGCCGATCCCGATCGCTTCCATGGCCCGCCCGAACTGGTCCGCAGCCGGAAGCATGTGCGGCGCCGGGTGCGAGGCATCGCGAACCAGGTCGATGTCGAGGAATCGGGCTCCGGGAATGTGCGCTTGCAGATATTCGTCGCGCCCGCTGCGCCCGGTCGAGGGCATGTGCCAGCTGCAGTCGACGACAATTAGGTCCGGCTCGCCGAGGCGGTCAGCAAGCCAGCCGGTGGAAGCCAGATCGTCCATTGCCAAAGGATAGTCCTTTGGCTGCACTGCTGCTAGTTGGCGCGGCGATGGAAACGACGCATCTCGGCAAGGCGATCAATTTGCCCGCCTCGCCTGAAAAGGCGGTGCTCGACTATGTGCCCAACCCGCGGCCGCGGGAGCTGTACCTGGTGCGCTTCACCGCGCCCGAGTTCACCTCGCTGTGCCCGGTGACCGGCCAGCCTGACTTCGCCCATCTGGTGATCGATTATGCGCCCGGTTACACGATCGTGGAGAGCAAGAGCCTGAAGCTGTTCCTCGGCTCCTTTAGAAACCATTGCGGCTTCCACGAAGACGTGACTGTGGGGATCGCGAGGCGGCTGACCGATGAGATGAAGCCCAGCTGGCTTCGGATCGGCGGCTATTGGTACCCCCGCGGCGGGATTCCGATCGACGTCTTCTGGCAAAGCGGCACTCCACCGGAACAGCTCTGGGTCCCGGACCAGGGCGTCGCCCCTTATCGCGGGCGCGGCTGAAACCATGGACGCTGCCGAGCCGATCGCCGTGTTCGGCGCGGGCTCGGTCGGTTGCTTCATCGGCGGCACCTGGACCGCGGCTGGGCTTGCCGTCCGCTTCATCGGCCATAGCAAAATCGGCGACGACCTTCGGGAGAACGGCCTCACCCTCACCGACTTCACCGGCTGGAAGGCGGAGCTGCGCGACGTCGATTATCGCTGTGATTCACTCGACCTTGGCGACGCCCCGATCATCTTGGTCACCGTCAAGAGCGGTGCGACTGCGGACGTCGCGGCAGAGGTCGCGAAGCACGGGCGCGAGGGCGCAACCGTAATCAGCTTCCAGAACGGAATCAGCAACGTCGAAGTGCTCCAGAGGGCGCTCGGCGACCGCTTCAACATTCTTCGCGGAATGGTCGGCTTCAACGTCGCCTATCTTGGCGGCGGCCGGTTTCACAAAGGCGTTGCGGGCAAGCTGTGGACGGAGCGCAATGCAATGACCGAGGCGCTCGCGAAGCGGGTCGCCGGCGGGCCCGCGGCACTCGAACTTTCCGACGACATGCTTGGCCTGGCGTGGGGCAAGCTTCTCATCAACCTGAACAATGCAGTCAACGCTCTGTCGGGGCGAACCCTGCTCGAAGAGCTTCGCCGGAATGGTTACCGCCGGGTCTGGGCCGCGGCCATCCACGAGGGGCTGAAGATACTTGGCCAAGCCGGGATCAGGCCATCCAGGGTCGGGCCAGTGGCGCCGCACCTCTTTGTCCGGCTGATCGAGCTTCCGGACTGGCTGTTTAACCCCATCTTCTTCCGTCTCTGGAAGGTGGATACCAAGGCCCGCTCGTCGATGGCCGACGATCTGGGCCAAGGCCGCAAGACCGAAATCGACCATTTGAACGGCGAGCTGGTCCGGCTCGCGGAAACGGTCGGAATGAAGGCCCCGGTCAGCAGCGCAATCGTCGAGCTGGTGGCCCGGGCCGAAGCCGGCGCCGATCCGTGGAGCCCCGAAGCGCTTCGCCGCGAAGTCCTGGGTTCCAGCCGCTCAGGCTAGGCCTCGCCAGGGTCGGGGGCCGGGCTCGAATGCCTGCGGACGACCTGCCAGCGGCCGTCTTCGCAAACCCAGACGTCGGTAAGCAGCACTCGGTCATCCACCGGCCGGCCGCGATAGGACACGCGCCACTTCGCCTCGACCGTCGCCACCATCACGTTTTCGAACACCGCGGCATCCCGAACGTGAAGCTCGATGCCGATCAGCTCGCGCCGGTGGATCGCCTCGAGCCACTCCTCGCGGGTAAGAACGAAGGGCCCTGTCGAGCGCGTTCCGATCAGCGTGAACTTGGGGTGGATCAGCGAGCCGAGCCGCTCGAGATCCTTGGCGCAGAGCGCGTCGCGCCACTCACGCTCGAGCGAATCGATCAGCTCGCAATGGTCAGCGGCCACAGCGACAGCTCCGCTTCGGCGCCTGGCCCGACCAAATGCTCAAATGTGAGTTCTCCGCCACGGCGGCACAGTTGCGAAACTGTACGCATCGCGCAAGCGCTCAATGCAACAATGGCTTATCCGCCGCCACTGATGTCGATGCCGACGAAAGCTTCCGGAGCGGTGCCGCGCTTGACCAGCATCAGGACGCTTGTCCGGCCGGCCTTGCGGGCGGCTTCGACCGCCGCGAGTACCTGCGCCGGAGCAGTCACCGCCTGTCGGTTGACTGACAGGATGACGTCGCCGCGCTGAAGTCCCTTATCGGCAGCGTCGCTTCCCGAGGCCACCGCGCTGATGACAACGCCGCTTGTTCCCGCCGGCAAGTTCAGCGCCCGCGATATTTGCGGAGTGATCGGCTGCAGTGACAGGCCGAGTGCCTGGCTGGTCGGCGGAGTTGCGTTATTGCCTCGAGCCGGCCCTTCGTTTCCGTCGCCAAGCTGCTGCGCGAGTTCCTCTTCCGTTGGGCGCTGCTCAACCGTGACCGAGACCGTCATTCGACGCCCGTTGCGGATGACCACCAGCGGCACCTGGGACGACACCCGGGTGTTCGCGATCAAGTAGGAAACGGTTTCGTCCGGGTTCACTTCCTGACCGTTGACGGTGAGGATCACATCGCCCTGCTGGATCCCGGCCTTCGCGGCTGGTGTTCCAGGCTGAACCGTGCGGACGATTTCGCCCCGGTCCTTGGGAAGCCCGAGCGAGCCGGCGATCGCCTCATCGACAGGCTGGAGGCCGACACCCAGATAGCCTCGTGAGGGTCGCTCGCCCCGTCGGAGCGCGTCGATCACCGGCTTCGCAAGCTCGACCGGAATGGCAAGGCCGATCCCGACATTGGTGCCGGTCGGCGAGATCAACGCGGTGTTGATCCCGATCACATTGCCGGCAAGGTCGAACATCGGTCCGCCGCTATTGCCCATGTTGATGGCCGCATCGGTCTGGATGTAGCGGTCATAGGCTCCGGTCCCGGTGATCCCGCGGTGGAGCGCGGAGATAATGCCGGCGGTGACCGAGCCGCCAAGGCCGTAGGGATTGCCGATCGCAAGCACCCAGTCGCCAACCCTGGCATTGGTGCTGTCGCCCCAGCGCACATAAGGCAGGTTGGTGGCGTCGATCTTCAGCAGTGCAAGGTCGGCGAGCTGGTCGCGGCCGATGATCCGGGCCGTATATTCCTTGCGGTTCGTCATCGTCACCGTCACCGTATCGACGGTCCCGCTTCCGCTGGCGCTCTGGATCAAATGGTTGTTGGTGACGATATAGCCGTCCGGCGAGATGACGAAGCCCGATCCCAGTGAGCCCGTCTCACGGCTTCGTCCGCCGCCGCTGCCGCCACCCCGGTTACCACCTTCGGGAACCGGTGCGCCGAACTGCCTGAACAACTCCTCGAGCGGATCGACCTGCTGTTGCTGCTGCCTGACGGCAACCCGCTGCTTGGTTGATATATTGACCACTGCCGGTTGCAGCCGCGCCGACAAATCGGCGAAAGACATCGGGGCTCCGGGCGGCGGAAGGGCCGCGGGCGCATTCTGGGCGGTCTGGGCGCCCACCGGGCCGGTCGCCAAAGAGAAGGCTGTCCCGCCAAGGAGCAGGGCCGTGGCGACCCCATATGCATAGCGCAATTTTCCGGACTCCTTCGCTTTCATCCTCATTCCTTGATCTGGATCGTCACCGTTAATCTGGGATTCCCGGTTCGTGTGGGTCTTCCCCGTCGCATTATGGCGTGCCCAGTGAATGCAGTTTGAACCTATTACCGGGGGCGGCCGGAGAATTCCTTCAGATATTCGTTCTGCGGCGACAGGATAACCGTGCTTTCTGCAGGCGGGGTCGTCCCGTCGCCCAAGAACGTGGTCCGGTAGGACTGCATCGCCCGATAGAAATCGTAAAAGCCGGCGTCCTTGCCAAAGCTCGCGGCATAGGTTCGCGCCGCATTGGCGTCAGCCTCGGCGCGGATGATCTGCGCCTGCTTGGCGCCCTCGGCGCGGATCGACCGCGCCTCCTGCTCGCGGGCGGTTCGCATCCGCTCGAAAGCCGACTGCAGCGGAGTGCCGTCGGGAAGGTCGGCCTTCTTGATCCGCACGTCGATGATCTCGGCGCCATATTGCTCAGCGACCCGGTTAAGACCCGCGCGAACATTCTCCATCACTCCGCGGCGCTCCGGCGAGAGAAGCGCCGAGAACGGCACCTTGCCAAGCTCGTTGCGGACTTCCGATCCCAAAATCGGGCGAAGCTGGTCCTTCAGCCGGTCTTCGGTGCCCGCGGTAATATACATGCGCAGCGGATTGACGATGCGGTAGCGGGCAAACGCATCGACCTCGAGCCGGCGCTGGTCGGTCGAGAGAACGGCTTGCCGGTCCATGTCGACGTCGAGAACCCTCTTGTCGAGCCAGACGATATTCTCGGCGAACGGGATTCTCCAGGATATGCCGGCGCCGCCGCCGCCGAACGCCCGTTCCGCCTCGAACGGATTGATGATCCGAACCGGTTTTCCGAACCGGACGACGACCGCCTGCTTGGTTTCCGGAATGATCGGGAACATTGCGATCAAAAGGAACAGAAGGGCGAGCAGGCTGAAACCCGTGGCGATCGGATGGCGGCGGATGAAGCTGGTCACTGTCCACCTCCCGTTGGCGCTTGCGGTTGCTGCTGTTGTTGCTGTTGCTGCTGCTGTTGCTGCTGTCGCCGCTGGACTTCGGACAGCGGCAGGTAGGCCGTTACTCCAGGCGCCTCCACGATCGTCTTGTCCACCTTCGAAAGAATTTCTTCCATCGTCTCGTAATACATCCTTCGGCGGGTGACGTCGGGAGCAAGCCGATACTGCTCGTAGATTCGGTCGAATGCGGTCGCTTCGCCCAGCGACTTCTGCCTGAGC
>JACDCV010000035.1:0-12500 GCA_013817375.1 Sphingomonas sp.
ATCAGTCGGTCAACGACGTGAAGAACGCAATCGACCAGGTCCGCGGCGAGCTTCCCGACGGAATCCTCGAGCCCTTCATCCAGAAGGAAACCACGTCGAGCCAGCCGATCGCCTATTTTGCGGTCGCGGCACCGGACAAGACGATCGAACAGCTGAGCTGGTTCGTCGATGACACCGTGGCCAAGCGCTTGCTGTCGGTCGACGGGATGGCGCAGGTGGAGCGCAACGGCGGGGTTGACCGCGAGATCCGGGTCATCCTCGATCCGGCCCGGATGCAGTCGCTTGGTGTCACCGCTTCGCAGGTCAACGCGGCGCTCCGGCAGCTCAACGTCAATGCTGCCGGCGGGCGTGCGGAGATTGCAGGCTCGCGCCAGTCGGTTCGCGTTCTTGGCAATGCAGCCGACGCTTTTGCACTGTCGCAGACTCAAATTTCGCTGTCGGGCGGGCGAACCGTCCAGCTTGCGGATATCGCCACCGTCACCGACGGCTTCGGGGAGCCGACCCGGATCGGCAAGGTGCGCGACCGGCAGGTCGTCACTTTCTCCATGGCCCGGGCGAAGGGCGCTTCGGATGTCACCGTGTACGACGAAGCGGTAAAAGCGCTCGACCAAATCGAGGAGGACAATCCAGGCGTCGAGTTCACTCAGCTGTTTACCAGCGTCGATTACACCAAGGCCCAGTACAAGAGTTCGATGCTGGCGATGATCGAGGGCGCATTCCTCGCGGTCATCGTCGTCTTCCTGTTTCTTCGCGACCTCCGCGCGACCTTGATCGCCGCGCTGGCGATCCCGCTGTCGGCGATCCCGACCTTTTGGTTCATGGATTTGATGGGATTCTCGCTAAACTCCTTGTCGCTTCTTGCGCTCGGGCTGGTGGCGGGCGTGCTCGTCGATGACGCGATCGTTGAAATCGAGAACATCGTCCGGCACATGCGCACCGGCAAGTCGGCGTTCCAGGCATCCATCGACGCTGCCGACGAGATCGGGCTTCCGGTCGTCGCGACCACTTTTTCGATCGTCGCGGTGTTCCTGCCCGTTGGAATGATGCCGGGCGTCGCCGGCCAGTTCTTCAAGAACTTCGGCTTTACGGTCGTCGCTGCGGTGCTGGTCAGTCTCGCGGTGGCGCGAATGGTTACTCCGATGATCGCCGCCTATTTCCTGAAGCCCAAGGGGCATGAGTCCCACGGCGAGGGCTGGGCGATGGACAAATATATGGGCATCCTTCGCTGGTCGCTGGATTCCGAGAAGGCGCACCGGATCCGCGAACGGCTCCAGAGCGTCCCGCTCAGTGTCGGCAGCTGGTTCGTCGAATTCGGCTTCACGGCGCTCGTCGTCGCCGCATTCGGCGCTGCGCTGTTCTTCGTGCCGAAAATCCTGGAGCCGCTGGAGCTTTGGGGCGTGGTGACGTTCGTCGCGGCAACGATAGCGGCGCTCGGAGCAGCTTATGCGGCGATTGCCGTGTTAGGCTATGCGATCCGTGCGATTGGCGGCAGGGTTGGCGCCTATCATGATTATTATACCGGCCGCTGGCGGGCACGGGGACGCGATCACCGGCTGTGGATCATGGGCATCGGCTTCCTTGCGCTGCTGGCGACGGTTGGCATGTTGATGGCACTTCCGAGCCAGTTCTTCCCGACGACCAATTCGGACTTCAGCCGGGTTCGGATCGAGATGGTTCCGGGAACGACCTTGAACCAGACCGTGGTTGTTGCCGACCGGGTCGCCGATATCATCAACGAGCAACCTGAAACGCAGACCGCGCTGGAGAGCATCCGCGAAGGCAATGCCTTCATCTTCATCACTCTCAAGTCGGAGCGGGAGCGGACAAGCATCGAGTTCGAGCGCGACCTTGCGCCTCGTCTTGCCGAGGTCGCCGACGCCCGGGTCAACTTCCTGTCGCAAAGCGGCGGCGGCGGCACCGGGCGCGATATCTCGATCATGCTGTCCGGATCGAACCCGCAGCTCCTCGACCGCACGGCCAACAAGCTTGTCGAGGAGATGGCGGCGCTTCCGGAAGTCCGTGCGCCGCGGGTCAACGCCGATTTGCGCCGGCCCGAGCTGCTCGTCGAGCCACGGTTCGACCTTGCGGCAGAGCTTGGCGTGACGACCGCCGCTCTAAGCCAGACGATCCGTATCGCGACGATGGGCGACATCGACCAGAACACGGCGAAATTCTCGCTTGCCGACCGCCAGGTGCCGATCCGGGTCATGCTTCCCGAATCGTCTCGGCGCGACCTGGAAACGATCAAGAACCTGCCCGTGCCGACCGCCAGCGGCGGAAGCGTACCGCTTAGCCGGATTGCTTCGATCCGGTTCGGCTCCGGGCCGACGACGATCCAGCGTTACAACCAGGCCCGCCGGATATTCGTCGGCGCCGACCTTGCTCCCGATGTGATCAAGAGCGACGCGATGACGAAGATCAATGCCCTTCCGACAATGACCAACCTTCCCGACGGAGTGTCGAACGCACCGTTCGGCGAGGACGAATGGCAGGCGGAGATGATGCAGAGCTTCGGAATCGCGCTTCTGTCGGGAGTCCTGCTGGTCTTTGCGGTGCTGGTGCTCCTCTACAAAAGGTTCATGTCGCCACTCGTGAACATGGGCTCGTTGCTGCTGGCGCCGTTGGGCGGGCTGATCGCGCTGTGGCTAATCGGCCAGCCGCTGTCGATGCCGGTCTTCATCGGAATCCTGATGCTGTTCGGGATCGTCGCCAAGAACTCGATCCTTCTGATCGACTTTGCGATCGAGGAGATGGACCGGGGGACTGCAAAGTATGAGTCGCTGATGGAGGCCGGGCACAAGCGCGCGCAGCCGATCGTCATGACGACCGTGGCGATGACCGCGGGCATGGTGCCAACCGCCATTTCGCTGTCAGGCGATGCCGCCTGGCGAGCGCCGATGGGAACGGTGGTGATCGGCGGCCTGCTCATGTCGACCCTGCTCACTTTGCTGATCGTCCCGGCGGCATTCAGCCTGTTCGACGGGCTCGAGAAAAGGCTGGGACCGTGGCTCCGGACTCGAATCCTCACCTACGATCCGGAATCGGAAGCGCGTGGCGGCGCGGCGGCTGTGCCCGCGGAGTGAACCAACCGCGCCGGAGCGCTTTAGGACAGGCATGAGCTTGTTCGAGCGGACCCGCGCCGCATCCGCTATGGCGGCCCGATGACTGCACTAACCCGGTTCAACCCTGCGCAGCCAGGCGCTCGCGGGATGAAGCTCGCCGCGACCGGGCTATTGGTCCTGATGGCGGCCGTGTTCTTCACGACCCGCGCGTTCGAGGATCAATATCCGGGGCTGTCGTGGGTGAAGGCCTTTGCCGAGGCAGCGATGGTCGGCGGGCTTGCCGACTGGTTCGCGGTGACGGCGCTGTTCCGCCACCCGCTCGGCCTTCCAATCCCGCACACGGCGATCATACCCCGGAACAAGGACCGGATCGGCGACACTCTTGCCAGTTTCATCAACGAGAATTTCCTTGTGCCCTCGGTCGTCGCCCGGCGGATGCGCAACATCGACGTTGCCGGGGCGGCGGGGCGCTTCCTTCAGACCCCGGCCAGCGAGGGCTCGAGAATCCGGCACGGCGCGTCGCGCCTCATTGCCGACATTTTCGAAGGGCTCGACGACGAGCGGCTTGGCGGAATCGTAAAAGGGGCGATCTCCGCCCGGATCAGCAAGATGGAGGTGTCGCCGCTGCTCGGCCACGCGCTCGCCTCGGCAATCAACGAGGACCGCCACGTGCCGATGCTGGAGGCGGCGATCCGGTGGATGGCGCGGGCGCTTGAGGCGAATGAGGATCTGATTCGCGAGATGGTCCACAAGAAGGCGAATTGGGTGCTCAAGCTCGCCGGGCTCGACGCCAAGCTCGCCGACGCGATCCTCGACGGGCTTCGCAAGCTGTCGACCGAAATGTCCACCGACCCCGCCCACCCGGTGCGGCTGAAGGTCGAGGAAGCGCTGGCGAAGCTCGCCAACGACCTCCAGACCGATCCGGAAACCCGCGCCCGGGTCGAGGAGATGAAAGACCAGCTTCTCGCCAACCGGTCGGTAGCGCTGTGGATCGACGCTCTGTGGCAGCGCGGCCGCGAAGCCATCATCCGCTCCGCCCGCAATCCCGACGCTGCGCTTGCCGGCCGGCTGGGCCAAGTGCTGAGAGCCATGGGAAGCTCGCTCGAGCAGGATCCGCGGATCCGCTCGGCGATCAACCAGTTCGTCCGGCGCGCCGCCGCCGGAATGGCGCAGTCCTATGGCTCGTCGATCGTCAAGTTGGTGTCGGATACGATTCGGAGCTGGGATGCGCGGACCATCACCGGGCGGCTGGAGGCGGCGGTCGGCCGCGACCTCCAATATATCCGGATCAACGGGACTCTCGTGGGCGGGCTGGTCGGAGTGGCGATCCACGCGCTGGACTTGCTCTAGCCGCCATTCGTCGTCCCTGCGTCGGCGTCCGTCGAAGCAATTGCGGCAGTCAGGAGAGATTCACGTGCGACCCGCGAACGAACTTGCGATGTCGTATAAAAAAGCACTTCTCACAGGCGTCGCAGCGTTCGCTCTCGCCGGCACCGCAACCGCCCAGACTGCCGATGAAACGCAGGTCGCTGTAGGGGCACAGCCGGATTCCCCCGATTTTCCCACTCCGGACGAGCCTCTTGCCGAATATGGGGAGGAGGATTCGGATACGATCGTCGTCACCGGGGCGAGGCAGCGCGGCTCGGTCATCGGCGACATCCCGCCGGAGAATGTTCTCACCACTCGCGACGTGATCGCTACCGGCGCAACCGACATCGACGAGCTTCTGGAAGCGATCGCGCCGCAGCTCGGAAGCGCCCGCGGCCGCGGCGGCGGCCGTCCGATCATGCTTCTGAACGGCCAGCGGGTGTCGAGCTTCCGCGAGCTTCGCGATATCCCCACCGAAGCGATCAGCCGGGTCGAGGTGCTGCCCGAGGAAGTTGCTCTCAAATATGGCTATCGCGCCGACCAGCGGGTGGTGAACATCGTGCTCAGGCCCCGCTTCCGCTCGACGGTCGCCGAGGTCGAGGCAACGGCAGCGACTGAAGGCGGCTATGGCGGGGGCGAAATCGACCTTACGCGCCTGATGATCGGCGAGGGCAGCCGGACGACTCTGGATTTTGAGGTCGAGGGGAATAATGCGCTGACCGAAAGCGAGCGCGATATCGGGCTTCGCTCGGACGATTTGGCGGACGATCGCGCGGCCCGGTCGCTGCTCGGCGAACGGCGGCAGGTGCGCGCCACTGCGACCCACAACCGCGAGATCGGAACGGTCGCTGCAACCGGCAATATCGAGCTGCAGCGAAACCAGGGGCGCTCGCTGATCGGTCTTGGCGAGACTTTGCTCGAGCCGCTCGCCCGCAAGACCGTCAGCGACAGTGCCCACGTCGGCGGAGTCCTCAACGGAAATTTCAGCGACTGGCGCTGGTCGGTAACCGGCAATGCCGATGCGGCGCGTAACGTGACCGACACCGACCGCGATCTCACCGATGTTCGCGACCAAGCGGTGACGGAAACCCTCTCCGGCCAACTCGACGCAGTGGCCAACGGAACGCTGTTCCGTCTCCCGGCCGGCGAGGCCGGAGCGACGGTGCGCGTTGGCGCCAGCACTCTCCACCTCGATGGTGAGCGCCGCCGCAATGGCGTGGAGAGCTCCAACTCGCTGGGCCGAACGCGCGGATTGGCGGCGGCCAATCTCGACCTTCCCATATCGCGAAGGAACGGCGACTTTTCGGCGCTCGGCAACCTTACCTTCAACGTCAACGGCGAGGTCGAGCAGCTGTCGGACTTCGGCACTCTCACGACCGTCGGCGCGGGGCTCAACTGGTCGCCGGCACAGCGTCTCGACCTTCTCGCCAGCTGGACTCGCGAGGACGGCGCTCCGAGCGTCCAGCAGCTCGGCGACCCGATTCTCGAGACCCCCGGCAGCCGCATCTTCGACTTCACGACCGGCGAGACGATAATCATCACCGCGATCACCGGCGGCAATCCCGCGCTCGACTCCGACAGCCGCAACGTCTTCAAGCTGGGCGCCAACTGGAAACCGCTGGAGGAAACCGATCTTCGCTTCCGCGGCGATTATGTGGGCTCGCGGATCGATCGTCCGATTTCCAGCTTCCCCGGCCCGACCGCGGCAATCGAGGCTGCGTTCCCGGAGCGGTTCGTCCGCAACCCGCAAGGCGATCTGGTGAGCGTCGATCTTCGCCCGGTGAGTTTCGGCAGCGCTCGGCGCGACACGCTCCGGCTTGGCCTCGACTTCTCCAAGCCGCTCCGTTCCGCCCGGCCCTCGCAGGCGGCTATCGAGGCGATGAGGGCGAGACGCGCCGCTTCGGGGGAAGGCCGGCGCGGAGGTGCCCCCGGGAATGAGCGCGGCGTAGATCCCGCTGGTCCCGAGCGTGCTGGCCCTGCAGCGGGCCTTGGTCGCTTCGGAGGAGGTCGCTTCGGCGGCGGTCGCAACGGCGGCCGTCTCACTTTCTCGCTCACCGACACCATCACCCTCATTGACGAGGTCACGATCCGCCAGGGCCTGCCGAAGCTCGACTATCTGGACGGGGACGCGGTCGGCCAGGCCGGCGGCCGTCCACGCCACGACGTCGAGGCGCGCGCCGGATATTTCAACAATGGCCTTGGTGCGCGGCTTTCGGCCAACTGGCGAAGTGGCACCCAGGTCGGAAGCGCGACCGGAGACGAGCTTCGCTTCTCGCCGCTATCGACGGTCAACCTCAGGCTGTGGGCGAACGCGGGGCAGCGGCCCGACCTGGTTGCGAAGCACCCCTGGCTTCGCGGCACGTCCGTCCGTTTCCAGGTCGACAATCTGTTCGACAGCAAGCCAAGGGTGCGAAACAGCCTCGGCGATGTTCCGTTCAGCTATCAGCCCGATCTTCTCGACCCGCTCGGCCGGACGGTCAGCATCAGCTTCCGCAAGCTGTTCCTTCCGCCGCGGGGCTCTTTCAGGCGCAATGAAGGCGCAGGCGGAGGAGAGGATTAGGCCCGCGACGGCAGCCCTTCCTTCCCTTTAGCAGCGGTTTTTGCCATGCGCGCAGCGATGAAGTCGCCGCAGCCGATCCGGGGAATGCAAAGCCTGTTGGGCGAAGAGGCCGACCGAATGGCTGCGGTCGTCGCCGCCTTCGATCGGGTGCGCCGGCTCTACGGCTTCCAGCGCGTGGAAGTGCCGGTGCTGGAGGCAACCGAGGTCTTCGCCCGGACGATCGGCGAGACCACCGATGTCGTGTCGAAGGAGATGTACAGCTTCGACGACCGGAGCGGCGATTCGGTGACCATGAGGCCCGAGTTCACCGCCGGAATAGCACGCTCTTTTCTGTCCGAGGGGTGGCAGCAATATGCGCCGCTCAAGGTCGCGACACATGGGCCCGCCTTCCGCTACGAGCGGCCGCAGAAAGGCCGCTTCCGCCAGTTCCACCAGTTGGACGCGGAGATCATCGGCGCCGCCGAGCCCGCAAGCGACGTCGAGCTGCTCGCCTTCGCCGACCAGCTTTTGAAGGAACTCGGCATCGGAGAGGGTGCGATCCTCAACCTCAACACGCTTGGCGATCCGGAAACGCGCAATGCCTGGCGCGATGCCCTTTACGAGCATTTCAACGCGCATAGCTCCGATCTCAGCGAGGAGAGCCGCGACCGCCTCGAGCGCAACCCGCTGCGGATCCTCGACAGCAAGGCGCATTCGGACTGGCCGATCGTCGACAGCGCGCCGGTGATCGACGACTTCCTGACCAGCGAAGCAGCGGACTTCTTCGCTGCGGTGACTGCAGGGCTCGACGCCGCTGGCGTGAGGTGGGAGCGGGCGCCGCGCCTGGTTCGCGGCCTCGATTATTATCGGCACACCGCGTTCGAATTCATTACCGACCGGTTGGGCGCGCAAGGCACGGTTCTCGCCGGCGGACGCTACGACGGCCTCATCGAAACACTGGGAGGCCCGCACACCCCCGCGGTAGGCTGGGCTGCCGGGATCGAGCGCCTGTCGATGATGATCGGTGCACCGGAGCCCGAGCGGCCCGACGTCGTCCTGATCCCGCTTGGCGAGCGCGGAGAAGCGGCGGCGCAGCGCTTGCTCGCGGACTTGAGGCGCGACGGGATTGCCGCCGAAATGGCGTTCCGCGGCAATATGAAGAAGAGGCTCAGCCGGGCCAATTCCGCCGGTGCTCGCTTTGCCCTGATCCTGGGCGACGACGAGCTCGAGCGAGGCGTGATTCAGGTGAAGGATCTTCGGTCGGGAGAGCAAAGCGCGGTCGCGCTTGGCGAGGTCGCGGAGGCGGTTCGCGCATGACCGGAATTTCGTCGGAACGGATCGCGTCGATCGAATCGCGCAAGCACGAGCTCGCGGACGCCATGGCGCGGGGCGACCTTGCGCCCGACGAATTCGTCAAATTCTCCAAGGAATATTCGGCGATCGAGCCAGTGGCCGCGGCGGCGCGGGAGGTCCGGCGGCTACGCGCCGAGCTCGAAGTCTTGAACGGGCTGATCAATGATCCCGCTGCCGAGGCCGAACTCAAGGAGATGGCCGAGCTCGAGGTCGACGAGATCAAGGGGCGCCTTCCCGATGCCGAGCGGGCGCTTGCCGTGAAGCTGCTTCCGCGCGATTCGGCCGACGAGCGGGCGGCGATGCTGGAGGTCCGCGCCGGAACGGGCGGCGACGAAGCCGCCTTGTTCGCCGGCGACCTGCTGCGGATGTACCAGCGCTTTTCGGAGGAGCAGGGCTGGCGGTTCGAGCTGATCTCCGCGAGCCACTCGGAAGTCGGCGGCTACAAGGAGGTGGTTGCGTCGATCAACGGCGCCGGAGTGTTCGCCAAGCTGAAGTTCGAGAGCGGAGTGCACCGGGTTCAACGCGTGCCGGCCACCGAAAGCGGCGGGCGCATCCACACTTCGGCGGCGACTGTCGCGGTCCTTCCCGAGGCGGAGGACGTCGACGTCCAGATCGACGACAAGGACTTGAGGATCGACGTCTATCGCTCGTCGGGACCGGGCGGGCAGTCGGTCAACACCACTGACAGCGCGGTCAGGATTACCCACCTTCCAAGCGGCCTGGTCGTTATCCAGCAAGACGAAAAGTCGCAGCACAAGAACAAGGCCAAGGCGCTCAAGGTGCTTCGCACCCGATTGTTCGAGCTGGAGCGCGAGCGGCTTGCAAGCGAACGTGCCGGAGCCCGCAAGTCGATGGTCGGGTCGGGCGACCGGTCGGAGCGTATTCGAACCTATAACTTCCCTCAGGGACGAGTGACCGACCACCGGATAAACCTGACCCTTCACAAGCTTGATATGATCCTGGAGGGCCCCGGCCTGGGTGAGTTGACCGACGCACTGACAGCCGAAGACGAGGCGCAGCGGCTGGCGGGTCTGGACGACGCGTGAAGCCAATCGCCCGCGCGCTGGCCGACGCCGCGCGCAAATTGTCCGGCACAAGCGATACCGCGCGCCTCGATTCCGAGCTGCTGATGGCGGAGGCTCTCGGCATCGACCGCGACCGGCTGATCCTCGCCCCCCCAGCGCGTGAGCCCCCCGACCGCTTCTGGACGATGGTCGAGCGCCGCATTGCGGGCGAGCCAGTCGCCTACATCACCGGCCGGCGGGCGTTCTGGAATATCGAGCTTCATGTCGGCCCCGGAGTCCTGATCCCGAGGCCCGACAGCGAAGTCCTGATTGCGTCTGCGATCGATCATTTCGAAGGCCGGGCACCAAAGCGAATCCTCGACCTTGGGACTGGCCCTGGCACCCTGCTTCTCGCCGCTCTCGACCTGTGGCCCGACGCGACCGGGATCGGCGTCGACGCATCGCGCCGGGCGCTTTCCTATGCGGCTGCCAACTCGCGCCGGCTCGGGTTCGAGAAGCGGGCGAGGTTAAGGCTCGGCGATTGGGCTCAAGGCATCGCCGAGACATTCGACCTCGTCCTTTGCAATCCTCCTTATGTCGCCGACGACGAGCAAATCGATGCGGCAGTCGCGAAGCATGAACCGGAAGAGGCGCTGTTCGCAGGCCCGGAGGGTCTTGATTCCATTCGCCGCCTGGCGCCGGAAATGCCGCGCCTTCTCGCGGCCGATGGGCTGGCTGCGGTGGAGATCGGACCGACGCAGTCGGCGGCCGCTGTGTCGGCCCTTCAACGGGACGGGCTTGGCGCGCGCGTCGCCACGGACTTGGCCGGGCGCGACCGCGCTGTGTTGCTAACCTGGGCTTGACAAGAAATTCGCTTGGAATTCCTGCCGATGGGCATTACATCAATGCACAGGACCGGGTCCGCTTGAGCGGGAAATAACCTTGGCGCATCCCGTCCTACCCCCGACGCAATCGGCCGTTCACCAGGCACTGGCCCGGATCGGAACGATAAGGCGGACGCTGCGAAGTGCGCGTCCTGCCTGGCACGAGGGACCAGGGGGACGAACTTCTACTGCTTAAGGAAGTCGGCATTTGATCAATAATCGACAAGGTGGCCGCAGGCGCGGTCGCGGGGGCCCGAGGGGCCAGAGTACCGGGGGTAACCGGCAGGACAGCCGCCAGCGTGGAAACGCGACGCAGTTGCTTGAAAAGTACAAGAACATGGCGCGCGACGCACAGCTTGCTGGCGACCGCGTCCAGAGCGAATATTTTCTTCAGTTCGCCGAACATTATTTTCGAATGCTGGGCGAGAACCGCCCGCGCCTCGACGAGCAACGCCGGCAGCGCGGCGACGATTCATCGGACGATGATGACGGCGACGACGACGGTGTCGAGGCATCGGAGGACGAGCGCAACGACGACGAGGAGCGGCGCCCGCGCGGCAACGGCCGCGGCCGGCCCAATCGCAACGGAGCGGCCAGGCAAGACGACGACTCGGAAGCGGATGACGAGCGGATCGCTGTCGAGGTGCTTCCGCCGGCAATCGGCCAGGATCTGGATGAGGACCAGGCCGAGGAGGCTCCAAAGCCGCGCCGGCGTGCCCGCCGGCCCCGTTCGGACGATGGCGATGCGGAGATCGCTCCGGCAGCCTGACCGGCAAGCTTCAATAGGTTGAAAGCGGCTCACCTTTAAAAGGGTGGGCCGTTTTTCGTTGCGCCTATGCCTGGATGTCGACGGCCCGCGGCCGGTGCTGCTCGTCCAGCGCAACGAAGGTGAACAGCCCTTCCGTCACCTTCACTTCGGTCGCTCCGCGGTCGCGGTGGGCGATAACCTCGATCCTCACCCCCATCGATGTGCGGCCAACCCGCTCGACCTGGGCATAGACGCTGATCAAATCGTGAACATGGATCGGAGCGATGAACTCCATCCGCTCGATTGCCACGGTGGCGACCGATGCCTGGGCGCGCCGCGAAGCGACGATCCCGCCGGCAATGTCCATCTGGCTGAGCACCCAGCCGCCGAAGATATGATTGTTGGCGTTGATGTCGGTTGGCCGCGGCACCACCCGAAGGATCGGCTCGCGATGTGGCTCGCTCATTCCTTGTCCTCGTATTTGCTAGCGTCATCGTCGTGGCCGCTCGACGCGCTGAGGAATGTCAGGATCATCAGGCCCGTCCCCAGAAGGACGGTAAGGCCGGTCCCGAGCGCGGTCGCGATCATCATGTGGATATGGGTGCCCGTATCGCCGCGCGTGACGAGAAGGACCGCGATTGCGGCGACGACAATGGACAGCAGCGCCGCCCACTTCATCGCTCGTCTGAAGCGCCTGAGCATCGACATATTCGGGCTCGGTAGCGGGTCGGGGCGGGGCATGCGCTTCCCTTTGCTCGCCGGTCGTGAGACTATCAAGCTTGTGTCCAACAGGATCGGGAGTCGGAAGATGACCATCCAGGCAATCCTGGCCGACAAGGGCCGCGAAGTCGCCACGGTAGGCGTAAGCGAAAGCGTCTCGACTGCCGTCGGCAGGCTCGGTGAGAAGCGAATCGGCGCACTGCCCGTCGTCGAGGGCAAGCGAGTCCTTGGAATAATGTCCGAGCGCGATGTCATTTATTGCCTTCGCGATCATGGGGCGGAGGTGCTCGACTGGCCGGTGTCGCGAGTGATGACGTCTCCAGCGATCATCGCCGAGCTTTCGACTCCGGTGCTGGCGGCAATGGCGTTGATGACCCAGCGCCGGATCCGCCACCTTCCCGTCGTGTCGGGAGGCGAGCTCGTCGGAATCGTCTCGATCGGCGACCTGGTCAAGCACCGCATGGAGGGAATCGAGCAGGAAGCGGCGGCGATGCGCGCTTATATTCAGAGCGCCTGACCCAGCCTTCGGCGGCGGCTTTTCGCCGAGTCTTGAGAACCGCCGCCGCTCACCCCACTTAGGTCCAACGATCGAAGGATCGCCAAAATATCCTTGAGTTCAGCGTCTTATGGCCTTGAACGCGAAGGGTGGCGGTCCCATATCGGTCTGACGCGAGGAGCGGCCGGTAACGGCGGCTTCCGAGCGGGGACGGCCCCAAGCAACAAAATTGCAAAAAGCCGTTGACGCGCTGGAGACCCATACATATATGGCCCTTCAGCGACGGCGGCGATCCAACGGGTCGGCGACCGTTTCGCGCCTCTTCT
>JACDCV010000176.1 GCA_013817375.1 Sphingomonas sp.
CCATTAACCGTTCCGAGCTTGGCTGTGAGCGGTGCTGTGTCGTCGCGGATCTGGGTCAGCCCGCCAGCGAGTGCGGCGAGGTGGACGCGACCTTTGCGCAAGGCGAGATAGATGCCGATCAGATGCCAGGCGGTGACGAGCACGACGACCAGCGCGAGAATTAGCGAGATGAGCGCAAGGACGGCGATCATTCTATGCTCCCGCGCGCTTGGCCAGGAGCGCCGCGACGGCGCCGGTCTTGGCTTCGATTTCGTCTGCCATCGGCTTCATCGCGACCGCCCAGTCGATGGTCTGATCGAGCGCCGGCACCGCGGCGGTATTACCGGCCACTCCGACACCCGCGGTCAGCATGTCGGCGAGATAGCCTTCGATGTTGCGCGCGGCGTTCAGCGCGCGCCGCAGCAGTCCAACTGCCAACGGAACGATGACGACGGCGATCACGGCCAGCAGCGCGATCCAGATTGTCACACCGACGGGGGTCAAGGTCATTGCGGCGCTCCCTCCTGGGCAAGGAGCGAAGAATAGGCCTCGCCCAACGTAGCGTCCACCGTCATCAGGCCGCCGGCGAGATCGCCAAGCCCATTGTTGATTCTTGGTACGGCGACCGGAAGGTGCGACGTCTCCCGCTCGATCGCGCGCAACCCGAGCCGCAGCTTGGCGAGATAGGAATCACCGCGCCCGCCAATCGCTTCGAGCAATGGATCGATGCGCAGCAGGGCGAAAGCGATGACGAGGAAGAAGCCGAGCACGGCGAGCGCCGTCGCGAGCATGAGCATGGTCGAGGTTTCCATCACTTTTCCCCCAGGAAGCAAGCAGGGCAGCCGGGACAGCTCGCGGCATGCGCCCTGATCGCCTCGCTGCTTTCCGCGATCTTGCTGGCGTGGCCGAGGATCGCTTCGACGCCGTCGGCAATTTCATAGGCCTTGGCGATATGAATCGTGTTGTTGGCGACGCGCTGGCCGCCGGCCCACACGTCCGCCACGCCGCTCTTGATCCCGGCGGAGGTGGCCGCGACGAGGTGGAGCAGCAGCCCCACGACGGCCGAGACGGCGACCAAGGAGGTGATTGCCAAAATCCAGCTTGCTGTCGGATCGGTTCCGGTGAGAAGTTCGCTGACCATCATATCTCTCCTGCCATCATCATGCCGCGCTTTGCTCGTCATGCGCGCCGCTCACCGCGCCGAGTATCGCTGCCGCATTGGCGTCAATGGCCGCAGCGCCGCCAAGCAGTGCGCCCGCGACGGCGTTGGTGTCGCGCAAGGCCCAGACGATCCGTGTATTGACGTCGATCTCTTGAACCAATTCCGACGCTGCAAGCGCCAGCGCCCGGATTCGCCGCGCTTCAACCAATATGCCGATCAGCAATGCCGCGACGAGCAGCACGACGACAAACGCCGCGATGAATCCGATCAGCCACAGCGACATGGGGCATCTCCTTCGCTCGTCATTCGGCGGCCTCCGGCATCGATTGGGCGGCACCCGAGCGAGGTTCGGTTCCTTCCCACGTCGGGCGCGTATTCAGATAGCGATGCGACGGCGCCTGAAGCGCCTTCTGGCGCGACGATCCCGGCTTGAACTCGGTTCCCATCCGCTTCAGCCGCTCGTAGAAAAATTCGACCGCTCGCGCCGCCACCGTCGGCGAGCCTTCAACATTGGCCCAGCCGCTCGGCACCTGCTCGGTCTTGTGCCAACGATTTGTGCGATTACGCGATTCTTGGGTGAACCGCCGGAGATAGCTGATGAAGCCTCCGGTGGTGCGGCTGAGGGTGGTCGACAACATCGACCCGGGAGGCTTCTTGTAGAAGGGTGCGAAAGCGTCTGGGAAGCCGGGCATGGTGCAGCCGATGCAGATGCCACCGGTGTTCATGCACCCGCCGGCGTGACCTTGGGCCCCTCGCAAGACGATGTTGCACTGCACAACTGGCCCCCAGCAGCCGAGCTCGACCAAGCAGAGCTTGCCTCCAAACTCCTGATCGAACTTGCCCTCCTCGTAGGAGCCGCCGCGCGGACAGTGGCGATGAACCGTTTCCTTGAACTGCCACGCCGGACGGCCAAGCTCGTCGAACTCGGGAAGCGGCCCGACTCCGGCGAGGTACATTAGCACCGCGGCGATGACCTCGGTCATATTGTCGCCAGACGGGGCGCAGCCGGGGATGTTGATTGGCGGCAGGCCGAGCGTACTGAGATAGTCCTTGCCTAGCAGGTCCATCACCGACATCGACCCGGTGACATTGCCCGCCGCAGCAGGAATCCCGCCCCACGTCGCGCAGGTGCCGACCGCGATCACCGCGGCGGCGCCGGGCGCGAGATCGCGCAGCCAGTGCGCGGTCGGGCTCGGCGCCGCCTCGGCGCCGCCGCCCGTGCCCATCGCCGACCAATAGCCGCCGAACTGGCCGGCGATGCTCTCGTCGGCGACCGAACCTTCGTAGATCACGACATAGGGCGCGCCGAGCTTCCCTGCCTTGGCGAGATGGTGCGGCTTCATGAATTCCTTGCCGACCGCGACCGACAGCACCGGATGGTGAAGGATGACCTTGGGTAGGCCCGGGATCGACCCGAGCAGCAATTGCTCGACGCTCGGCTGCTGCGCGCCGACGATCGAGATCGAGCAGCCGTCGCAGCTCATCCCGGCGAGCCAGAAGGCGTGAACTTCGCTAACCGGGCCGGGATCGAGCGCGAAGCGCGGAATCTCGCCGCTTCCACTATAGACGTCTGGCGTGGTCGTCATCGATCCGTGCCATCCTTCCGCGATGCGACCGCGGGAGCCCCGCGGTGCTTCGATAATTTTGTATGTAGCGCCTTGCCCTTGGGGCAAGGTCAAGCGCTTTTGCGCAGCGACTGGTTGGCTTTGTCGCCGCGCTTTGCCATGCTATGCTGTGGCGCGCCGCTGCCACCAACCGGAGTGCGATATGTCCGACCGTTTTTCTGCTGCCCCGCGCCTCGACGCAATGGCGATCTTTCTTCGGATCGTGCTGTTTCTTTCGGCGGCAACGCTCGCGCTTTACATCCCGTTCAAATATTTGACCCAGCTCCACGCGGCCACGGGGATATACGCCTTCCTGTTTCCGCTTTCGGGACTACTCGCGATTGCCGGCATCACGCTGTCGGTCAAACCGCAGACGGCGTGCGATTGCTCGACGATGACTCGCGGGGGCGCCAGCGTGCTTGCGGTTGGATGGATGGTGACGGGGCTGCTGTGCGTCGCCAGCCTGTCCGAGATGGTCGTTGAAATGCCGCTCGGCGGGACCATCGCGATGGTCCACATGCTCGCGCAGCATGTTGTGCTGTCGATGGCCCTTCTCGCCTTCGCGATCTGGCCGCGGCGGACAGCCATCCTGTTCGGCGCGCCACTGACGGCCCCGGCGCGCAGCATGGCTGCCGGCTGACCGTTAACTTGCTGCGCGACCGTCATTATTGCATCGGCAATCCTGGTTGAGCGCGCGGCAGATGCAATCTCCCGGCGCGGTGCGCGGGGTCTGGATTAGCGCCAGGTAACGCGCCTCAAGCTCGTCCATATGACCTTGGCGGATGGCGATCTCTTCGGATAATTGGCGGATGCGTTCGCTCAACAATCCCGCTAGTTCGCGGCGTAACGCTCCGCGCGACACATCGCGGGT
>JACDCV010000177.1 GCA_013817375.1 Sphingomonas sp.
CGCGCAATGCGCCGCCGGCGGCCGCACCTATCCCGACCGGGTCCAGGTTTCGGTCGACGGAGTCCAGAACGAAGGCTGCGGCGGCCTTTAGAAGGAGAGTCGCGATGATCCGTTTGTCAGCGGCAGCCGCTATTGCCGGATCGGCAATTCTGGGCGGATGCGCGATGTCCGTGCCGCTGGGCAAGCCGTTCGTTCAACTGCCCGGAACCGAGTGGCGGGTGGTGGCGGTGAACGGGCAGGCAACACCCGCGATGGGCGACTATCTGGTGCGGTTCGATCGCAGCGGCAGCTTTAGCGCCCGCTTCGGCTGCAATCACATGGGTGGAAGCTATCTAAGCGTGGTCGGAACGGTCGCCGTAAGCAATCTCAGCCAGACCCTGATGGGCTGCCCGGAGCCCGCGGCAACGTTCGAAAGCCAAGGGTCGGCGATTCTCGGCGGACGAATGCGAGCCGATCTGGCCGACGACGGACGCCTTTCGCTCAGCAATGGCGTTGGCACGATCACTTTGGTTCGGGCTCGCTAAAAGCCCTCGGGCTCAACCTCCTGCCTGGACCTCGTCGTCGCGAGCGGGATCCGGAAGCGCCGCCGCAATCGGTTCCGCCTCATTCGCGGCGAGCTTGGTAAGCGGGCGCGGACTTGCCTCGACCATCGGCGGAGGAGCAATTTCCTTGGCACTTCCGGCGCCATAATCCTCGAAGCGCCGCGCCTGGGTGAAGACCTGGCTTTCCAGGCTTCCGACCATCTTGTTGTAGGCGTTATTGGCCCGGCTGAGGTTCGTACCGAGGGACGAGATATGCTCGGCCATGGTCGCCAGCCGCGAGTGAAGCTCGCGCCCCAATTCGGCGATCTTGCCAGCCTCGGCGGCGAGCTTCTCCTGCTTCCACACCGTCGCGACCGTGCGGGCAATTGCAACGAGGTTGGTCGGCGTCGCCAGAAGCACCCGGTTCTTGAAGGCTTTTTCCCAAAGCTCCGCATCCTGCTCAAGCGCGGCGGTAAGGAAATGCTCGCCCGGAATATACATGATCACATAGTCGGCGGCATCGCCGAACTGCGCCCAGTAATTCTTGCTTCCCAATTGCTGGGCGTGACGAACAATCGATGCCAGGTGCGCCTTGAAGCAAGCGGTGCGACGGTCGTCATCGACCTCGTCGCAGGCATCGAGATAGGCGTTCAAAGAACATTTCGCATCGATGATCAGCTTGCGGCCATGCGGCAGGTTGACGACGGCATCAGGCCGCAGCCGACCCTCGTCACTGTTGACCGACACCTCCATCTGGAAGTCGATATTTTCGACCAGCCCGGCCTGCACCAGCACGTTGCGAAGGCTTTGCTCGCCCCAGCGGCCGCGCTGCTTGGGAGAGGAGGTCAAAGCGGTAACGAGACGCCGCGCCTCGTCGCGCACCTGGCCCTGCCCTGCCCGAACCAGCTCCACTGCCTCGCGAAGGCCCGCATATTGGTCCACCCGCTCCTTCTCGACCCGGTGAAGGCCCTCTTCGTAGCGCTTGAGCGTGGTCTCCACCGGCTGGAGCAAGGCCTTGAGCTTGGCCTCGCTCTGCTGATCGGCCTTGGAGAAACGCTCCCCCGCTTTTTCGAGGAAGTCCTTGTGCGCCTTTTCCAGCAGCTGGTCGCCGACTGCGCGGAACTGGGCGATCAATGCGTCCCGCGATTCGGCGAGGTCCTTCATCCGCTGGTCGAAGTTTCGGGCATCGGCCTGCAAGGTCGCCAGCTCGCGGGAGGCCGTCTCGTTACTGGTGCGCGCCTGGTCCCTTTCCTTCACCACCTCGTCGAGCTGGAGCCGGAGAGTTTCGACCGTTTGCTTTGCGCTCGCCGATTCACGGCTTACGTAAAGCCATGCGATCAGGCTCCCGACCGCCAGGCCGACGGCCAGTGAAGCAATGACGATACCCCAGTCCATGCGCATTCCCCGCCGCGGAACATTATGCGAACTCTAAGCCGCAGGGAGCCGATGCTCAACCCGTCCGTTTGCCTGAAGCGACGCAAGGAGAATTGAATGTCGATCCGCAAGATGATTGCCCTGCACCCCGATGTTGCGGGCCATGTGAACCAGCCGCTCGGCGATGCCGCGCATCATTTGATGTATTGCGCGCGAATGTGCCTGAGCTGCGCCGACGCCTGCTCGGCCGAAGACATGGACATGCGCGAATGCATCCGTCGCTGCCTCGACTGCGCCGATGTTTGCGAGGCGACCGGCAAGCTCGCGGTTCGGCGCGCCGGATCGAACGAGGCGGTGCTCAAGGAGATGCTGGAGCTGTGCGCCCGGGTCTGTGAAGTCTGCGCCGCCGAGTGCGAGCGCCACGACCACGAACATTGCAAACTTTGTGCCCAGATGTGCCGCGAGTGCGCCGAGGACTGTCGCAAGGCGGCGGCAACGATCACTCCAGACAGCTAGAGGATCGCTGCCTGTTCCCGGTCCTTTCGGGACTTGACGACTTTCTTGACGATCATGTCGCGCTTCAGCCGCGACAGATAGTCGATGAACAATATGCCGTTGAGATGGTCGACCTCGTGCTGGAGGCAGACCGACATCAGCCCGTCGAACTCGCCTTCGTGGCTCTTGCCATGCTGGTCGAGCCAGCGCGCCCGGACGATGTCCGGCCGCTCGATCTCGGCATATTGGTCGGGGATCGAAAGGCAGCCTTCATTGTAACTCTTGCGCGCGTCCGACGCCTTGAGAATCTCCGGATTGATGAAAACGTGCGGGTCCTTCACCGGATCACCGTCTTCCTCGACCGGGTCCTGCAGGTCGATGATTAGAAGCCGGCGCGGCACCGCGACCTGGACGGCGGCAAGGCCGATACCCGGCGCTTCGTACATCGTCTCGAACATGTCGGCGATCAGCCGCTTGAGGTCGTCATCGACCCGCTCGACGGGTGCCGACTGTTCACGCAGCAGCTGATCGGGAACTTCGATGATCGGGAGAAGCGACATTTCGGCGAGCTAGGATCGCTCCACACCAGCGTCAAGCAACAGGACGCCTTGCCCGCAAGGCTTGGGCGAGAGTGCCCTCGTCGAGATAATCGAGCTCGCCACCGACCGGCAGACCGTGGGCAAGCTGGGTCAGGCGCACCGGGAAGGACTCCAGCCGCTCGGCGACATAATGGGCAGTGGTCTGCCCCTCCAGCGTTGCGTTCATCGCCAGCACTACCTCGTCGATGCCGCCTTTCGACACTCGGCCGACGAGCCGGTCGATGGTCAAATCCTCCGGCCGCACACCCTCGAGCGCCGACAGCCGCCCGCCAAGCACGTGATAACGGCCGGGGAACAGACGCGACCGGTCGAGCGCCCACAGGTCCGCGACCTCCTCGACCACGCACAACGAGCGGTCGTCGCGGCGCGGGTCGCGGCAGATGCTGCACGGGTCGGAGGTGTCGACGTTGCCGCAGTTGGAGCAGCTCGACAAAGTGTCGGCGACCGTTTGAAGCGCCGTCAGCAACGGTTCGAGAGCGCTCTGCCTTTTCTTCATCAGGTGAAGGACGGCTCTGCGGGACGAGCGGGGGCCGAGCCCGGGAAGCCGCGCCAAAGCGTTCGCCAATGCCTCGATTTCCTGAGAAGCCACCCTTGTTCCTGTCTTAGGGCTGGAT
>JACDCV010000036.1 GCA_013817375.1 Sphingomonas sp.
GGAGGACGTGGTGGAAGACGACCTGCATCCTGGAGGCTCCGACACCGAGCGCAGCATCGCGGATCGACGGAGGCACGGACTTGATCGCATTGCGCCCGGCAATGACGATTACCGGCATCGTCATCAGCGCCAGCGTCAGACCGCCGACGAGCGGCGCCGAGCGCGGCAGGTGCATGAAGTTCAGGAAGACGGCGAGGCCAAGCAGGCCGAAGATGATCGACGGCACCGCGGCGAGGTTGTTGATCGAGACCTCGATGGCGTCCGTCCAGCGGTTTCGGGGAGCGAATTCTTCCAGATAGATTGCGGCGAGGACTCCGACGGGAAAAGCCAGCAGCATCGTCACCACGATGGTAAGGAAGCTGCCCTTCAGGGCCCCCCACACGCCAACCGCGGTCGGATCGGTCGCGTCGGCGCTCTCGAGGAAGCCCCAGTCGAACGCGCGCCTGAGGTTGCCCGCCGACTGAATGGCGGAAACAAGCTGCTCGGCTTCCGGCGAGCCATCCCCCTTCGCGGCGACGTCGATCCTGCTTGAGACGGGAAGCCAGACCGTGGCTGTACGATTGAGCAGATCCGGGTCGTCGATAAGCTTTTGGCCAAGAGCGTCGACCGCGCCGTTCGAGAACAATCTCTCGGCAGCCTCGCCATATTGCACGGATGCGGCACTGGAAAGAACGCCCTCGAAGCCGGCTCCGATAATGACCTGCCGGGCCTCGGGACCGCGAAGCGCGGCTGCATCCAGCATCACGTCGGTCCTCGGGAAATCGATCGTGAGGCGGGCTTCTGTCTGGGTGAAGCCGCCAATTCCCTTCCACGCCATCGTGATCAGGAGGAAGGCGAGGAAGGCGACCGACAGCGCGACTGCCGCGAGGCCCGCGAGACGGAATCGCCGCTCGGAGGCGTACCGTTTGCGCACCAGGGCATCCATCGACCCGTCGGTCCAGCGCGAGTTGCGCACTTCGCTACTCATAAGCTTCCCGGTAGCGGCGCACGAAGCTCAGCGCGATGAGGTTGAGGACAAGGGTGATGAGGAACAGCACCAGTCCGAGCGCGAATGCCGCGAGCGTCTTGGGGCTGTCGAATTCCTGGTCGCCGGTCAGAAGCTGGACGATCTGGGTCGTGACCGTGGTGACGCTTGCAAAGGGGTTGGCAGTAAGGTTCGCCGCAAGCCCGGCCGCCATGACGACGATCATGGTTTCACCGATCGCCCGGCTGACTGCGAGGAGGATTCCGCCGACCACTCCCGGAAGCGCCGCGGGAAGAACCACCTTGCGGATGGTTTCAGACTTGGTCGCGCCCATCGCCAGCGAGCCGTCGCGCATCGCCTGCGGTACGGCGGCGATCGAATCGTCGGACATCGAGCTTACGAAGGGGATGATCATGATCCCCATCACCAGGCCGGCGGCGAGCGCGCTTTCGCTGCTTGCGTTGCTGACCCCAAGCGTCAGTCCAAAATCGCGGATCATCGGAGCGACGGTGAGCGCTGCGAAATATCCGTAAACGACGGTCGGGACTCCGGCGAGAATCTCCAGCAGCGGCTTCATCCACGAGCGCATCCTTGCCGGCGCATATTGGGTGAGGAAGATGGCGCTCATCAGCCCCAGCGGGATTGCGACGATCATCGCAATGATCGCTCCGATGAAGATCGTGCCCCAGAACAGCGGGATCGAGCCGAATGCACCCGACGAACCGGCCTGGTCGGCGCGGATCGCCGTCTGCGGGCTCCATTGAGTGCCGAACAGGAACTCGCTTGGGGCAACCATGCTGAAGAAGCGAAGGCTCTCGAACATCAGCGAGAGAACGATTCCCAAAGTCGTCAGGACTGCGACCAGCGACGCGCCGAGCAGCAGCGCCATCATCCACCGTTCTACCGAATTGCGTGCCCGGAACTCGACGCCAAGGCGCCGAAGAGCGAAAAAGGCGCCCAGCAAAGCGACCATGATCGCGACCAGCCCGCCGGCGGTGGAGTAGCGAGCCTGGGTTGAAGCATAGACCGGTGCAAGCTCGCTCGACTGGGGGTTGAAGCCCGTCTCTCGCTGACCGGCCGCGATTTCGCGGGCTTCCTGAATGATCGACTCGCGCTGAATGCCGGAATCCGGAAGCGACTGGCCCTGTGGAGTTGCGATTACAGCGGATTGGACGAGTTGGCCCTGGATTGGCGCCCAGACGGCGAGGAGAAGCAGCGCCGGGACCGCCGTCCACAGCGCCACGTAGAAAGCATGGTAGATCGGCAGCGAGTGGAGCCTGGTTCCCGAGCGCAGGTTGCGCACTCGGGAATAGCCGATCCAGGCAGCCGCGGCCGCTGCCAAAAGGATTGCGGCGAGCGCAAGTGTCAGGGACATCGCGCCCGCCGCCTTCGCTTAGTTCAGGCTTGCCGGGTCGAGCGACGTCAGCTCCGTCGCCTGAGTAGTCGCTGCCGACGCATCGGCTTCGCCAAGCGGAACCAGGCCGCGCCGTTCGAGCGCACCACCCTTGCTCCACATGCGGGCGTAGGTCTGGACGAACTCCCGGATCGACGGCTTTGCTTGAAGATGCTCACCCTTCACGTAGATGAATATCTTGCGCGCTCCCGGATATTGCAGAGAACTGATCGTCTCCTCGGTGGGTGCGACGCCGTTCACCGAAACCGGCTTAACGCGGTCCGCATTCTCGTCGAGGAAGCTGAAGCCAAGAACGCCCAGAGCCTCGGTGTCCTGCGCAACCTTCTGAACGATCAGATTGTCGTTCTCGCCAGCTTCTACGAACGCGCCGTCTTCGCGGATCTTGGTGCAGATGTCCTTGTGCTTGTCGGAGTCGGACGCCTTGAGCGCCTTCATCTGCGCGTTCGCATCGCAGCCCTTCTCCATATAGAGCTCGACAAGGCTGTCGCGGGTCCCCGACGTCGGAGGCGGGCCCAGGACCCTGATCTTCCGCGCCGGAAGCGACGGGTTCACGTCCTTCCAGGTCTGTGCCTGGTTCGGTCCTTGTCCGTAAGGATTGGCGGCAAGCGCCTTGTAGACATCCTCCTGGGTAAGGTTGAGCGGCGGCGCATTGACCGACTGAATGATCGTCAGGCCGTCGATTCCGACCGGGATTTCGACCACGTTCTTGACTCCATTTTCATGGCAGTCTTCGAGTTCGCCCGCCTTGATACGGCGCGAGGCGTTGGAAACGTCGGGCGTGTTCGAGCCAACGCCGGAACAGAATAATTTCATGCCAGCGCCCGTGCCGGTGGATTCGACGATCACGTTCGTTCCCGGGTTGGCGCGCTGAAACTGCTCGGCCACCGTGGTGGTGAACGGATAGACTGTCGAAGACCCGACGATCTTGATGCTGCTGCTCTCGCCGCCACCGCCGCCGCCGCTGTTGCTTCCGCACGCCGCGAGCAGCGCGGCAACCGGAAGCAGGAATACCGACTTATTCATGGAATCTCCCTTGCCGGGCGAAGCGCCCAGCACGGCACTAGCCGTTGATCCTGACGCCTCTATTACGACTGCGTTACACTAATGTGACAGAGGCTCAGCCCGCGACTGGAAGCCGGACCGTGACAATGGTGCCTTCGCCGATTTTGCTGTCGATGGACAGCGAGCCGCGGTGGCGCTCGACGGCATGCTTGACGATTGCAAGGCCAAGCCCAGTACCGCCGCTGTCACGGCTTCGTGCCTCATCGACCCGGTAGAAGCGGCGAGTGATGAACGGCAAATGGTCGCGCGGGATTCCCGGCCCGGTGTCGCTGACGTCGATTCGAACCCAATGGCCGTCGGCCTGAGCCGAAGCGCGGATCTTGCATTCGGGCGCGACGCATCCGTAGCGGACGGCATTGCTCAGCAAATTGTCGATCATCTGCACCAATTGGGGAAAGTCGCCCTGAACCTGCGGAAGCCCGTCTTGAACATCGAGCTGCACGTCGCAGCCGCATTGCTCGGCAGTTGCGCGGATGTTTTCGACCGAGCTTCGCAGGATCGCGCCAAGCGAAATGTCGTCAGCGGGCGCAACGAAGCGGTCGGCCTCGATTCGTGAGAGACTCATCAAATCCTCGATAATCCGAAGCATTCGTTTCGCTTCGCCGCTTATGGTCGAGGCGAAGCGCGAGACGAGCTCGGGTTCGAGGTCGCCGTCCTCGAGGCTCTCCGCATATCCCAGGACCGCAGTCAGCGGAGTGCGAAGCTCGTGGCTGGCATTGGCGACGAAATCGACCCGCAGCTTCTCCGCCGCGTGGACCCGCGACCGGTCGACAAGGCGAAGGAGGAGCGTCCCGTCGCCGATCGGCCGCACCGACAGCCGCCAGGGGCGTCCCAGCTCGCCGATTCCCGTCAGCTCGATCTCTCCCGCTTCGCCGGCAAGCGCGAACTCGAGCGCGCGCGGGTGCCTGATCGCGAGGCGCAGATCCCGGCCCTCGATGCCCTCACCAAGCAGCTCCCGAGCAGGCGCATTGGCGGTTTGCACGACCTGCCGTTCCACCACGAGGGAGGGGTCGTCGAGCGCATCGAGAAGTGCGCGAATGCTATCGTTCCGTTTCGCCATCGGCGGCAGGGTAGCGGATGACCCCATGCGTCTTCCAGACCGCGGCAGGATATTCATTCTCGAAGGCCTAAAAAAACTCCCCCGCCCTTGGCGGGGCGAGGGAGCTGCATTTTCGTCGGGGAGGGAGACGAAAAGCGATTAGAAATCGACCTGGGTCCGAAGGCCCGCGACATTAACGCCATAGTCCCGGTCACCATCGGCGACGATTGCCGCATCATTGTAGCGGATGTGAGCGAAGTTCAGGCCAAACAAAACGTAGTCCATCGGCTTCCAGTTGAGCGAAAGCTGGTAGGCGTTCTGCTTGCCTCCGACGATGTCGTTGTCGACGAGGTCGAGATAATCCCAGCGGACGTTCGCCGAAAGCGCGCCCCAGCCGCCTTTGTTGAAGGGATTCTTCACCTTCACACGATCGAACTTGCCGGCCTTGTAGCCGCGGGTCTCGCCGGTGAAGAAATAGCCCGCATCGGCGTAGGCGCCGAAGAAAGTGGGACTGGAGAAGCCGTCTCTCGACACGCGTTGCCAGAAGGCCTCGCTGGCAACGTAGAAGGGCCCGAAGATGCCGGCCGCTTCAAGCCCGTAGCCGGTCTCGGCCTTGGCGTTGGTGATGTTGCCGGTGTCGATGAAGCGAACGTCGGTGGTGTGGATCGCCGGGCGCTGCCGGTAGCGGACGGTCGTGCCGGCGTCCTCAAGGTCACGCCAGTGGAACGAGCCGGCGAAGTGCAGCTGGTTGTTGCCCATCTTCGGCATGTAGACGGCGCGAGTGTCGAACCCGTAGCTGTCGTTGTCGTCGCCGATGCTGTTGAGGTCGGTGACGCTGTCGGTGAAGACACCGCCCTGGACCAGAACATCCTTTTTCAGCCACTGCGCCGAAGCGCCGACACGCCGTTCGAAGTTGAACGCGTCGGTGAATGCCGCTCGCTCGATAAACGAGGTGTGAAGCGAGCTCGTCAGCTCTTCCAGCGACTGGAAATTGTTGTGCTGCCCGACGATGAGCTCCAGCGGGCCCTTGTTGTAAGACAGATAGGCATCGGCAAACTCGACGTCGCCGGAAGCGAAATCCACCTCGAACTTATAGCCGAAGTCGCCCGGAAGGCCGCCTTCGACACCGAGCCTGGCGCGGCGAACCTCGTTGCTGAAACCCAGACCGGGATTGTCGTAGCCGCGGGGACCATCGACATATCCGAAGTCGTACTGAAGCCTGCCACGCGGCTTGAACGACCAGCCGTCGCCCTCGATCACAGGCGCGCCTTTCCAGCTTATCTTCGCTACAGGAGCGGGCGCTGCCTCGACCTTGGCGGCCGTTGCAGTCTGCGCTGATTCGAGCTCGGCGACCTTCGACTGGAGCGCGTCAATCTGAAGTCGAAGGGCGGTGATATCGTCGGCGGTTACCGGCGCCTGAGCAGCCGCGGGGGTAGCGAATGCGGCGGAGGCGAGCAGAGCTGGCAGAAGCATTTTCATCACTTGAAGCGTCCTTCCAGGAACGGAATGAAGGCGCTCTAGCGGGTGACTGCTACGCCCGCGTGACGTGAATGTTACCGATTCATGACGCGCCCTGGCGAGCCGCGATCCAGTGGCCGAGGCGGGTCAAGAGCGATGCCCGGGACGGGATGAAGCCGCTCACCTCCATCGTTTCCGAAGCCTCTTCATCATAGATTGTGAGGTTGACCGGAAGCCTCATCCTCAAGGCGTCGCGCCCTCGAAGCTTGTCCTCGGCCATTGCCAGCGCCCGGTGCACGTCCTCGGCAGTGAACGGCTTTACGAGGCAGCCAAGAGCAAGGTCGGGTGTCGGATAGCTCGGCGGCTTGCCGCTGACGAACAGGCACGGCACGTTGAAATCGCTGAGGCGAACCGCGACCGCAAAACCGGTACTTCCCCGCGCGAGGTGAAGATCGACCAGCGCCAGATGCGGCTGGTGCTCCCGGGCCGCTGCGACTGCGCTTTCGACATCATCGGCTATCGCCGAGACCCGGTAGCGCGGATTGTCCTCGATCAGATATTTGACTGTGCTTGCAAGCTGCGCGTCGTCCTCGACGACCAGAATCTTGAGCAATGAAAAACCCTCCCCCCGCGCATCGGATCGACGCGCGGAAGGAGGGTGTTCAAAAAAGCGGGCTCAAGCGAATCCCCTGTGAACGCGGTTTACGCCAGATGGAGACTTCCGCGAGTCGGGCCGAGCTTAAGCACGGTAGAAGATGTGCGTTCCGATCTTCTCGACGCGGGTGAGGCGGCGGCCCCATGACGGCGCGACATAGTCGGCATGGTACCACAGGACGTCGTCGGTAAGGCTTGGAACGACGCTGCTGGTCGCAAGCCGGGTGATCGCAACCGCTTTCCGCCAGGACGCCGAATTCGTGTCGGTGTAGGGGAATTGATAGTTGCGAACGAACGAGAACTGCCACGGCTGCTTGACCGTATCGCACCAGGTCGGCGGATATTTGCCGGAGGCGGCGCGGTTCATGATCACTCGAGCGACCGCTAGCTGCCCTTCAAGGGACTCCCCGCGAGCCTCGTGATAGATTGCCACCGCGATGCAATTTTCCTGCTCGTTGAGCTCGGGGCCGGCGGAGGCGCTGTACCGATCGACCAGCGCATATAGCGGCCAGCCGTTGGTGTGAAGCCAGGAGGCTTCGCGGATGATCCGTGCCGACTCGCTCTGCTTCTGAGTGCCGAACACCGCGCCGACCGCATTGGAGAACATGTCGCTGGTCGAGGCGACGACCCTTTGGACCGCCGCAACCATCGGCACTTGTGCCTGATTGCCAAGCGGACGGGCCGATGCGTTGACCGCTCCGGCGTTGTTCAATGAATAGCTGATCTTGGCCATCTGTGCCGTCTGGGCGGCTGCAGTGCCAGTGCCCAGCATCAGCATGAGGGTACCCACCACCGCGGCGAGGCCGCGGTTCCGAAATATCTGCTTCAAATTTTCTCTCTGCCCTTGGCGGCCGACCGTCACAGCGAGCGCCCCCCGGGGCGCCGATCATGGCTGTTCAAGTTCGTCCGTCTTGCCCGGGGCCCGGCGTCTTTTGCGCCTGTGGCCCGCTTGCTCTCGTTTAACCGATAAGGACCAAATACTGATTGGCTGAAGGAATCCAAGAGCCTGCACGATGAGTCGTGGGATGCGCGGGGTGAGCAGCGGAACCTATTGAAAACCTTAGGAAAACGCTCTGCAGCTTATCATTGGGAGGGGAAGTGGCTAGTCGTACATGCGAGGAGACACGAATGGCTCACTGGCTGATGAAATCGGAACCCGGCACGTACAGCTGGGCCGATCTGGTACGGGACGGCGCGACCGAATGGGACGGCGTCCGCAACCCGTCCGCCCGACTTCACCTCAAGGCGATGAAAAGCGGCGACGAGGCATTCTTCTACCATAGCGGCGATGAACGCTCGGTGATCGGAGTGATGCAGGTGGCCCGCGAGGCCGCGGCAGACCCGAAGGATCCGAACTGGGTATCTGTCGCCGTCGAGCCGGTTCGGGCAATGCCGGCGCCGGTCAGCCTGAAGACGATCAAGGCGACTGAGGAGCTCGCGAAGATGGAGCTGATCCGTCAGTCGCGCCTGTCTGTATCGCCTGTGCGGGAGGCGGAATGGAAAAAGATCATCAAGCTGGGAGGCGGCACTTCCTAGTGGCGCCGGTTGCGTTGAACGCTCTTAAAGCAAGCCCAGCTGGCGGAAACTCGCGCAATCCTTACCACCGAAGATCAAATGATCGACGATGGCGCAGTCGAGCGCCTCGGCGGCGCAGGCCAGCCGACGAGTCGAACGGCGATCGCCGTCACTCGGCGTCGGATCGCCGCTTGGATGATTGTGAGCGAGCACGATTCCCGCGCTTCCGTGGAGCGCCGCATCGGCAATGATCGAACGGAGCGGGAAGTCGGTGCCGCCTTCGTCGCCGCTATGTCGAGTGAGGTGGAGACAGTTCGCCTTGTCGTCGAGATGCGCGACCCAGAGGCTTTCGCGGAGCGGGTCCGAGTCCGCAATGCAGCCGGAGAAGAATTCTCGAGCAGCAGTAAGTCCGTTCAGTTGAAGAGGAAGTTCGGCACGCTGATATCGCATTCGGAAGCTGTACCCTATCAATGGGGCGGAGGGGATCGGAACCGAACCTGATTTGGCGCAGATTTCCGTCTATTTCGGAGCGGTATTTCTTTTCAAAGAAACCTATCTGGAATAAATCCCTTGACATCGTCACGCTCATTGGGTACAACTTAGGAACAGTGAGGAAAAGTGATTCGGGCCGGTCCCCCACAAAGGGGGTGCGGCCCGAAATGCGTTCGGGAGAGGTTGTGACTGGAGTGAATGTTGGGGCGACTGGCCGCTCCACAGCGCTGGTGCTGAGCGGCGCCCGACGGCCGAAGATGCGCCAGCAGGCGAAGCGCGACTGGACCGAGGCGAGGCAGCGCGATTTTCTCACTGCGCTTGCCGAAACCTGCAATGTGTCGCGTGCCGCCCAGGAGGCAGGCGTATCGGTGAGCAGCGCTTACAGGAGGCGCAAGACAAATGCCGCGTTCCGGGCCGGTTGGCTGGAAGCGATCGGCACCGCTTATCAGCGCCTGGAGCTGGTGCTCCTCGACAGGGCGTTCAACGGTACCGAGAAATTGGTCAAGCGCCGTGACGGTTCCGAAGAACGGATGAAGGAATATTCCAACCAGCTCGGGCTGACGCTTCTGAAGATGCACCGCGACACCGCTGTTGAGGCCGCGCCGGAGAATGAGCCGGAAAACATCGACGAGATCAGGGAGAGGGTGTTCAACAAGCTCGAGCGGTTGAGAATCCGCGAGGAGCGGGCCAGAGGCGCCTCCGAGTGAGCCCTGAGCAGCTGCGCGAGCAGACGATCAGGTTCGCTTTGGCGCCGCCCGAGGAGCGGCGGCGGATCATCGCCGCAATGACCTGGCAGGACCTACTCGAATTCGATGCGCATTATGAGCGCTGGACCCACGAAGGCCAGCGGCCCGATCGACATCGCGGTAGTCCAGATCGGCGATCTTGGCGTTTCCCGCGCCGCCACTCTTACCATCAGCAACAGTTAGGATCGTAAATCATGGACTCTACCGATCGGCTTGGGCTGCCGATGATCAGCCCCGGCCAGGCGCAGAAGGAGCTGTTTCACAACGAGGCGCTGCAACTTCTCGACGCGCTGGTTGCAGGCGCGGTCGAGGAACCGGCGACCGACCCGCCGCCCGTGTCCCCCGCAATTGGCGAGTGTTACATTGTCGGCGATGCTCCAAGTGGGGTCTGGTCTGGTCATGCACAGGCCATTGCTAGTTTCTCGTCCGGAGGCTGGCGGTTCATCAATCCCGTGGAGGGGATCGCGGTTTACGTTCGATCCACGCAACTGACTGCTGTCTATAACGCAGGAGCCTGGGATTACGGGACCGTCCGCGGCGCTCTCCTGTCGATTGACGGCACCCAGGTCGTCGGTAGCCAGGCTGCGGCGATTGAGTCGCCGGCGGGTGGATCGACTGTCGACAGCGAAGCGCGGGTGGCAATCAGTGGAATTTTGGCCGTTCTTCGCCAGCACGGATTGATCGCGACCTGATCTCTGCTGTTGTTCAGCTGAGTTGGGAAGCGAGCGATACGTCGACAACGTCCCAGGCCTGAGCGATCTCGTCGCCGCAGACCTGGAGAATGGCCGTCGAAGTGAAGCTGACGAGCCGGCCGGTCGGTGCTCGCCCCATGAACTCGCCGTCGTGAGTGCCAGTCCACCTTTGATAGGCGCTGACAAGATCCCGCTCCGCGAGGATGATCAGGATTTCGTGGTGGAGATCCGAGAAGCCGGTGAGGAATGCCGCCACCGCCTGGCGCTGTCCGGCTCGCCCGCGCAACTCGCCGTTGTGCCGAAAATCTTCGGTAAGAAAGCGATCAATGGCATTGACGTCGCGGCGATTTATCACCTCGGCATAAAAGCCCCGGACAACCTGCTTCGGCTCGGTGTTCGCCAACATGATGCGACGCTACGATCGGTTCCACAGACGGTCCAGCGGGCTTGGGCACATGAGCAAATGCATGCTGAGTGGCCCAAGGACCCATCTCGCCGACACAATTTGAAAAATGCTGTGAATTGGCTGTTCCGGACGCCCACAATGAAAAGCGTTTCAAAACAAGGGCTTCACGGCATCATCGGCAATCATTGATGCTTTTGCGCAACAGTTGGCCTGAATCCCCAGTTGCACGGAAACAGGGCCTCTCATAATGTGTTCGGGCAGTTCTGCTTGGAACGCGTTTCAAAAGGGGAAGATTTCTATGCGCAAGCTGGCCATTTCACTGGCGCTCGCATCGACCGCGCTGGCGACGCCGGCGCTCGCCCGCGACGGTAGCTTCTATGCTGGTGTCGAGGGCGGTATCATGCTCGTCGAAGACGCCAACATCGATCTTGTCGATAGCACTTCCGACACGGCGATCGACGACCTGTACGTCATCAAGATGAAGCCCGGTTTCGATATCGACCTCATCGCCGGCTACGACTTCGGCATGGTCCGTGTCGAAGGTGAGCTCGGTTACAAGAATGCTGGCATCGACGAGTTCGAGTTCCGCAACGATCCCGACTTCGGTTTCGGCGAGAACTTTGGCGCTGACGGTGATGCGCGTGCGGTGTCGTTCATGATCAACGCTCTCCTCGACGTTGGCGATGAAGATTCGTGGAGCGGTTACATTGGCCCGGGTATCGGTTACGCCAACGTCAAGTACGATCTCGACGAGATCGACGGGATCGACCTTGCCGCAGAAGGTATTGACGGATCGATCTCCGACAGCCGCATTGCATGGCAAGTGGTGGCCGGAGTGCGCACCGCGCTTTCGATGAACCTTGATCTTGGCTTGAAGTATCGGTTCTTTAATGTTCCCAATCTGAAGACCGACGATGATCAGGACTTCCGGCTGAAGACCCGCTGGCGGTCGCACAGCCTGCTGCTGAGCCTAATCTACAACTTCGCAGCACCGCCGCCGCCTCCGGTCTTCGTTCCTCCGCCGCCTCCGCCGCCGCCTCCGGCGACTCAGACGTGCCCGGACGGAACGGTGATTTTGGCGACCGAGATGTGTCCGGCTCCGCCGCCTCCGCCTCCGCCGCCGCCGCCGGCGCCAGAACGCGGCTAAAGCGGTCGCCGGCGCAAGCCGACGAAGCAAGAAAAGACCGGTCCGGGCCACTCGCCCGGGCCGGTTTTTCTTTGCCCGAAGCCCGATCGCGACGGCCTCCCATTGAACCTTCCGCCGCCGCTTCGGTTCTGAACAGCGAGGGAGAAGCAACAATGCGCAGATCGATCGCAATCACTTTGGCCGCCACTTCACTAGCCGGCTGCGCCGCCGTCGACGTGCCCGTAGCGGCGCCTCCGGTCGCACTGATCAACTCGACTGGACAGTCGATCGGCACCGTCGTCGCTGCGCAGACCTCGGGCGGCGTGACCCTCAAGATGAATGCGTCCGGGGTCGCTCACGGCCTTCATGGAGTTCACGTCCATGCGGTTGGGCGCTGCGATACGCCGGGCTTCGAAAGCGCCGGTCCGCACTGGAACCCCGCGGACATGAAGCACGGACTCAACAATCCGCAAGGGCCGCACGCGGGCGATTTGCCCAACGTCACCGCTTCTTCGAGCGGGATAGTCAACGAGACGGTTGTTCTCGCCGGGTCGAGCCTGGCCGGCCTTGCCGACGCGGATGGCTCCGCGGTGGTGATCCACGCGACGGCCGACGATTATGTGACCGATCCCAGCGGCAATAGCGGCGGGCGGATAGCCTGCGCGATACTGGCTCCGCCCGCTAGCAGGCCTTCCGTTTCGGCGAATTGAAACCTTCGCGACGCCTTCCCGTAGCGTCACGGTAAGCATGGGCCTCGCCGCCAGCCGCCACGCATCGCCGCGCGCGGGCGGGGCAGGTGGTCGCGCTCTACGCCCGGGTGGACGCAAAAACAGTGGAAATCTGCCAATTTCCGGAACGTTCATCCATATTGTCCGTTGGTTAGGTAAGGGCGCTCGAAAAGAGGCGCCATTCCTCGAAATCATATGAAAGGAGCCATTCCCATGGCCGACGACAACAAGATGAACCAGCAGAACAGCAACAACGAAACGATGAAGAACGAGCAGTCCAAGATGGGCGGCGACCGCCAGCATGAGAAGGGCCAGTTCGACAAGGACAGCAAGGAAAAGGGCGCGATCGGTGGCGGTGAGCAGAGCTCGACCAGCGAGAAGAGCTCGAGCGGCCAGAGCCAGGGCCAGAACCCGATGGGTCAGAGCCAGAACGCGATGGGCCAGGGCCAGAACACGACCGGCCAGGCCGACAAGAACAAGAGCGAGTCCGACAAGAATAAGAGCGACTCGACCAGCCGCTAACAACCATTTGAGTAAGGCACTTTCCAGTGCCTGATCGGGCCGTCCTTCGGGGCGGCCCTTTTTTTGTCCGGCCGACCGGCCCTTTTGCAAGGAGCGACTATGAGCACATCAGCGAGCGATTGCCGCGGGCAAGCCGCCGCCCGCCTGGGTCAGGGGATGCCGGCGATTCCCGTCATCTGCGATGCCTGCCGGGCGCAGGGCAGCGCCGGCGAGGAGGGCTTTTCGGGAATTGCCGACATATTGAATTTCGAGCCGGTGCCGAGGCGGACGCAGGTCAACAACTGGACTGCCGAGCTGCAGCGCGCATTCATCGCCGCGCTTGCCATCACCGGGTCGGCGCGGCGGGCGGGCAAGGCAATCGGCCGCCACGAATATGGCGCGGAGAAGCTTCGCAAGGCGCGCGGCGGAAAGAGCTTTTCGGACGCGTGGGACGCCGCCCTGGACATCTATCGCGAGCGGGAAATGGTGCGGCTTGGCGACCAGATGGGCGAGCTTGCAAACGCGACCGCGCAGTCGGTCCAGAACATGGACCGGGGGGCGGACGAGCGCGACGAAGATGATTTGCGCAGCGAAGTCGAAGCGGCGCAGAAACGGTGCCGCGAGCGGCTGCTCCGGGCCCGGCGGCTATATCTGTTCACCCTGTGCCACGACGAGCGCAAACAGGCGGCGTGGGAGACGCTGGTCGGACCGGTCGATTGGGAAAAGGCGGTGAAGATCCAGCCGCAGGATAATGAGCCGTATGAGGTGTATATGGCGGAGGGGGATATGCTTCTGACGGTCGAGGGTGGCTGCGTTCCGGAACTGGTCGGCGCGGGCCGTGACCGGGGGGTGGAATTCATGGACGCGCTGGACGAGGTGAGGGAGACGCGGGATTTGGAGGGGCCGAAGGCTCGGCGGTTTTTTGGGGTGGGGGATTGAGGGGCGTTAACGGCGCTCCCCTAATCGCGGTAGGCCGATAGCCCTTTCGCGGTCATCCCATTATGCCGCCGGGCTAGGGAGATTCGAATGGCAACGGATGCAGCAGACCTGACCGCCGAGGTCGAGGTATCAGGCATTGATGAAGCTGAAGTAGTTCCGCCGCCATCAACACCGACGAAGATTGACCCAGATGAATTCTTTAGCAAGAACGCTTCGGGTCGTCTACCAAACTAATAACTTCCTGCTCCCTCAACTTCGTGATCTGATCACTAAAGGGGAGGTCCTAAATATTCGGCCGGAATATCAACGGCGACTACGATGGACCAACCCGCAGAAATCCAGGTTGATTGAGTCGTTGCTATTAAACATACCTGTGCCGCCTATCTTCTTGTATGAAATTGAGGGCGCACGGTATGAAGTCATGGACGGCCAACAAAGACTAAACGCCATAAAAGAATTCCTGGAGGGCGATTTTGCACTTTCAGGATTGCAAGTTCTTTCGCCTCTTAACGGCTTGCGGTATTCTAGATGTCCACCCCGGATCAAGCGCGCGCTCGATAGATCGTCCTTGTCTGCAATCGTGTTGCTCTTAGAAAGTGATAGCGACGTCATATTAGGGTCTAGTTTCACGGTGACGGATATACGACGCTTCATATTTGACCGCCTTAATACTGGCGGAGCTAAGCTAAACGCCCAAGAAATCCGAAACGCAATCTATCCTGGATATTTCAACAGGGCCATTGTCGAAATGGCTAGAACTACATTGGTTACTCAAATATTTTCTATCCCACCATATGTTGAAGCTGATCCGAACGAGTATTACGAGAATTCGGAGCGCCAAAGGAATAATTTATATTCCACTATGGGTGATTGTCAGCTTGTTCTGCGTTACTTCGCACTGAGGGATGAGAAGAATATCCGCGGTTCCATGAAGGCGATGCTCGACCGCGCGATGGAGTCTAGGATGGACATATCTGAGGAAGATTCGGATAGCCTCAAAACTGAGTTCGCTGAAAGACTCAAAGTCGCAAACGACATTTTTGGTCCTAACCCATTTGTTCTTCCACCCGATGAGAAAGGGCGGGGCAGGATTTCAGCTGCATTATATGACGCGACCTTGGTTGCTGTTGACCGCCTGTGGCAAAAGCGTGACAAGTTGGTCGCCGCCAAGGATGCTATCCAGGACAGGCTGCGTGACGAGTTCGCAAACGAAGAGAGCGCTCCCGTCCTAACCGGGCAGGGAAATACCGCTCAGGCAGTTCGAGAGAGAATCGGTCTCATTGAACGCATCCTTTCGGAGGGCGCCGGCCTGTAATGGCAACTGAGTTCGAGCTCATCCTCGAGGATTTCGAAGCTGAGCTCGTTGCGATCGAAGGCATGATCAATTCGCTGAGCGCGACGGGGTCCGTATCCCCTGCTCGCGCTCGAATTGCGGGAGCGAACGCCGCAACGCTCTTGCTAGCTGCAACATTTGAAGAGTTCGTTCGCCAAGAGGTGAAAGCAGCTTTTGTTGCACGTGCCGCGACTGCTTCCGGCATGAAAGATTTCCCTCCAAAGATCGCTGGAGTTGTATGGCGACGGTCCTTGGAGCGACTTTCCAGGGAATCACTAGGCTCAGGACTCATTGATCACAGCCAGAAGATGACGGCGGCGGCGATGGCGATTGCGGACATGAAGGTGTGGGCGCAGCGATCGTAGCGGGTGTGGATTCGACGCCAGTCCTTGAGCTTTCCGAACATGTTCTCGATGCGATGGCGCTGGCGATAGAGCAAGCGGTCGTGCGGGATTTGCACCTTGCGGTTCACCTTTGACGGGATGCACGGCGCGATGCCGCGATTGATCAGAGCAGCGCGGAACCAGTCGGCATCGTAGCCTCGGTCGCCGAGCATCACCTTGGCGTCCGGCAGGGCATCGATCATCAGCGCGGCGCCTTTGTAGT
>JACDCV010000178.1 GCA_013817375.1 Sphingomonas sp.
ATACAGAACAACGTGTCCGCTTTCCACCGATTGTGTTGAAAAACTCGTCCGTGGCTAGACGCTTTGGTGATCAGGATTGCGGGCGAGCGGTGATGTTCGGCCTCACCCTGCCATTGCCGGTGCCTGCATTGGGATCAGCTTGGCCATCTTGCGCAGGTTCTGGGCGGTGGCGGCGAGGTGGAACTCGTCTTTTGCTCCGTTGGGGCCTCTGAGGCGCAGGCGGTCGAGCTTGAGGATGCGTTTAAGGTGCGCGAACAGCATCTCCACCTTCTTTCGCTCTCGCCGTGAGGTCAGATAGGCGTCGGTTAGCGACAGATCGCGGGCCATGTCGCGCGCGCCTTCGTGGATCGAACGGGGGATCTTGCGGGGCGGCTGTCCGGGGCAACAGCGCGGCTTGAGCGCGCAGGCGTCGCAGTCGCGCTTGCTGGCACGGTAGATCAGCGTCGCGCCGTCATTGACGAGGGTGCCGGGCGTGGTCATCGGCTTGTTCCCTGGACAACGGTAAAGATCGCGGTCGTGGTCGTAGACGAAGGCATCGCGGCTGAACGTGCCGTCGCTACGCCGTGACTTGTCGAACACCGGGACATGCGGTTCGATGCCGCGCTCGTGGACCAGCCAGGCCAGGTTCTCGGCCGAGCCGTAGCCGGTATCGGCGGCGAGCCGCTCGGGCCAGATGCCGAATCGGTCGGCGGTGCGCTCGATCATCCGGCGCTGCGCGGTCACCTCGGCCTGACGCACCGCGGTGGTCGCCTCGACATCCATGATGACGGCATGCTTCAGGTCAATCAGATAGTTGGTGCAGTAAGCGAAGAAGGCGAGGCCACCGTTGGCGCCAGTCCAGCGCGACGCCGGGTCGGCGATCGAGATGAACTTGGGGGTGACCGGGGTCGCGCCGCCGAACGCCGCTTCGTCGAGCACCTCCAGATACTCGCGCACTGCATGGCTAGCGGCATCGGGCGGCAGGCCCTCGCTGCCCGGGACCGAGCGCTGGCGGTTGGCATCGGCTTTGATCAGGCTGGCATCAACCGCAAAGCCTTCGCCGCCGACCAGCCCTTCGGCGATGCAGCGTGCCACCGTCGTTTCGAACAGTTCGCGCAAAAGATCGCTGTTGCGGAAGCGGCCGTGGCGGTTCTTGGAGAAGGTCGAGTGATCGGGCACCGCGCCATCGAGACCAAGGCGGCAGAACCAGCGATAGGCCAGGTTGAGATGCACCTCCTCGCACAATCGACGTTCCGAACGGATGCCGAGCGAGTAGCCGACGATCAACATGCGGATCATTAGCTCGGGGTCGATCGATGGCCGCCCGGTCTCGCTGTAATAAGGCCGAAGATGCTCGCGTATGCCGGACAGATCGACGAACCGGTCGATCGAGCGCAGCAGGTGATCCGCCGGAACATGATCTTCCAGGCTGAAGCCGTAAAACAGCGCCTCCTGCATCACCGCCCGCTCGCCCATCATCGGCCCGTCTCCCGCTTCGACACGAGCATTGAATCAGAGCATCACCACAACTTCAAGCGGGAGTTTTTCAACACAATCGGTCGAAAGCAGACGTCCAGAGCGCTCATCCTGCAAGCCCGGTCACCGCCGATAGGCCTCCGGAAGCGCCTGGCGCTCGAGGCTCTGGTAGCGGTCGCGAAGCTTGGTCTGGCGGCTCTCAAGCGGCTGGCGCACGCCGTCGATCCACACCATCTGCGCCTCACTCGCCATCTCGAGCGGATCGCCCGACCAGATTACAACGTCGCCCTGCTTGCCGCGACCGAGGCTGCCGAGGCTGCGGCCCAAGCCGATCACTTCGGCGGGCTTCGACGTGATCATCGCCAGCGCCTCGCCCCAGCTGACCCCGGTTGCCCCGGGAACCTTGCCTAGTGCGACAAGATTTCCGGCATATTGGCGCTGATTGAACAGATAGCGCGAATCATTGTCGTCGATCATTCCAATCGCGACATTGACCCCCGCGGCGCGCATCCGGCCGATGTTCGACTGGGTCGCGGCCAGTTGCTCGAAGCTGGCGGGCAGGTCGTTGACCGCAGACGCAATCACCGGGATTCCCGAGGCGGCGATGCGGTCGGCCACGGTCCAGCCCTCGGTCACCCCGACCAGCACCATCTTCAATCGTGGGAAATCGCGTTTGAGCGCGATCACTTGGAGGATGTCGCTGGCGCGCTCGACATGGACCAGCAGATATTGCCGCCCCTGCAGCACCGGGACCAGCGCCGCGGCATCGAATCGGGTCAGCAGCACGTCGTCGCTGCGCTGCGCACCGGGGCCGAGCATTCGCGATTCGTTGGGGTCGCGGACCACCGGACCTTCGATCGGATTATCCACCGGCTGTCTGGCGCCCGACGAAATTCGCGCCGAATCGCGGCCGAGTTCGCCTGCTTCGCGGAGCGCGTTGCGGAACAGCAAATGGGCCGAGGCACGCGATCCGCCGGCGGTGGCGGCACCCGATTCGCCAAGCTCGACGAACTGGAAGCGGCGCGCGGCGGTAATCGGGTCATGGTCGGCGCCAAGGTCGATCATTGCCCCTTGCCCGGCGAAGATGTTGCGCGCGGTGCTCGGCGCGACGATCGCCCGGGTCACCCCATCGGCTCGATTGACCGAGATAGTCGAGCTCAGTGGGTTGACCGCCGGAACCACGTCGATCGCGGCGCTGAATGGTCCGCTCGGCGCGCGGTCGTCGGTCGTGCCGTCGGCCGAAAGGTCGACTTCGCTGAGGCCGAGGCGCGAAAATCCGCCGATGATCCCCGGCGTGACCCATTTGCCGCGCGCGTCGATCATCTGCGCATCGCGCGGAATCGGGATTCCGACCCCTGCGCCAAGGATCTTGCCGCTTTGGATAACGACCGTGCCACCAACGATCGGGTCCGACCCGTCGCCCAGGGCGACAGTGCCGCCGGTGATGGCGATGGTCTGGGCAGCGAGCGGGGAGGTGCCCAACAGCAACGCGGCAATGAGGAGGAGGCGCTTCACTTCACATCTCCTTCGCCCGGCTGGCCAAGCTCGAAATCGCTGACCGGGCGCAGCCTGGGATTGGCGCTGTCGTACATCATCGCTCCGTCGATCCACACCTTGTCGGGCCTGGTATAGGTGCTGAACGGATTGCCATTCCACAGCACCAGATCGGCCATCTTGCCGGGCTTCAGGCTGCCGGTTTTGTCAGCAATGCCAAGCGATTTGGCGGGGTTGAAGCTGAGCCAGCGCCAGGCATAAGCATCGGACACATTATGCCCGGCGCGGCGCCCGTCGGCGAGCGCCTTGGCCGCTTCCTGGTTCAGTCGCTGGATGCCATTGGGGTCGTCCGAGTGGACGATGGCGCAGGCTCCGGCGCGGTCGACGAAGGGGATATTTTCCTTGATCCCGTCATAGCTTTCCATCTTGAAGCCGTACCAATCCGCCCACATCGCCGAGCAGATGCCCTCGCGCGCTAGAAGATCGGCAACCTTGTAGCTCTCGACCGCGTGATGGAAGGTGCTGATCTTGTAGCCGAATTCCTTGGCCATATCGATCATGATCGCCATTTCGTCGGCGCGGTAGCAATGGTTG
>JACDCV010000179.1 GCA_013817375.1 Sphingomonas sp.
ACCGGACATCGGCTCTTGAGGCACTTCGTCTCCACGAGCCGGCGGTCGTGACCCTCGATCTTGGACTGCCGCCCCACCCGGACGGCACCGAGGAAGGCTTCGCCGCACTCACCGAAATCCTCGCGCTCAAGCCCGGCACGAAGGTGATCGTCGCGTCAGGCCATGGCGCTCGCGAAAGCGCGATGACCGCGATCGCTCTTGGCGCCTACGATTTCTACCGCAAGCCGATCGATATCGACGAGCTTGGGCTGATCGTCGCTCGCGCTTTCCACCTTCACGGGATTGAGGAGGAGAACCGACGGCTGGAGCAGTCGGGCGGGTCGGCTGTCCTGGGGTCGATCATCACGGCGGCTCCCGAGATGCTCAAGGTTGCTCGAACGATCGAGCGGGTCGCGTCGACCGACGTGTCGGTGATGCTTCTTGGCGCCAGCGGGACTGGCAAGGAGCTGCTCGCACGGGCGGTGCATGAGCAAAGCGGCCGCGCGACCGGTCCGTTCGTCGCGATCAACTGCGCCGCGATCCCCGAGAATTTGCTCGAGGCGGAGCTGTTCGGCCATGAGCGCGGAGCGTTCACCGGCGCCATCAAGACCAATATCGGCAAGGTCGAGATGGCGCAGGGCGGAACCCTGTTCCTCGACGAGGTCGGCGACATCCCGCTCGCGCTCCAAGTCAAGCTTCTCCGGTTCCTGCAGGAACGGGTGATCGAGAGGATCGGCGGACGCGAGCCGATTGCGGTCGATACCAGGATCGTCTGCGCGACCCACCAAGACCTTGAGGCGATGATCGCCGACGGGCGCTTCCGCGAAGACCTATATTACCGGCTCGCCGAGATTGTCGTGAAAATCCCGTCGCTGGCCGAGCGGTCCGGCGATGCGGTGCTTCTCGCCCGCCATTTCGGCACTCGCTTCGCGCGCGAGATGAACCCGAAGGTGCAGGGGCTTTCCCCCGCAGCGACGGCGGCGATCGACAGCTACGGCTGGCCCGGCAATGTCCGCGAGCTCGAAAACCGGGTGAAGCGGGCGGTTATCATGGCCGACGGCCGGCTGGTCGGCGCTGCCGATCTCGACCTTCCGGGAAGCGCGGCTGGCGAAGGGCTGATGATCAACCTTCGAGCCGCGCGGGAGACCGCCGACCGCAAGGCGATCCGCCAGGCGCTGAGCCGGACCGACCATAATATTTCAGGCGCTGCGAAGCTGCTCGGGGTCAGCCGGCCGACGCTTTACGATTTGCTCAAGCAATACCAGCTTGGCGCCTAGCGCCGCGGATAGTCCGGCCGCGGCATGTTCTCGGTCGCGCGCTCGATCTCGTCGGCGGCTTGCGACAATGCCTTGGTGATTGCGGGAAGCGCCGCCGAGAAGCTCTTCATCGCGTTGCGGATCATCGGCCCGGAAGCGGTGAGCTGCTCGACGGTGCGTTCGAAGTTCGGGTCTGACTGACGGCCAAGGTCGCGGACGGTCCGCGTTCGGTCTGCCGGGGTGGGCGGCCGGCCCTCGGCGATTGCCTGGATTTCACCGACCGGCATTTCGAGCAATGCCCTGGAAAGCGCTTCGCTCATCGCCGAGAGCCGCTCGGCGGTCCTGGGATCGGTGAGTTCCGGCGGGATCTGGATCGGCTCCCGAGCGGCGGGCTGGGCGAGTGCCGGGGCGGCGAGGGATGCGAGCGCGATCGCGACGACGTACAGGCGCATTATGGGACTCCTTGCTGCCGGCAACATTAGCACCAAAATAAGCGCAATCAAATCAGCGCGTTGATAGCCAGACCAAGGCTGCCGCTCCGGCAACGATACGGTACCAGGCAAAGGGCGCGAAGCCGAAGCGGGTAACGACCGAGATGAACACCTTCACCACCACGATGGCGACGACGAACGACACCAGGCTTCCGATCAGGATCCACCCGATCATTCCGGACGGCATGGTGTCGCCATGGCGGAACAGCTGCATCGCGGTGGCGCCGCTCAGCGTCGGGATCGCAAGGAAGAAGCTGAATTCGGCCGCCGTCTTGCGGTCGACGCCAAGGCTCATCGCTCCAAGGATGGTAGCGCCCGAGCGACTGACGCCGGGGATCATCGCGAGACACTGGACGATCCCGACGCCGATCGCCTGACGAAGAGTGACGTTCGCCACGCCGTCGCAATCCTTGGGCCGGGCGAACTTCTCGACGATCAATATGGCGATTCCGCCGATGATCAGCGCCCAGGCGACGATGACTGCATTTTCCAGCATTGCGTCGATGACGTCGCCGATAATCAGCGCGACCACCACGGCAGGAAGAAAGGCGATCAGGATGTTGCGGGTGAATGCCCAGGCCGACGGTTCGCGATGGAACAGGCCGACGAGGACGTCGCGGAAGGTCCGCCAGTAAAGCACCACGACGGCCAGGATCGCGCCGGGCTGGATGGCGACGTTGAACAGCGCCCACCTTTGCGCATCGAAGCCAAGCAGCTCGGTGGCGAGAATGAGATGGCCGGTCGAGGAGACCGGGAGATATTCGGTCAGGCCCTCGACAATGCCGAGGATGATGACGAGCCAAAGGATCGGCACGTGGCGGTCAGGCTGCCTGGTCGACGCTGTCGGCGGACCAGCGCCCGCCGACACGGAATCGCGACAGCCATTCGGGTGCGACCGAAGCAAGCGCGGTGGGCTCGATCCCGAACGCGTTGAGGCCCTTCGAGCGCGTGGCGGGGAGGTTGTCGCGCTGAAGCATCTTCCACTGGTCGCGGGTCAGCGGCGCTCCCGGAAGAAAGCCGAACCACGACAGGAATGCGGAAGCGAAGTTGGGAAGCTCGACGAGGTCGGGCTCGCGTCCGGCCGATCGGGCGCAGACCTGGTAAATGTCTTCCATGGTCATCACCTCCGGGCCGCCGATCTCGTAGGTCTTGCTGCCGTGGGTGTCCGGATCGAGCGTGGCCATCGCAATCGCCTTCGCCAAATCCTTTACAAAGACGGGCTGGAAGCGCCGCTTGGCCGCGACGACGGGGAGCACCGGCAGCCTGGCGAGGCTTGCGAGCCGGTTGGTGAGATCGTCTTCGGGGCCGAACACTATCGAGGGGCGAAAGATCGTCGCATTGGGGAAGGCGCTTCGAACCGCGAGCTCGCCTTCGCCCTTCGTCCTTCCGTAGACGGAGTCGGATCCAGGGTCGGCGCCGATCGCGGAGATGTGGACCAAGGCCCCGGCGCCGGCCTCTCGAGCCGCCTCGGCGACGTTCCTTGCGCCATCGACGTGATGCGCCTGGAACTCGCCCTTGAGAACTCCCACCAGATTGATGACGGCCGACGAGCCGCGGACCGCTTCGCGCACGGAGGCGGCGCTTGTCACGTCGGCTCGAACGGCACCCAATTGGCCGACGCCCGCCAGCGGCTGGAGGAAATAGGCGGAGCGCGGATTGCGGCACGCGACCCGGACCCGAAGCTCTCGCTTGAACAGTCGCTCGCAGACATAGCGGCCGACGAAGCCGCCGCCTCCGAAGACCGTGACGATCCGGTTTTCCGGGTTGATCATCGCCAAGCCACTAGCGGCGC
>JACDCV010000180.1 GCA_013817375.1 Sphingomonas sp.
CTGCTCGCGGCGATGCACCTGACCGACAAGGCGGGCGCCTATTCGCGCACTTTGTCCGGCGGGATGAAGCGGCGGCTGCTTGTTGCCAAAGCCATGGTCCACTCGCCGCCGGTGCTGGTGCTCGACGAGCCGACCGCCGGGGTCGACGTGGAGCTTCGGCGGCAATTGTGGGACTATGTGCGCTTCCTCAACCAGCAAGGCGTCACCGTCGTACTCACCACCCATTATCTCGAGGAAGCCGAGCAATTGTGCGACCGGATCGCGATCATCGACCGCGGCCGGCTGATCGCCAACGCACCCACCCGCGACCTCGTCGCCAAGGCGCAGGAGAAAGCGGTCGTGGTCACGCTCGACCGGGACATCACGAAGGTGCCTGCAAACAGCTGTTTCGGCAATATCGTCCTGCTCGACGAGCGCACTCTTGAGATCACCTATCGAAAGGACGAGGTGAACGCCGGCGAGGTGCTTGCCGCGCTGGCCGCTGACGGCCTGAGCATCGTCGACGTATCGACCCGCGACCCCGATCTCGAGACCGTGTTCCTGAGCCTGGTCGGGCAGTGAGCAAGGCTTTCGACGTCCTGATCGTCGGCTCCGGCGCTGCCGGGCTGACCGCCGCGCTCAACCTTGCCGAACATCGCAAGGTCGCGGTGATCGCCAAGGGCGCGATGGCCGAGAGCGCGACCAATTGGGCGCAGGGCGGGATTGCCGCGGTGCTTGAGGAAGGCGACACGTTCGAGGCGCACGTCAACGACACGATGATCGCCGGAGCGGGGCTCAACGACCGCGAAGTCGTCGACCATGTGGTTGGCAAGGCGCCCGCGGCAATCGCCCGGCTGGCGGAGCTTGGAGTGCCGTTCGCGACCGACGGCGACGCCCTCCACCTCACCCGCGAGGGCGGCCACAGCCACCGCCGGATCGTCCATGTCGCCGACGCTACCGGCCGGGCAGTCCAGAAGGCGCTCGAGACGGCCGCGGCAAAGCAGCCTAATATCACGCTGATTCCCGACATGGTTGCGATCGACCTCATCACCGGGCGCCACGCGACCGACTTTTCGACCAGCGGCCATGTCCACGGCCTTTATGCCTACAATCGCGCGAAGAAGCGGGTCGAGACCCTGACCGGGCGGGCGACGCTCCTCGCCAGCGGCGGCGCCGGCCGTGCCTATCTGTTCTCGACCGCCCCGAGAGGCGCGACCGGCGACGGGATCGCAATGGCGTGGCGGGCGGGCTGCCGGGTGTCGAACATGGAGTTCATGCAGTTCCACCCGACCTGCCTGTACAATCTCGACGTCAAGAATTTCCTGATCACCGAGGCGGTCCGCGGCGAAGGCGGAAGGCTTGTGAACCCAAGGACCGGGCATCGCTTCATGGCTGGCTATGACGACCGCGGCGAGCTCGCGCCCCGCGACATCGTCGCCCGCGCCATCGACAATGAGATCAAGCGCGACGGGCTGGATTATGTGTGGCTCGACATCAGCCATCGCGAACCCGATTTCGTAAAGGCGCATTTCCCGAACATCCACGAGCGGCTGCTTGGGCTTGGGATCGACATTACCAGTGCGCCAATCCCGGTGGTCCCGGCCCAGCATTATACGTGCGGCGGGGTGGTCGTGGACCTGGCCGGGCGAACCGATGCGCGGGGCCTTTACGCTGCCGGCGAAGTCACCCAGTCGGGGCTTCACGGCGCCAACCGGCTGGCGTCCAACAGCCTTCTTGAATGCCTGGTGTTCGGCGAAACGGCAGCCCGCGACATCATCACACGATGGGACGAGCTTGCTCCTGCGCCGCCGATCCGCACCTGGGACGAGAGCCGGGTGACCGACAGCGACGAGGAAGTGGTGATCCACCAGATCTGGGGGGAGATCCGCCGCTTCATGTGGAACTTCGTCGGAATCGTCCGGACCACCAAGCGGCTCGAAAGGGCCAAGCGAAGGATCGACATGATCAGGCAGGAGGTGGCCGAATATTACCGGCACTTCCGGGTCACTCCCGATCTCATCGAGCTTCGCAACCTGGTCGAGGTTTCCGACCTCATCATCCGCTCGGCGCTTAGCCGCCACGAGAGCCGCGGGCTTCACTTCACGCTCGACCATCCCGAGGCGCTGCCCGAGCCGGACGACACGATGCTGGTGCCTTAGGCAAAGATCACAAGGTTCGCGCCCGGACACTTGACCTACAGGGCGCGGCCAGGTGAGCCTGTCCCGGGAAAATCGCCGTTTTGCCGGCGATATTGCATGCCCAGGAGCCGCGCGAGGAGGCCATCGCCAAAGGTCGAGCTGTGACCTTCGAGGGGGCTGACCGCGTCCGGTTGAAGAATTCGGTCCCACAAGGCGCTGAAAAGGCGCGCGTCCCTGCGGGCGCGTAGCCGGTAGGCGCCTTCGCGGCTCATCGCGACAGAGGCTGCGGCTTTGGTAGCGCTGCGCGTGCGCGCGAGCGTCTGAAGAAAGCCGATCTGACGCTCGACCGTCCAGCCGTCGCAGCGGATTGCGTTAAGCTTGTTCGCAGAGGGGTGTGAATCGCTGGCGCTCATTCGCCAGCTTCGATCACAAAGCAGGGCCTGTAGGAAAGGATATTCTGCAGCTCGCCAGTGTCCGCAATGGGTGGAAAGCGGGCGCCAAGCCTCCCGAGTTTCCGGGTTCGGCGGTAACGGGAAGTTGGTGGTCTGTGAACGGAAGTTCGCGGGTTGGCGCTCTTTGAACGGTTGCATGCTCCGGCTGGCACCTTAGCGTGGGGCGATGTCCCAGCTGCAGCTGCTCCTCCACAAAGTTCTCGACGCGGTGGTCGTCATGCGCTCGGACGGCGCAATTTCCGAGTGGAACGGCTGCGCTGAAACGATCTTCGGCTGGACTCGCGAGCAGGCGCTCGGGCGCTCGCTGAACGCGCTTATCGTCCCCCCGCAGCATCGGGAGGCCCATCGCCTGGGCCTGAAACGGTTCCTCGAAACCGGCGAAGCCCATGTGCTTGGCAAGCGTCTGGAAATCAGCGCTCTGCACAAGTCGGGAGCCGAATTTCCAATCGAGTTGTCGATTACCGAGCTCGATGACGAGGGCGAGCTCGTCTTCATCGGATTCATGCGCGACATTTCGGCCCGAAAAGCCTCCGAAGTTGCGCTTCGGGAGAGTGAGGCGCGTCTCGCCGCAACCTACAACCATGCGCTCGTTGGCATTGGAGAAGTCGATCGGGAGGGGCGATTCTTCCAGACGAACGATCAGTTCTGCCAGCTGGTCGGCTACACCCCCGAAGAGCTGCGATCGATGACAATTTTCGACCTCACGCATCCCGATGACATCGAGCACGACCGTGCACTTTTTGAAGGTCAGTGGTTGGGCGAGCTTGACGACTACATGCTGGAGAAAAGGTACATCAGGAAGGACGGGACGGAAATCTGGATTGAACTCGCGGCTTCGATCGTGAGGGGAGATGAGGGCGCAATCTCCTACGGGGTGCGCATCGTCCGGGACATCACCCGGCAAAAAGCCGCCGAGGAGCATCAGCGCCTGCTC
>JACDCV010000037.1 GCA_013817375.1 Sphingomonas sp.
GCGCTCGCTTGACCCTTCGGGGGCGCTCGCCTAACTCGCGGCGGCTTTTCCGGCCCCATCGTCTAGTGGTCTAGGACGTCGCCCTTTCACGGCGAAAACACGGGTTCGAGTCCCGTTGGGGTCACCACATCGTCGGCTATCGGGGCGATGGGGCGAAGATGATGGTGACAGCCGCGCCGCGGCTTGCCATGTTCGGGCGATGGCTTTGGCACCGGATTCGGAACTCCAGACTCTCGCCCAGGTCGCGCAGAACCCCCGCTATTTGCAGCTGGTCAAGGAGCGCTCCCGCTTCAGCTGGACGCTCACCGGGATCATGCTCGTCATCTTCTTCGGCTATATCCTGATGATCGCTTTCGCCCCGCAAATTCTCGCGCGGCCGATTTCGGGCACCATCACTCTTGGCATTCCGTTGGGGATCGGAGTCATCCTGGCCGGAATCCTTCTGACCGGCATTTACGTCCACCGCGCCAACAGCCGCTATGACCCGATGATTGCGCAAATCGTCAGGGAGTCCGGGCGCTGAAGGACTCGCTGAACGCCCGGATCGCCGTGCTGATGATCGCGGTGCTTCTGCCGGCAATCGCGCTTGCGCAAACGGGAGGCGGGTCGGGCGGCGGGACAAACTGGCCGGCGGTGCTGGTCTTCGCAGCCTTTGTCGTAGTGACTCTCGGCATCACTCGCTGGGCAGCGCGACGAACGCGCACGACGTCGGACTTCTATGCCGCCGGCGGTGGCATCACCGGCTTCCAGAACGGGCTCGCGATTGCCGGGGATTATATGTCGGCGGCATCCTTCCTAGGCATTTCGGCGCAGATTTTCTCCGATGGCTATGACGGCCTCATCTACTCGACGGGTTTCCTCGTCGGCTGGCCGATCATCCTGTTCCTGCTTGCCGAGCGGTTCCGCAACCTCGGACGCTACACGTTCGCCGACGTCGCCTCGTTCCGCTTCGCTCAGACTCCGGTGCGATTGTTCGCGGCGTTCAGCACCCTGGCGGTCGTTCTCTTCTACCTGATCGCGCAGATGGTCGGCGCGGGCCAGCTAATCCAGCTTCTGTTCGGCCTACCTTACGCATTCGCGGTGGTGATCGTCGGCGTTCTGATGACTCTCTACGTGATGTTTGGCGGGATGATCGCGACCACCTGGGTGCAGATCATCAAGGCGGTGCTGTTGCTCGGCTGCGCGACGGTCATGGCGATTGCCGTTCTCGCAAGCGTCGATTTCTCGCCAGATGCGCTGTTCGCCCGCGCGGTGGAAGTGAAGACCAGCCTCGCTGCCGCTGGAGGCGCAACGGCGGGCGATGCCGTGGAACGGGGCCGGTCGATCATGGGACCGGGCAATTTCATCAGGGACCCGATCTCGGCGATTTCCTTCGGGATGGCGCTGATGTTCGGGACCGCCGGCCTTCCGCACATCCTGATGCGCTTCATCACCGTCCCCGACGCCAAGGCTGCGCGAAAGTCGGTTCTGTGGGCCACCGGCTGGATCGGCTATTTCTATTTGCTGACCTTCATCATCGGCTTCGGGGCCATCGTGATGGTCACCACCAACCCCGCCTTCCTCGACCCCGACGGCGGCTTGCGCGGCGGCGGCAACATGGCGGCGATCCATCTTGCGACCGCCATCGGCGGCAATCTGTTCCTGGGTTTCGTTTCCGCGGTCGCTTTCGCGACCATCGTTGCAGTCGTCGCCGGGCTTACGCTCGCCGGGGCGTCGGCCGTAAGCCACGACATCTACGCATCCGTCATCCGCCGCGGCGAGGTTCGGTCGGACGACGAGCTTCGCGTGTCGAGGATCACCGTGGTCGTGCTCGCAATCATAGCGATTTTCCTCGGGATCGTTTTCCAGGAGCAGAATGTCGCTTTCATGGTCAGCCTGGCCTTCGCGCTCGCCGCGTCAGGCAATTTCCCGGTCCTGCTTCTGTCGATCCTGTGGAGCGGCTGCACGACCCGTGGGGTCGTTTGGGGCGGCAGCTTGGGAGTGCTGGTAGCGCTGGTGCTGACGATCCTGTCGCCGGCGGTGTGGGTGACCTCGTTCGGTTTCGCCGAAGCAATTTTTCCTTATACGTCGCCGACCATCTTCTCGATGCCGCTCGCTTTCTTCACCATCTGGATCGTATCGAAGCTCGACCGAAGCGGCCGCGCAGCGGTCGATCGAAGCGGCTATCTGGAGCAACGGGTGCGGTCCGAAACGGGTATCGGCTCGACCGGAGCCGCCGGGCACTGACGGATCAGCGAAGCCGCTCGGAGTGCCAGCGCATATGATCGGCCATGAAGGTCGAGATGAAATAATAGCTGTGGTCGTAACCTTCGCGCCGATTCAGCTCGAGCTTTATGTCCGCATCGGCGCACGCCTTCTCCAGTAGCTCGGGCCGGAGCTGCTGCTCCAGGAACGGATCGGCGTTTCCGACGTCGACGAGGATTTCCGGGACCCGCGCGCCATCTTCGATCAGCGCAACGGCATCGTGCCTTCGCCATTCGGCGCGGTCCTCGCCGAGATAGCCGCCGAGCGCCTTGTTTCCCCAACCGACCTGGCCCGGGGCAACGATCGGGGCAAAAGCGGACACGCTCCGGAACCGGTCCGGGTGGCGCAGCGCCATCGTGAGCGCCCCGTGCCCGCCCATCGAATGGCCGGTGATCGCCTGCGCGCCCATGTCGACCGGGAAGGCTTCCGAGACGAGCGCCGGAAGCTCGTCGGTAACATAGGTCCACATCCGGTAGTGGCGGGCGAATGGCTCGACGGTCGCATCGACATAAAAACCCGCGCCGATGCCGAAATCCCAGCCGCCTGCCGGGTCATCGGATACGCCTTCTCCGCGCGGGCTGGTGTCGGGAGCGATGAAGATCAGGCCGAGCTCGGCGCACGCCTGCCGGTACTCGCCCTTTTCGGTCACGTTCATTGGGCTGCAGGTCAGGCCCGACAGGTACCAAACGACTGGGAGCTTGCCGCCGTGCTCGGCCTGTGGCGGAAGGAAGATCGAGAAAATCATCTCGGTGCCGGTCGAAGCGGACATATGCTTCGCGACCAGCTGGCGGCCACCGTAAGCGCACGCCTCGGAAGTGACCTCCATCGTCATTGCTGCGGCCGGTAAAGTCCGCACAGCTTGTTGCCGTCGGGATCGCGGAGATAAGCGAGGTAGAGCTTTCCGAACGGATTCTCGCGATAGCCGGGCGGATCCTCGATCACCGTCCCGCCCCCTTCGACCCCGGCCTGCTGCCAGGCATCCACCTCTTCGGGACTGTCGAATGCGAAGCCGATCGTGCCGCCGTTTGCGTGGCAAGCGGGCTGCCCGTCGATCGGAGGAGTCACCATGAAGACCGCGCCCCTTCGGCCGTAGCTCAGCCGCCCCCTGTCGTCCGAACGTCCCGGTTTTCCGAACAGGGCATCGTAGAAAAGCTTCGAGCGCTCGAGGTCGTTGCTACCGACCATGATGTGGCTGAACATGCTGCTGCCTCCTTAATAGACGACGACCGAGCGAATGCTCTCCCCGGAGTGCATCAGGTCGAAGCCCTTGTTGATCTCCTCGAGCTTCAGCACATGGGTGATCATCGGGTCGATGGCGATCTTCCCGTCCATGTACCAGTCGACGATCTTCGGCACGTCGGTGCGGCCCTTGGCGCCTCCGAAAGCGGTTCCGCGCCAGTTGCGGCCGGTGACCAGCTGGAACGGGCGGGTCGCGATTTCCTTCCCCGCTTCGGCGACTCCGATGATGATGCTGGTTCCCCAGCCGCGGTGACAGCATTCGAGAGCTGTTCGCATCACCTCGGTATTGCCGGTGCAGTCGAAGCTGTAATCGCCGCCGCCGTCGGTCAGCTCCAGCACCTCGGCGATCACCTGCTCGCGTGACTTGTTGCGGCCGTCGATGAAGTCGGTCATCCCGAACTTGCGGCCCCACTCCTCGCGATCGGGATTGATATCGACTCCGACGATCCGGTTCGCTCCGACCAGCTTGGCGCCCTGGATGACGTTGAGGCCGATTCCGCCAAGCCCGAAGACGACGACATTGTCGCCGGGCTCGACCTTGGCCGTGTTGACCACCGCGCCGACGCCCGTCGTCACTCCGCAGCCGATGTAGCAACTCGTCTTGAACGGCGCGTCCTTCCGGATCTTCGCGACCGCAATCTCTGGGAGCACCGTGAAGTTCGAGAAGGTCGAGCAGCCCATGTAGTGGAAGATCGCCTCGCCTTTGTAGCTGAAACGGCTGGTGCCATCGGGCATCACGCCCTTTCCCTGAGTCGCCCTGATCGCAGTGCACAAGTTGGTCTTGCCCGACAGGCACGACTTACACTGGCGGCATTCGGGCGTGTACAGAGGGATCACATGATCGCCGGGCTTCACCGAAGTCACTCCGGCGCCGACTTCACGAACCACGCCCGCGCCCTCGTGGCCCAGGATCGACGGGAAGATGCCTTCACTGTCGAGGCCGTCGAGCGTGTAGGCGTCGGTGTGGCAGATGCCGGTCGCCATGATCTCGACCAGCACTTCTCCGGCCTTTGGACCTTCGAGGTCGACCTCGACGATCTCCAGCGGCTGCTTGGCTTCGAACGCGACGGCTGCGCGGGTCTTCATTCGTCCAATCTCCAATTCAGTCCCGAGCGCCTATGCCTTCAAGAACCGCCGTATCCAACCGGCAACGAGCGCATTGTCGTTGGGCGCGCCCAGCGATTGTGCCGCCCCTTGCGGATCCGGCAGCGAATCCCGGCGGTGCGCGATCAGCGCCTTGGCAAAATCAGGCGTGAACTCCGGGTGGAATTGCACCGACATCGCCGGCCGGTCGGTCCAGGCAAGCGCCGCGAACGGCGCGAAGTCCGACTTGGCCACGACCTGCGTGTTCGGAGGCTGGACGACGACCTGGTCCTGATGCGAAGCCGGTATGGCGATTTCTTGGACCGGCCCGATATAGAGTTCGGAAGCAACGACCGAATAATGTTGCAGTCCCACTCCCCAGCCCTTGGCTGACTTCTCGACATGGCCGCCGAGCGCCTGAGCCATTACCTGGTGGCCGAAGCAGACTCCGATCATCTTCTGCTTGTCTGCCTGGCGGATGAAGTCCGATAGCGGCTCGATCCACGGCAGCGGGTCATAGACTCCGGCCGGCGAGCCGGTGATGAGATAAGCGTCGAAATCGCTTGGGTCGGCAGGCAATTCGCCCGCCTGGACGTCGAACGTGACGACTTCGAAGGCGTCACCAAGCAGCCTCTGGAACATCGCCGGATAGTCGCCGAAGCGCTCCGCCAGCTGCCCCGGCGGGCGCCCGGTTTCGAGGATCGCAACTTTCATCTCGGCCGCCTTGCCACCTCATTGCCGTTCGGCCAATGCTCGAGCCATGCAACGGAGATCGCTCGAAGGCCGGCACGCGCTGATCACCGGGGCGGGCAGCGGTATCGGAGCGGCGGCTGCGGCCGAGCTCGCGGGGGCGGGGGCCAAGCTTTCGCTTCTCGGGCGGCGGCTCGAGCCGCTTCAGGCGACTGCTCAGACAACCGGCGGCGAAGTCATCCAGTGCGACGTCACCGACGCGGATCGGATTGCAAGCGCGTTCGACGAGGCTCGCTCTGCCAACGGCCCGATTGAAATTCTCATCGTCAACGCCGGAATTGCCGAGAGCGCGCCGTTCCACAAGATGAAGCGCGAGGCCTGGGACCGGATTCTCGCGACCAATCTGACCGCTGCTTTCGAATGCGCCCATCAGGCGATCGGCGACCTGCTCAAGAGCGATTCCGGGCGTCTCGTCTTCGTCGCTTCCGTCGCCAGCCTTCGCGGCGTTCCCTACGCGGCCCATTATGCCGCCTCGAAGCACGGGCTGCTGGGCCTCGCCCGAAGCCTCGCCGCCGAATATGCGAAAACCAATTTGACGGTGAACGCCGTCTGCCCCGGCTATGTCGACACCCCGATGACCGACCAGTCGGTCGCCCGGGTCTCGGAGATCACCGGCCGAAGCGAGGGCGACGCGCGCTCGGCGATCACCAACATGAATTTGAGCGGCAGGCTCGTCGACCCGGCTGCCATCGCCAACATCATCCTGATGCTGTGCCTACCCTTAAACCGCGACATCAATGGCGCCGCGGTGACGATCGATGGAGGCACGAGCGCGTGAGCTTCGACGCGGCAACGTTCGCTCCGGCCCACTTCCGGTGGGACTTTGCGGACGGTGTCGCGACGATCACTCTCAACCGGCCCGAGCGCAAGAACCCGCTGACTTTCGAAAGCTATGCCGAGCTTCGCGACACGTTCCGGGCGCTGGTCGATGCCCAAGACGTCAAATGCGTCGTCTTCACCGGCGCCGGCGGCAATTTCTGCTCGGGCGGGGATGTCCACGAGATTATCGGCCCGCTGACGAAGATGGACCGCGACGGACTGGTCCGGTTCACGACGATGACCGGCGATCTGGTGAAGGCGATGCGCGCCTGCCCGCAGCCGATCATTGCTGCAGTCGAGGGCGTCTGCGCGGGCGCCGGAGCGATCATCGCCATGGCGAGCGACCTTCGGCTTGCCGCTGCCGACGCGAAGACGGCATTCCTCTTTACGCGGGTCGGCCTGTCGGGCGCGGACATGGGTGCATGCGCGATCCTGCCAAGGATCATCGGCCACGGCCGCGCCGCCGAGTTACTATTTACCGGCCGGAGCATGAGCGCCGAGGAGGGGCTCGCCTGGGGCTTCTGGAACGCCGTTACGCCGAACGTGCTTGCCGATGCGCTGGCGCTCGGCGGCAGCCTCGCCAGCGGACCGACGGCCGCTCACGCGGTGACGAAACGGCAGCTCGACGCCGAATGGAACGTCGGCATCGACACCGCCATCGACATGGAGGCGCAGGCCCAGGCCGATTGCATGCAGACGAATGATTTCCGACGCGCTTTTGAAGCCTTTTCGGCGAAGCAGAGACCCGTGTTTCGAGGCGATTGATGGACCGCGCTTTTCTCTCCTGGCCGTTCTTCGAGCGCAAGCACCGCGACCTTGCCGGCGAGCTTCGCACCTGGTGCGAGGATAGCCTTCCGGAGCCCGACGGCGACCTCGACGAAGACTGCCGCGCGCTGGTTCGCGAACTTGGGCGCGGCGGGCTGCTCAAGCTTTGCGTTTCCGACGGCGACCGCCGCCCGGACGTGCGCAGCCTCGCACTTGCGCGCGAAGCCCTCGCTTATCATTCCGCGCTCGCCGACTTCGCCTTTGCGATGCAGGGCCTCGGCTCGGGCGCGATCTCGCTGTTCGGAACCGTCGAGCAGAAGAGCGAGTGGCTTCCCGACGTCGCAAGCGGCTCGTCGATCGCCGCCTTCGCAATGACCGAGCCGGGGTCCGGATCGGACGCTGCCAATATGGGCACGTCTGCGCTTCAGGACGGCAATGGCTGGGTCCTGGTCGGCGAAAAGACCTATATTTCGAACGGCGGAATTGCCGATTTCTATCTGACGTTCGCGCGTACCGGCGAAGGCGAACGTGCTCGCGGCCTCTCCGCGTTCATCGTGCCTGCCGACGCAGAAGGGCTTAGCGTCGAGGAGCGGATCGAAGTCATCGCTCCGCACCCGCTCGCAAGAATGAAGTATGACAATGTGCGCCTTCCCGCCGATGCTTTGATCGGCGAGCCGGGGCAGGGCTTTCGGGTCGGCATGGAGACGCTGAACCTGTTCCGGGTGACCGTCGGAGCCGCGGCGCTCGGCCTGGCACGAAGGGCGCTGGACGAGGCGCTCGCTTTTGCATCGGAACGGCGTCTCGGGAACGGCACTCTCGCCGACAATGCGGTGACCCAGGCGAAACTCGCCGAGATGGCGATGCTGATCGATGCCTCGGCCCTGCTTATCTACCGGGCCGCGTGGCAGCAGGATGTCGGCGGCACCGATAATCGCAGGGCCGCGGCAATGGCCAAGCTCCACGCGACCGAAAGCGCTCAACAGGTGATCGACATGGCGGTGCAGATTCACGGCGGCGCCGGAGTCACCAAAGGCGTGAAGGTCGAGGAGCTCTATCGCGACATTCGCGCGCTCAGGATTTACGAAGGCGCCAGCGAAGTGCAGCGGCAGATCATTGCCAGGGACCTGTTGAAGGAGTTTGGCCGATGAAGATCCTGCAACCTGCCGGATGGCCGCGTCCAAAGGGCTATTCGAACGGCATCAGCGCCCGCGGACGAACGATCTTCACCGCTGGCATCGTCGGCTGGGACGAAAATGACCGTTTCCCTTTTTACACCCTTGGCGGGCAGTTCGGCCAGGCGCTCCGCAACGTGCTTGCGGTCCTCGCCGAAGACGGGGCCGGGCCCGAGCATGTCGTCCGGATGACCTGCTATGTCACCGATCGCGACGACTATATGCGTTCGCGGGATGAGATCGGCACCGCCTGGCGCGACACGATGGGCGGCAATTTTCCGGCGATGGCGCTCGTCGAGGTGAAGGGACTGGTCGAAAGCGCCGCGCTGGTCGAGATCGAGGCCACTGCGGTGGTGCCCGATGAGTGAGTATGACAGCTTCGTCCGCGACCGGCTTCCGCCGAGTGGACTGCTGCCGGAATTCCTTTTCGATCTCCCGGAGCTGCACTATCCTGATCGCCTGAATGGTGCGGTCGAGTTGCTGAAGGGCGGCGAGCCGGACGCGCTCGCCTTCGTCAACGATCACGGCCGCTGGACCTATGGCGACCTCGACCAGTTCAGCGGCCGAATCGCGCGGCTTCTGGTCGAAGAAGAAAAGCTCATTCCGGGCAATCGCGTTCTCCTTCGCGGGCCGAACGGCTACACTTTATTCGCCGCCTGGCTGGGCGTGCTCAAGGCCGGCGGAGTGGTCGTCGCGACCATGCCATTGCTTCGCCCCGGCGAGATTGCGACGGTGATCGACCGGGCGGACATCTCCCACGCCATCATCGACAGCCGCTTTATCGGCGACTTCCGCGATGCGCAGGAGCAGACCCGCTCCATCCGAAGCGTGGTCAAATATGACGGTGACTATGGGAAAGGCGAACTCGAGAGCAGAACCGCCGCGCATGAGCCGCTTCCGCCCGTCGAAACCGGCCGCGACGATCCGGCGCTGATCGCCTTCACCAGCGGCACGACCGGAATCCCCAAGGGCTGCGTTCACTTCCACCGCGACATCCTCGCGCCGTGCGACAGCTTCGCGAAGCATTTGATCGGGATGAAGCCCGGCGACATTGCGATGACCAGCGCGCCGCTCGCGTTCACCTTCGGGCTCGGCGCAGCCTTCCTGTTCCCGCTTCGCGCCGGAGCGGCCTGCGCGACCATCGAGCAACCGAGCCCGCCGGCAATGCTGGGAGCGATCGCGAAGTACAAAGTCACCCATCTCGCCAGCGCGCCGACAGCGTATAAGGCGATGCTGGCGACCGAGGGCATGAACGCGCAGCCCACATCCGTTCGTGTCGAGCGAAGTCGAGACACGTCCCTCGACTACGCTCGGGACGAACGGGAAAGTGCGCTTGCTCAAGCGCTGAAGACGCTGCGTTACTGCCTCTCCGCCGGCGAGCACCTTCCGGAAGCGACGTGGCACGCCTGGAAGGAGCGGACGGGGATCGCCATCACCGACGGCATCGGCGCGACCGAGATGATGCACATCTTCATCTCCGCTGCCAGTGACGACGTCCGCCCCGGAGCCACCGGCAAGGTGGTGCCCGGTTATGTTGCGACGATTCTCGATGATGGTGGCGATCCAATCGAAGAAGGCACGGGCCGGCTGGCGATCAAGGGCCCGACCGGCTGCCGCTATCTCGATGACCCGCGGCAGAGCGACTATGTCGAGAAGGGCTGGAACGTCACCGGCGACACCTACCGACGGGACGCGGAAGGCTATTATTGGTACGTTGCGCGAAGCGACGACATGATCGTCAGCTCCGGCTACAATATCGGCGCTCCCGAAGTGGAAAATGCGCTCCTTTCGCACCCCGCGGTCGCCGAATGCGCGGTGATCGGAGTGCCCTGCGCCGAGCGCGGCCAGAAGGTGAAGGCCTTTGTCGTTCTCGCGGACTTCGCGGAGCCGAGCGAAGAGCTTGCGGATAAGCTCAAAACGTTCGTGAAGGAGCAGATCGCCCCCTACAAATATCCGCGCGAGATCGCGTTCGCCGACGCGCTGCCGAAAACGGCGACCGGCAAGCTCAGACGGGTGGAGTTGCGGAACCGCTGATGGAATCCGAGAAAGAGCGCGCCGAGCATCGAGGAATCATCAAAGGTCTTCTTTTAGGGACCTTCCTGGCGATCCCGGTGCTTTGGCATTCCGAAGTAATTTCGGGATGGCTGGCATTCGCTGGAATGGTGGCAGTGGTTGTGATTGGAACCAAAAACAACAGCTAGGCAGCCAAGCTCACTCAAGCTCCACATTCGCCTGGTCAACGCTGCGCCCCGGCGAAGGCCGGGGTCCAGGGCGGGCGCAAGCTCGCTCAAAACAGCGTCGAATAAAGATCCTCCCACTCGAGATTCTTCTCCTCGATCAGCTTAACCTTCCACGCCCGCTGCCATTCCTTCATCTGCAGCTCGCGGCGGCGCGCTTCCTGAAGATCGTCATAGGCCTCGAACCAGACCAGCAATTTGCAGCCGTAGCGTTTGGTGAAGCCTGGGACGAGCCCTTCGCAATGGGCATAAGCACGGGCGGCCAGATCGCTCGTCACCCCGATGTAGATGGAGCCGTTCTTTCGGTTCGCCATGATGTAGACGTAACCGGACTTCAAAGTTGCAGCCTCCGGCTCCTGGACCCCGGCCTTCGCCGGGGAACTATTCAAACTCGACGATGACCTGATCGACCGCGACGCTTTCGCCCGCATTCACCGGTGTCGCCTTGACCGTCGCGGCCTTGGTCGCGCGAAGGATGTTTTCCATCTTCATCGCCTCCATCACTGCAACCGCCTGCCCCGCTTCGACCTTGTCGCCCACTTCGACGTCGAGGCGAGTGACTAGCCCCGGCATCGGCGCCAGCAGCAGGCGCGACAAATCCGGGGCGGGCTTTTCGATCATGTGCTTCGAAAGCTCGGCGACGTGCGGCGGAAGCACCTGAACCTTGTGGCTGGCGCCCCGCGTGGTCAGCACAAAGCCGCGGCCGTTGCGCCTTATTTGGACGGTGCGCGCCCGACCGTCGATCGTCAGCGACAGCAAGCGTTGCCCCGGAGTCCATCGGCCGACGATGTCGATCAGTTCGCCGCCATCGACGACTGCCAGAGTGCCGCCTTCATACGGCTTGATCCGGACCCGGTGCGGCTCGCCATCGACCGTCACGACGCGCTCCGACTTCGGCACGATGAGCGGGCCCAGCTGACTGTCGATTCCGGCGTTTCGCTCCTCGGTGATCGCTCCGATCATTCCCCCGATGACCGCGATGTCTGAGAGCAATTGCAAGTCCGCGGGCGCGCCGTCGAAGCCTTCCGGATATTCCTCGGCGATGAAATTGGTGGTGATGTCTCCCGAGCGAAAGCGCGGGTGCTGCATCAGCGCCGACAGGAAGTCGACATTGTCGCCGATTCCGTCGAGCTCGAACGCGTCCAATGCGGCGACCTGGGCGTCGATCGCGGCTTCGCGATTGGGCCCCCAGGTGATCAGCTTGGCGACCATCGGGTCGTAGAACATGCTGATCTCGCTGCCTTCGGTAACGCCGTCGTCGACGCGGACGCGCAGGTCGTCTTGTGACGTCTCCGGCGGCCGCGTGTAGCGGGTCAGCCGGCCAGTGCTCGGTAGAAATCCCCGATACGGATCCTCCGCATAGACCCGCGTTTCCACCGACCAGCCGTTCAGCGTCACCTCGTCCTGACCGAACGCCAGCTTTTCGCCGGCCGCGACGCGGATCATCTGCTCGACGAGATCGAGGCCGGTGACTTCTTCCGTCACCGGATGCTCGACCTGAAGCCTTGTATTCATCTCGAGGAAGTAGAAGCTTTCCCCGCTGGGGTCGGAGCCGGACACGATCAGCTCGACGGTTCCGGCGCTGTAATATCCCACCGCCTTTGCAAGAGCGACCGCTTGCTCGCCCATCGCCCGGCGCATCTGCGGAGTGACGAACGGCGACGGCGCTTCCTCGACCACTTTCTGGTGGCGGCGCTGGATCGAGCATTCGCGCTCTCCGAGATAGAGGACATTGCCATGCTTGTCGCCGATCAGCTGGATCTCGATGTGGCGCGGCGCTTCGATGAACTTCTCGATGAACACGCGGTCGTCGCCGAAGCTCGCAAGCCCCTCGCGCTTGGTCGCCTCGAAGCCGTCGCGCACGTCAGCTTCGTTGTGCGCCAGCCGCATGCCCTTGCCGCCGCCGCCCGCGGACGCCTTCATCATTACCGGATAGCCGATGTCGGCGGCGATCTTCACCGCCTCGTCGGTGGTGGCGATGTCGCCGAGATAGCCGGGGACGATGTTGACGCCCGCTTTCTGCGCCAGCTTCTTGGATTCGATCTTGTCGCCCATCGCCCGGATTGCCTTGGGCGGCGGGCCGATGAAGGCGATGCCAGCCTTGTCGAGGGCCTTTGCGAAATTCTCGCGCTCCGACAGGAAGCCGTAGCCCGGGTGCACAGCTTGAGCGCCCGTCGCCTTGCAGGCGTCGATGATCAGCTCGGCGTTGAGATAGGATTCGCTCGCGGGCGGCGGCCCGAGCCGAACGCTCTCGTCGGCCACCAGCACATGCCGCGCGCGCGCGTCGGCGTCGGAATAGACCGCGACGGTCGCGATCCCCATGCGCTTGGCGGTGCGAATCACCCGGCATGCGATCTCGCCGCGGTTGGCGATCAATATCTTTGAAAACATGAGGTCGCCGCCTAGCCTGCCGGGCGCTTGATGAGAAGCATCAGTCCCGCGGCCGATTCATCGACGCCGCTGCGTTCGTCGGGCGCCAGGTAGCGCACGAATATCAGCGAATCCCCGCGGCTGAATGCAATTGCCCCAAGCTCCGACGGCTGCCCGGAGCCGCGCACGAGGCCGCGGCGTCTCAGCGTCGCGATCACGGCTTCCGCACTTGGAGCGGCTTTTCGGTCCACATCGATTTGGCACTCGTCCCCATCGTGGTGGTGCCGATGATCGCTCGCGGCGATTGTGGCAAACGGTGCTGACCAAACAGGGCCCCATTCCCTGTTGCTTGCGAAATCACGCCGAAAGCCGAGGCCGGAACTCCCAACGGCCATATCCATCGCCGATGAACGACCGAGGTTCGCCACGCAGACGCGCTCGAACAGTCGCGCGATCATGTCAGCGTTCCGCTCGGGCGTGTGCGTATTCCAGCGCGGACCCGGCGGCCCCGCTGCAAGCGCGACAGCGACCCCTAGGATCAACAGCTTCACGCCGCCGCCCGCCTGGTGCGATGGCTCGCTGCCCGCGCTGCCTTGATGTCCGTCTTCCCTTTCATTCGGGAGCCTCGTCGAGCGGTGGGCGGTTGTGGCCGAGCAGGCGAAGCACTTCGTCGGCGGCGTCGGCGAGATTGGTGCCGGGGCCGAAGATTGCCTGCACGCCCGCCGCCCGGAGCATCGCATAATCCTGCGCCGGTATGACCCCGCCGGCGACGACCTTGATGTCGGGTCGGCCAAGGTCCTTGAGCGCGTCGATCATCTCGGGGATCAACGTCCGGTGGCCGGCGGCGAGCGATGATGCGCCGACGATGTCGACTTGCTTCTCCACAGCCATTTCGGCCGTCTCGCGGGGCGTTTGGAACAGCGGTCCGGGAACGACTTCGAAGCCGAGATCGGTGAACGCCGACGAAACCAGATTGGCGCCGCGGTCGTGCCCGTCCTGGCCCATCTTCGCGACGAGAATTCGCGGCTTTCGGCCGAGGCGCTGGGCTACGGCCTGCGTGCCCTGCTCGGCCGCTTTCCAGCGATCGTCCGCGCGCGTCTTCCCATAGATTCCGCGCACCGGTTCGGGCTGGGTCCCGTAGCGCCCGAACGCGCGCTCCAGAGCGTCGGAAATCTCGCCGAGCGTGGCGCGGGCGCGGGCGCAGTCCACCGCAAGAGCCAACAAATTTCCGTTCGTGTCGAGCGAAGTCGAGACACGTCCCTCGACTTCGCTCGGGACGAACGGTGAATGGTTTCGCGCTCCGGTTTCAAGCGCATCCAGCGTAGCGCGCACTTTTGCCTCATCCCGGCTCGCGCGCACCTTCTCCAGCCGCGCGATCTGGCCCGCCCGGACCTTCGCATTATCGACCTCGAGGAAATCATGCTCTTCCTCTTGCGCCAGCCGGTAGCAATTGACTCCGACGATCACCGTCTCGCCGGTATCGACCTTCGCCGCTCGCGCCGCCGCCGCTTCCTCGATCCGCTGCTTGGGCAGGCCGTCGGCAACCGCCCTGGTCATGCCGCCATGAGCCTCGACTTCCTCGATCAGCTCCCAGGCTTTGTCTTCAAGCTCGCGGGTGAGCGCTTCGACGTACCAGCTTCCGCCGAGCGGGTCGGCGACCGCGGTCACGCCGCTTTCCTCGGCCAGGATCAGCTGCGTGTTGCGGGCAATGCGCGCCGAGAAATCCGTCGGCAGAGCGATCGCTTCGTCGAAGCTGTTGGTGTGCAGCGACTGGGTTCCACCGAGCACGGCGGCAAGCGCTTCGATCGTGGTGCGGATGATGTTGTTGTACGGGTCCTGCTCGGTCAGGCTGACGCCGCTGGTCTGACAGTGAGTGCGAAGAAGCTTCGACTTTTCGGATTGAGCGCCGAGATCGGTCATGATCCGCGCCCAGAGCGTACGCGCCGCACGAAGCTTCGCGACTTCCATGAACAGGTTCATGCCGATGCCGAAGAAGAAGGACAGGCGCGGAGCGAAGGCGTCGATCTCCAGCCCCTTGGCCATCGCCGCGCGCACATAGTCCTTGCCGTCAGCCAGCGTGTAGGCAAGTTCCTGGACCGCCGTGGCACCGGCTTCGTGCATGTGATAGCCGCTGATCGAGATCGAATTGAACTTCGGCATTTCGGCCGCGCAATAAGCGATCACGTCCGACACGATCCGCATGCTCGGCTCGGGTGGGTAGATGTAGGTGTTGCGGACCGCGAACTCCTTCAGAATGTCGTTCTGGATCGTGCCCGAAAGCTTGTCGTGCGGAACGCCCTGCTCCTCGCCCGCGACGATGTAGAAGGCCATGACCGGAAGCACCGCGCCGTTCATCGTCATGCTGACCGACATTTCGTCGAGCGGGATTCCGTCGAACAGCAATTTCATGTCCTCGACGCTGTCGATCGCAACGCCCGCCATCCCGACGTCGCCGGCGACG
>JACDCV010000038.1 GCA_013817375.1 Sphingomonas sp.
ACGCCAAAGCTGTTGGGGAAGGTGAACTTGACCTTGCCCAGCGAATTTCCCTTCCCGGGAAGCTGACGAAGCCTGACCTCGACGCGGCCGTCGGCCACCGCCTGCCAGTCGACAGTCGCTGGATCGACGAGGGTGGCATTGTCGCCCCAGTCCGAAAGCAGCTCGTAACCATGGCGCTTGAGGTAGCCCAGGCCCTGTTTGACGACGTTGGGAGCGATCCGCTCCGCGGCCAGATCCGCGGGCACGTTCCAATAAGGGTTGAGGCTGGCGTGGGTCAGGAAGGACGCAAGCATCGGAGTGCGGTCCTTGGGCCTTTCCCGGCCGACCACGACCCTCATCGAATCGACGAGCTTGCCGTCCTCGTACATGTCGAGCCGCTGGGCGGCGGCATTGACGATCACATAGCGCGCACGCTTGCCCGGGAGCACCCGCGCTCGCTCCAGATTGACCTGGAGCAGGTCGCGCTGCCGGTCGGTTTCGAAGCTGCGCCTGACCAGCGCCCGGCGAAGCGGCGCGTAAGCCGGGTTCATCCAGCCCATCGAATTGACGAAAACGGTCAGCGGCGGCGCCGATTGGGCCATTAGCAACAAGGCCCGCGGCGATGGGGGTCCGGGCCGAAGCCTGGGGTCGGCAAAGCGCATCCCGGCTGCCGGAGCGATCCTGAGGTCGCGCGCATAAGCGACGAACGCCTCGCTCAACATCTCGTCGGCCTTGCGGACCTGGCCAGGGCCGCCGCCCGACGCTTTCTCAACCGCCTTGGCCAGCGATTTCACCTTATACTTGCCGGGGTCGAGCCCGTCGGCCTCTGCCGTTTCCAGAAGCCCGAGAAGCTCGCGAGCGGCGTCCGCCTGCCCGGCGCGAAGCCACAGCAGCTGGCCGCCCTGAGCGGCGTAGAAATCGTCGATCCCCTGTCCGCTTGCAGTCGCGGTGGCGGCGGCCTTCGCCGGGGAAGCGAAAGAAAGCGGCGCCGTCGCAAAAACTGCGACGGCGCCGGCAATCAGGAACAGGCGACGCACCGGCCGCCGGCCGATGCGCGCACTACGCTTCACTGTCATTTACGCTTCACTTATCCGCGCTCGCCGCTCCGCATCGGCGTGCTGTACGCCGGTGTCTGGGTAGCGGCCGGAGCACCCTGATAATAAGTGCCGTTGTGGATATAGCCGTCGACCTGACCGTCGTTGTTCCGGTCGGACCAGACTGCGCCGGCGAGACCGCCGACCGCAGCGCCGATCACCGCGCCCTGGAGGATTCCGAGGCCAGGAATGACCGCTCCGGCAATACCGCCAAGAGCAGCGCCGCCCAGTGCGCCGGTCGCAATGCGGCCGAGCGTCGGGTCGTAACCAGCAGGCGTGCCGGCGTAATAATTGCCGTTGTGGACATAGCCGTCGACATAGCCGTCGTTGTTCTGGTCGGACCAGATCGCACCCGACAGGCCGCCGATCGCAGCACCGGCAAGCGCGCCCTGGGCAACGCTGACGCCAGGAATGACCGCACCGACCGCAGCGCCGCCGATACCACCGACCGCGGCGTTGCGGGCCATGTTCGGGTTCGAGGCACAAGCAGCGAGCGACGCAGAACCGGCCAACATCAGGGCCAACATGGATTTACGCATCGTTTTTTCTCCCGTTTAAAATGATCAATCGGACCGTGAACCGGACCTTGTTCCCCGGCGACGGTGCACATGTCACATCAGCGGAAACGAGACTCGGGGAATATCGTTCCGGTATCGCGACAATGGTTGGACCGATCCCGCCGTTGCACTAGAAGCGGCGCTAACAATGAAAAGTTGTCACCAAGATGAACCGTTCCGCTAAAGCAACGATCTTCCACAACCCCCTTTGCGGAACGTCCCGCAAGACCCTCGAAATCCTCCGCGAGGAGGGCGCGGACGTAGAGGTGCGCGAGTATCTGAAGGCCCCCCCGAGCCGAGGCGAGTTGGCCGCATTATACGCTCGCGCCGGGATCAGTCCGCGCGAGGGCCTGCGCGCAAAAGAGCCGTTGGCGGACGAACTCGGCCTGACCTCCCCGGAAACCGACGATGACACCATATTGGATGCGATGGTCGCGCACCCGATCCTGATCAACCGGCCGCTGGTCGAGACCGAAAAAGGCGTTCGACTGTGCCGGCCGCAGGACAAGGTGCGGGAGATATTGTAGCGTAGCTTTGTGCCGACGCTCGACCCTCGCCTGCTTCTCCAGGGCTATGCGGCGGGGATTTTCCCGATGGCCGACAGCCGCGACGCGAAAGAGCTGTTCTGGGTCGAGCCGCGTCGCCGGGCGATCATCACCGTGGACGATTTTCATTTGTCGCGATCGCTTGCGCGCACTCTTCGCTCGGGCAAGTTCGCGGTCTCTCTCGACAGTGACTTTCCAGCAGTGATCGCCGCCTGCGCCGACCGCTCGGAAACCTGGATCAACGCCGACATAGAAAAGGCGATGCTCGCACTCCACCAGCTCGGCCACGCCCATTCGGTCGAAGTCCGGGACCGGTCGGGCGAGCTTGTCGGCGGAATCTACGGTTTGAAGCTCGGCCGCGCCTTCTTTGGGGAGAGCATGTTCAGCCGGGCAACGGATGCGTCGAAGGTCGCTCTCGCCTGGCTGGTCGCGCGGCTGAAGGCGGGCGGCTACACCTTTCTCGACTGCCAGTTCATGACCGACCACCTCAAATCATTGGGAGCAGTCGTGATCCCGCGTGAGCGCTACGTGGAGTTGCTCGGCGCCGCGGTCGCGGCCGGCGGATCCGGCGTTGGGGCGGGCGCTTCCGGAGCTTGGCCGGCCGGTGCGGCGGGTGAGCGTCGCGATCCGGAGTTTCTCGCGCTCGACCGGTTGCTCGAAGGCGCTGTTCCCGACGCAGGTTCGGTGCCCGCCGGGAAAGTCATCGCGCAGCTCTTGGGCCAGACATCATAGACAGGATGCTCGACGACGTTGAGCGATGGCGACTCCCTGTAGAGCCAGCCTGAAAAGGCGCGCCTCCACTGCCCGTCGCTACCCTCGACGTCGAGCTGGACGAAGGCTCCGGTAAGCTTCTCCGTCTCCCACGGCGCACTGGTCTCGCAGGCGAGCAGCCGGACGACCGCCTCCCCGACCCGGAACGCCTGGCCCGGTTTCATCGGGAGGTCGCGAACGATCCCGTTGCGCTTGTTCAAAAGGCCGATCACCGCGACCCGCTCCGCCATCGGGGTTACTCCGGCCTCGGTGCCGGCAAGCGCTTGGCCAGTGTCCCTCTGCGCCGGCTGCGGTTGCTGCTCGGGCGCCTGCTTGGCGTCGCAACCGGCAAGCCCCAGCGCAATCACAATGGCAGCGGCCCGGAGCACGGCTATTCGGGGATCCATGGCTCGTAGTCGCCGGTCGCTGCCGGTCGCACCTTGTTGCTCCCCAATGCCCCGTCCGGCCGGAAAGCCGCCATCGTCCCGGTGACATTGTGTTCAGGCTTCCTCTCGAAGTCCCGCCGCGGCGGCAGCGCCTTGTCCGGAAGCTCCTCGATCGTTCGCTTCAGCCAGGCCTGCCATGCGGGCGGCACCCTGCTGCCGTCATTGTCGCCCGGGTAGATAACCCAGCGCCGGTCGCGGCCCTTGAGCGAACGATAATAGATGTTTCCAAAGTCGTCGCGACCGACCTCCTCGCCGCGAAGCCGCGTGAACAGCCAAGTGCCCCAGGTCGCCCCGTTCCACCAGGTGAAGGTTCTGCCGAGGATCGCCATCGGCCCGCCCTCTGCCGCGTCGGCGCGAGGAGCGCAAGCAGTCAGCGGGTCAGCGGGGCCAGTCGGCGACGTCTCCGGGACGAATGCCGAGCTCGGCGGCCCTGCCGCCGGCAATCTCGAAAACCGCGGCGACCGGCTCTCCCGCGGGCATCGGCACTTCCGAGTGCGGAGTCGCGGTCGAGATCCGCGCGATCGTCCCGTCGGAGCGAATGAAGATCATGTCGAGCGGGATCAGCGTGTTCCGCATCCAGAACGCCGCCTCGACCGGCGGGTCGTAGGGGAACAGCATCCCGCGGTCGGGAGCGATCGAGGTCCGGAACATCATCCCGTGAGTCTGCTGCTCGGGAGTGCGGGCGATCTCGGTGGTGAAGCGGTGAACGCCGCTTGCCGAAGTGATGATCAGTGGCACCTGCTGTAGTCCTGATTGAGGCACCCTTAGCTCCGTCGCCCGGGGAGCAGGCTCGCCGGGCGCTGCCTGCGGGCTGCAGGCCGCGAGCAACGCCGCCGCAGCGATTCCAATCCTGATCACGAAGGCTTCCGAAGCTCGACCGCGGTCAGGCCCTTGCCGCCTTCGGCAATCCGAGCTTCGATCAGCTGCCCTTGCTGAAGCTCCTCAAGATCCGAGACTCGCACGGTTTCCATGTGCACGAACACATCCTGTTCGTCGATCCCGCAGCGATTGAGAAAGCCATAGCCCTTGGCCCGGTTGAACCATTTGACTTCAACCATCTCGAACTGACCAGCGCTGTCCACAAGTTCGGTCCGGTCGGGGCGGTCGGCCGCCGGTGCCATCCGCGGGAGCTGCGGGACCGTGTCGCTGGTGTCGATCGAAAGCACCTTCATCGCCTGGAGCCCCCGATCCAGCTTTGCGAGAATGCATTCGACCAGCGCTCCCTCGGGCAGGCTTCGCCGGCCGTGCTCCTTGAGGACGCTGAAATGGACGAGGATATCGCCGTCGATCTCGTCGCTGACGAGAAAGCCAAAGCCGCGCGTCGAGTCGAACCATTTCACCCGCGCAGTCACCTGCGCGAGTTCTTTTGCTGCATCGGGTGCAGCAGCTGGGCTGTGGACCGGTTGGAGCACGGGTTTAGTCAAGTAGCGCGCCTTAACTGTCGTTGCCAGTGTCGGGGAAGCGACTCACGGTTCTTACGCTTTTTCCGACAGGAATTCGATATCCACCGAAGCCTCGCAGTCGAGCGACAGGATTGCCTTGGACAGCTGAAAGCCGTGGCCGGCCCGGATCATCGCCGCCAGCGCTTTGTCCCGACCCGCCCGATCCGCTTGGTCGCCTGCGCCGGCGCCAAACGGGCCCAGCCGCCGCCGCTTTGCGAAGCGGAGCGCGGACTGGACCTTTTCGGCCTCCGCCAGCTCGCGGGCGGCCAGGGCATCCTCCTCGCCGACACCGGCTGCGTGAAGCGACTGGCGAACGCGCCTCGGGCCGTAGCCCCGGCCGCTCAGCGAGCGCGATTTCGAAAGCGCATAAGCAGCGTCATCGACATAGCCGAGACCGGCAAGCCGCTCGACGATCCCGTCGAGTTCCGGCTGGCGATCGCCGGCCCAACCCCGCTCGCGAAGCTTTCGGCCAAGATAGGATGCAAGTTTCGAGCGCGTCGTCGCGAACCGCCCGACATAAGCAAGCGCCAGCTCGTTAAGCCGGCCGGCATCGAGCGGCGGGCGCTTCCTTCGGCTCTGTCGTGGCGGCATTGCGCCATGTTTGTGCCACAGTCCCCAACCATCACAAAGCGTCGGCAGCTCTGGTCGGCACGGCGAAACAAATCGGGACAGCCGCGTGCTCGACTCAAACTCGACAAGTGCCGATCTCGCCCCCCCCGGAGCGACTGCAACCCTCGACGACCAGCCGCGCAGGATCGCGGATTTCGACACTCTTCCCGAGGCCCTGGATTATGCGGCGCTCGGCCGCCGGGGGATGAATTTCCACGATGCGCGCGGAAACCTGGAGCGCGCTTATCCTTATTCGCAGCTACGGGAGGATGCGCTTGCCAATGCGCGGCGCTTCATCGGGCTCGGCCTGGCTCCTGGCGACCGTATCGCTCTTGTCGCCGAAACCGGCCCCGAGTTCGCAGCCGCTTTCTTCGGCGCAGTCTACGCCGGCGTCTGGCCGGTGCCGCTTCCGCTTCCGACAAGCTTTGGCGGGCGCCACGCTTACGTCGATCAGCTCAAGGTGCAACTTTGCAGCTGCGACCCGTCGCTGCTGCTGGTTCCGCCAGAATTTGCCGAAATGGCGGCCGAGGCCGCGGTTGAAATCCCGGTTCGCGACTGGGACAGCCTGGCTCTGGTCGAAGAGAGCGATTCCAGCCTTCCAAAGGCGGACCCGGACGCGATCGCTTATTTGCAATATTCGAGCGGCTCGACCCGCTTCCCGCACGGCGTTGCGGTCTCTCACCGCGGGCTGCTCGAGAATTTGCGCTCGCACGGCATCGGGGTCGGGCTTCGCGATACCGACCGCTGCGTGTCCTGGCTGCCCTGGTACCACGACATGGGCCTCGTCGGCTGCATGCTGTCGCCGCTCGCTCTTCAGGCCTCGTCCGACTATCTGAGGACCGAGGATTTCGCCCGCCGGCCGCTCGCATGGCTCGACCTCATTAGCCGCAATCCGGGCACCAGCGTCAGTTACTCGCCGACCTTCGGCTATGACATCTGCGCCCGCCGGATGAGCTCGCAGACCCGCGCCGAGGACCGCTTCGACCTGTCGCGCTGGAGAATCGCCGGAAATGGCGCCGACATGATCCGGCCCGACGTGATGCAGGCGTTCGTCGATGCCTTTGCCCAGGCCGGATTCAACGCCTCGGCCTTCTGCCCGAGCTACGGCCTCGCCGAAGCGACACTCGCGGTTTCCCTGATGCCGCCTGGCGAGGGGATTCGGGTCGAATTGGTCGAGGAGAACAAGCTTTCGGGGGGCGAGCCGGGCGAGGATGAGGGCCCGCGCCGGTATCGGGCGATCGTCAATTGCGGAAAGCCGGTGCTTGGAATGGAGGTCGAGGTTCGCGGCGAGGACGGAAGCTCGCTGCCCGACCGGGGCATCGGGCGGATCTACGTTCGCGGCGGCGCAGTGATGGTCGGCTATTTCCGCGACGAGGAATCGACTTCTGCCTGTCTCTCGCCAGATGGTTGGCTCGACACCGGCGACATGGGGTATCTGTCGGGCGGCTATATTTTCATCGTCGGCCGCGCCAAGGACATGATCATCATCAACGGCCGCAATTACTGGCCGCAGGACATCGAATGGGCAGTCGAGCAATTGCCGGGCTTCAAATCCGGGGACATCGCCGCTTTCGCGATCACCGGCCCGTCGGGCGAGGAAACGCCGGCAGTGCTGGTTCACTGCCGGGTGTCCGACCCCAAGGAGCGCGGGCGCCTTCGCGACGATATCCGGGCGAGGGTTCATGCGATCACCGGAATCACTGCCGTCATCGAGCTGGTACCGCCGCGCACGCTGCCCCGGACCAGTTCCGGCAAGCTGTCGCGAACCAAGGCGCGCTCGCTTTATCTGTCCGGCGAGATCCAGCCCTACGATATCGCTGCTTGATCGCTTCGTTGCGCGCCTGCTCGACACGGATTCCGCTTTGATGAACCTCATGCTAGTCGGCCGGTCATGAGAAAACCGAAACCCGGACCGACTCTCTACAGGCGCTCGACGCTGCCGTCCTGGATCGCGGTCGCCTGGCGAGTTGCGGCGCTGATCGGGGTCATCCTCTTGATGATCGCCTTCCACTGGATGGAGCGGCACGGCCTCAAGGACAATCTCGACGGCCACGTAAGCTTCGTCGACGTCGTCTATTTCACCATGATCAGCGCAACGACCACCGGCTATGGCGACATCGTCCCGGTCACTACGAGCACGCGGTTGTTCGATGCTCTGGTGGTTACGCCTATCCGCCTGTTCCTGCTGCTCATATTCGTTGGCTCGGCCTATTTGTTCGTCGCCCGCCGCACTTGGGAGAAATTCGTCATGAAGCGTATCCAGAACACGCTGCACGACCATATCGTGATCGCCGGCTACGGCACCAAGAACCGCCGCGCGGTGGAAGAATTGATCGCGCTCGAAACCGATTCCAAGCAAATCGTCGTCATCGACTGCGAGCAGGAGCGGATCGACCTCGCCGAAACGCACGGCTGCACGGTCATGCAGGGCGACGCCACCCGCGACGTGACTCTTCGGGCTGCGCATCTGGAGCGGGCGAAGCTTCTGATCATCTCGGCTGGCCGCGACGACACGTCGATCCTGATCTGCCTGACCGCCCGGCACCTGGCGCCGACCTTGAGGATCAGCATCGCCATCAATGAGCAGGACAATGAGGCGCCCGCCCGCCGCGCCGGAGCCGACGTCGTCGTCAATCCGTTCGACTTCGCCGGCCTTCTGCTGGCGACGTCGCGGACCGGCCAGCACATCGCCGATTATCTCGCTGACCTCGCTTCGCGCGAAGGCAAGGTCCAGCTGATCGAACGGCAGGTCGAGCAGCACGAGATCGGCCGTTCGCTGGGCGAGCTGGAGGGCGCCGTTGCGCTCCGGGTGATCCGCGCCGGCAAACCCTACGGCTTCTGGCGCACCCAGTCGAAAAAACTCCAGGAAGGCGATGTGATCATGGAAATCCGCCCGACGGAGTCGTGAACAGCGTCACTCCCGACCTCGATGAAAGCACCATCGAGCTCGGCGCCCAGCTCGGCGCCTCGGTCGGACTCCTTCTGGTGATGGTTCTGATCCACACTTTCGGGCTGCTGCTGATCTCGAACATGCTCAACCTCGGCAGCGAAAATCTCAAGGAAAAGGACTTCAACGCCCGCTCCGTCGGCCTTCTGGCCGCGATGGGCCTGCTCATCTTCCTTCTCCACATCCTCGAAATCTTCGTCTTCGCGGGTTTCTACATGATGGTCGGCGCCATCGAGACGCTCGAGGAGGCACTCTATTTCTCGGCCTCCGCCTATGCGACGCTCGGCACCCCCGCCGATTATTTCCCGCAAGACTGGCGGCTGGTCGGTGCGATCGAGGCGCTGATCGGCTTCATCCTGATCGGCTGGTCGACCGCCTTCATGGTCAAGACCATCAACCGGCTTCAGGACTGAACCGCTTGCGAACCCGCAAGGTCGGGGCTACCTCGCGCGCCGACTAGGAGTGTAGCTCAGTTGGTAGAGCATCGGTCTCCAAAACCGAGGGTCGTGGGTTCGAGTCCCTCCACTCCTGCCATGTCTTGAGCGGCCGAGCGCAGCGAAGCTGCGTCGAAGAGAGCGCGAAAGCCGGCCAGCGCGCGAAGCAGCGACTGACGTCACGGGATTCAGTCCCGTGACGGCGCCAAACGAGCCTGTCACTTGAACCCATCCACCCCCCGCGCTAAATGACCCCTTGTCCGAGGTCCGGCGGGAAGCCCCCGCGGACCTCGTTTTTCTATCTTCAAGAGGCGCAGCAAGCAGTGGCAAAGGTCTCACCAGGCGAATTCATCCGGCAGGTCCGCACGGAGGCGTCGAAGGTCGTCTGGCCCTCCCGCCAGGAAACGATCCGGACCGCGATCATGGTGATGATCATGGCCAGCATCCTCGCTTTGTTCTTCCTCGCGGTCGATTCGCTGTTCAGCACGATCGTCCAGTTCCTCCTCGGCCTCCTCGCCTAGCTCACAACAGAAGAGACAACAGCCACATGTCCCGCTGGTACATCATCCACGCTTATTCGGGCTTCGAGAACAAGGTGCGCGAGCAGATCCTCGCCGACGCCACCCGGATGGGCCTCGAACCCCAGGTCGAGGCCGTCGAGGTCCCGACCGAAAAGGTCACCGAGATCCGCCGCGGCAAGAAGGTGACGAGCGACCGCAAATTCTTCCCCGGCTACGTTCTCGCCAAGCTGCACATGAGCGACGACGTCTACCACCTCGTCAAGAACACGCCCAAGGTCACCGGTTTCCTCGGCCCCAACGGCAAGCCGCAGGCGATCAGCGAGGCCGAGGCCGCGCGCATCCTCTCCACCAAGGAAGAAGCCGCCGCCGCCGCGCCGACCAAGCGAATCCAGGTCGATTACGACATCGGCGACAGCGTCAAGGTTCTCGACGGCCCGTTCGCAAGCTTCAACGGCCTCGTCGAAGAACTCGACTTCGACCGCGGCCGGGTGAAGGTCAGCGTGTCCATCTTCGGTAGGGCAACGCCGGTTGAGCTGGAGTTCGAGCAAGTCGAAAGGGTTAAGTGATCCCGAGCACAAGTGAAGCTGCTGCGTAGCAGCACGAGCTTGTGTCGAAGAGAGATCACTAACCGGTCGGCGGGGCGGCGAGCCTCGAGCGAGCTGAACCCGTCCGACGAGTCACCGGATTCACTCCGGTGACCGACTTCTTCCCTCCGCCTTTTCTGCTACCCTCCCAATCGAGAGGAGACGCTCATGGCCAGCGGCGAAAAGTTCGAACGTCACCGCCAACCCTGGCGCCAGGACGAAATCAGCAAGCTCCACCAGCTCGCCCACAAAGGCATGAGCGTCCGAGCCATCGCCAAGGCGCTGACCCGAAGCGAGGAGTCGGTGCGGGACAGGGCAAAAGCGGACAAGCTGACGATTACGAAGTTGCGGTGAGCGAGCACTCCACCTTCCGTTCGTCCTGAGCGCAGTCGAAGGGCGGCCCTTTTCTTTTGCCGGCCTCACAGCCAAGATGCGATGCTCGGGCGGGGAGAGCGGGTGAGCCGTCAGCTAATTACCGAATATGGCAGTGATCTCGACCGCATTCCGGCTGCATCCGGTAGTAATGCGAAATCTCGATCGAACCACCAGCGAGGTCAAGCAATGACGTTGCCGCTGCCGAAGGTCGAGGACTTTTACGTTCCCACCGCTAGGGCGTTGCGTGCATTGGGCGGGTCTGCGTCCATCGAAGAGATTCAGGACTGGCTCACTGAGTCCGAGGGTCTCACTCAAGAGCAACTGGATCAGGTTTATCCTACTAGCGGCGCGCAAATCATTCCTGATCGCATGTCCTGGGCGCGTTCCTATTTGAAAATCGCCGGTCTTGTCGAAAGCGGCGGCCGCGGGATTTGGGTTCTGACGGATGATGGACGGCAAGCAGTCGACACATTGAACGATGCGGCCCTTCGCCGTTTGGTCATGGACGCGGGTAACGCGCACAATGCAATGTTAGTGGCGCACAAGAAGGCAAAACAGGCTGCTGCACTGGCCTCACCCGGCAAAAAGCCGACCGAAGGGCTAGTCTACGAGGGCAGCTCCGGCACGGATGATTCCGGCTGGACCGAAACCTTGCTGCAGGTGCTCCGAACTATGGACCCGGCGGCGTTCGAGCGGCTCGCTCAACGGCTACTGCGCGAAAGTGGGTTCGTGAAGGTCGAAGTAACCGGCAAGTCGGGCGATGGTGGAATTGATGGCTCGGGCGTGCTTCGGATGAACCTCATCAGCTTCCAGGTCCTTTTCCAGTGCAAACGCTACCAAGGTTCGGTTGGTGCGGGGACGGTGCGCGATTTCAGGGGGGCGATGCAGGGGCGAGCCGACAAAGGACTCATTATCACCACCGCTAACTTCACGTCGGACGCTCGCAAGGAAGCGACACGGGACGGCGCTCCCTCCATCGATCTGATCGATGGTGATGCTCTGTGCGAGTTGTTGAAGGAGAAAGAGCTCGGCGTTCGCGTCAGGCCTGTCGTAACCGAGGAAGTGACAATCCTACCCGAGTTCTTCGACGAGATTTAGCTGTCCTACAGCCCCCCTCCTGTGATTTAGAATGGTGGATGCGGCCGCTTCTTCATTCGAGCCACCTCCCTCCCCTTCCGCCCCCGCGACGGCCTGGACCGCGAAAACACCGCCGTTACTGCGAACATTGGGAACATCCGATTGCGATTTGCCTCCTCACCGCTGTTGGGTTAAAGGCGCCGCCTTCCGACACATGGTTGGAAAAACGGGTCCCCGTCGAAGCACCACTTCGCTGGGAATTCTTGCGGGAGGCTACGTTCGCGTGGCCGTCTGGACCGCTAAACTTCGACGTTCCGTCGAACCCCGGACAGGGGTCCAGCGGACAAATGAGAGTGAGAGAACATGGCTAAGAAAATCACCGGCTATATCAAGCTGCAGGTGCCGGCCGGCACCGCCAATCCGTCGCCGCCGATCGGCCCGGCGCTTGGCCAGCGCGGCGTCAACATCATGGAATTCTGCAAGGCGTTCAACGCATCGACGCAGGATCTCGAGAAGGGCTCGCCGATCCCGACGGTCATCACCGTCTATGCGGACCGCAGCTTCTCCTTCGCAACCAAGACCCCGCCGGCGTCCTTCCTCCTGAAGAAGGCGGCGAATTTGAAGTCGGGCTCGAAGGAGCCGGGCAAGGTTTCCGCGGGGACGATCAAGCGGTCCAAGGTCGCCGAGATCGCCGAGACCAAGATGAAGGATCTGAACGCCAACGACATCGAGGCTGCAACGAAGATCATCGAAGGCTCCGCTCGCGCGATGGGCCTCCAGGTCGTGGAGGGCTGATCGCATGACAAAGCAGAGCAAGAAGCAAAAAGCGCAGGCCGGAACGATCGACCGCGAGAAGTTCTACGGGCTCGACGAGGCGATCGCGCTGGTGAAGTCCAATGCGACGTCCAAGTTCGACGAGACGGTCGAGGTGGCGCTTAACCTTGGCGTCGATCCGCGCCACGCCGACCAGATGGTCCGCGGCGTCGTCAACCTTCCCAACGGAACCGGCAAGGACGTCCGGGTCGCGGTGTTCGCCAAGGGTGACAAGGCCGACGAGGCCAAGGCTGCAGGCGCCGACGTGGTCGGGGCAGAGGATTTGATGGAGACCATCCAAAGCGGGCAGATCGATTTCGACCGGGTCATCGCGACCCCCGACATGATGGGTGTCGTCGGGCGCCTGGGCAAGGTTCTCGGACCCAAGGGGCTGATGCCGAACCCGAAGCTTGGAACCGTGACGATGGACGTGACAAAGGCGGTCACCGACGCCAAGTCGGGCCAGGTCGAGTTCCGTGTCGAGAAGGCGGGCATCGTCCACGCCGGGATCGGCAAGGCGAGCTTTACCGATGGCGACCTCAAGGCGAACCTGACCGCGTTCATGGACGCGATCGTCAAGGCGCGGCCAAGCGGGACCAAGGGCAAGTTCGTCCACAAGGTGGCACTCACCTCGACGATGGGCCCGGGGATCAAGCTCGACCTCGCCGAGATCGAGGGCGCGTAAAGTTGCGGTAGCGTCCGGCTTTACTGGACGCAGGTCTTGAGCACCTTGCCGCGAAGGCTCTCGGGTGTGGCGATGTCGGTAAAGAAGCTGTCGAGGTAGCTGGCCGCTCTTTGGATCGTCCGCTCCTCGAGGCCCGGGGTCGATCTCAACGCGTCGATGATCGCGGGCTTGGCGGCGCTGAACTGGACCGCGCTCGCAAGCGCCTGATTGTTGGTGCTGCAATAGCCCCGGTAAAGGCGCTGCCGGACGTTGGCGATCTTCAGCATGTCGGGCGGAGTTGCATAAGAGGCGTTCACGAGGCCCGAGAAGTCGAAGTCGTAGGGAACCGGGATCGCTCCGGCAGCGACAGTGCGGGCCGGGGCGATGAGCTTGGCATTGTGGCAGCATTCGTCATTCGCGGGCCCTGCCCGCATCGACCAGTCGTGGTTGGCGATCATGTGCTGGAACAGGGCGAACAGCGAAGCGTGCTGGAGGCTGAGAGCGCTGGTGGGGATCCGCGGTGGAAGCTTGGCCTCCTGCATCCCGTTGCGGCGCGCGACGTCGCGCAAATCCTCGATGAAAAAGCCGTAGCGCGATGCGATCGCCTTGCCGCTGTCGTCGACATAGTCGATCATCGCCAGCCGCACCTTGAAGCTCGCCGGGCTCAGCGCATTGTACATCCGGTAGGCCGCATATTCGAGCAGCACGTTCTGCTGGAACGAGGCGGCGCCGCGGCAATGGGTGACGAGCTTGAGCGACTTCTGGCCGGCAAACGCCGACTGGAGCGGAGGCTCGCCGCTGAACCGCACCCACAAAGGCGGGAACGGGCAGATGTCGGGGCGGCGACGAGTAAGGCCCCGGGCGGCGAGGGTGACGGGTATCGCGGCGGCACCGCCGGCGACGCTGATCGTCCCCGGCCGCGGTTCGGTCGAACGGTCTCTTGAGATTGCAGACAGCGGCCCCTTGATGGTCACCCGAAGTACATCGGACGAAGCGAACAGCGGCGTCCCGCCCGCGGCCTGCCCCCAGGCCGGGGAAGTGGCGGCCAGGGCCAGCAGCCCAATCAACAGCGTCCGGATCATCATTGCTCCCCTCCACCCGCTGCGCCCGATCGCGTGACGGCGTGCGGGACCATCTCGTCCCCGACGATCTCCAGATAGCTTGGAGTTCCGCCATAATGGCGCGAATTGCCGGTATCGATCCTGACCAGCCGCCCGCCACGGGCAATGTCGATGCCCTTGAGGCCCGGCGAATGGCCGACGACGATCCGCTTCGCTCCATAGGCGGCGAGCACGGTCGTCAGCTCCTGCTCGATCGTGGGGCGCGGAGGCGCACCAGCGGCAAGCGGCGGGATCTGGGTGACCTTGGGATCGCGAGTGATGAGGCCGCGGTACCAGAGCGGCCCCAGCGCGCTGCTGATAATCGAGTCCGGCGACTGGTCGATCGCGGTCAAAGCGGCCGCGACCTGGCGGTTGAGCTGGGCGAGCGAGAGCTTGGAATATTCGGCGCTGAGCCCGCCGTGGACGAAAAGGTTGCCGTCAACCAGCGCCACTGCGGGATTGCGGATCGCCCAGGCCCCGATCTCGCCGGCTGGGGACCAGGCCAAGCGCTGCTCGGCCCAGCCGAGCGGTGTTTCGTTCATCCAGGCGGAACGGATCGCAGCGCTGGAAAGCGACGGATCCCGGGCCCGGTACTTCGCTTCGATGTCCGTCTTCTTCGCCTCATACAGGCGATCGCGAACTTGGGCGGACCTTGATGTCGCGAAGGCCGCGAACTCGCCCGGAGTCACATAGCGAAGGTCACCGGTGATGTTCATCGCTTCATGGTTGCCGACCAGAACGATCACCCGGCCGCCCTGCCTTGGCGCCTCCTTCTGAAGGCGCATCAGGTCACGGATGATCTTCAGCGAATCCGGCTGCCGGTCGACGACATCGCCGACCTGGACGAACGTGGTTCGCCCGCCTGTCCATTTGCCAGTGGGCCCGATCAGTCCCGCTGCTTGCGCAATGTCGCGCCAAACCGCGAAGTCGCCATGAAGATCGCCGACGGCAACAATTCGCGCCGGTTTGGGCTGAGCAGCGGCAATCGCGGGCGACGCCACGACCAAGGCCGTGGCGAGGATCCGGACAAATCTCCACAGCCTGCCAAGCATTCGACAATTCCCCCGGCAAATTCTCGAGCCAGGAAGGGGCGCTCGGACGGGCCTTTTGTCAACTGCGTCGGCACCGTCGGCGGGAAATGCCCAATTCGCAACTGCGCAATTA
>JACDCV010000181.1 GCA_013817375.1 Sphingomonas sp.
CAGCCGCGCGTGCAGCGCATTACGGTCGGCATCGGAATAAACCGCGACCGTGCGAATCCCGAGCTCCCGCGCAGTGCGGATCACCCGGCACGCGATCTCGCCGCGGTTGGCGATGAGGAGGGACTTCATCATCCGCCAATGTTCCCGATGTTCGCACTGACGGCGTACATTTGGGAGCAGGACGCTGCCAGCAGTTGAGACCTTGATTCAACACGGCAGTGCGCGCCTGCGGAAATCATCCGCGGCGACGTCGCAAAGATCGAAGCCTGTAGGACAGCATTCATTACATCCGGAACACACCGAAGGACGGCCGCTCCGGGATCGGCGCGTTCAGCGTAGCCGCGAAGGCGAGGCCGAGCACATCGCGGGTCTGGGCGGGGTCGATGATGCCGTCGTCCCATAGCCGGGCGGTTGCGTGCCACGCATTGCCCTGCGCTTCATAATCGTCGCGGATTGGCTGCTTGAAGGCTTCGGCCTGCTCGGGCGTCCATTTGTCGGCGTCGCGATGGACGGTCGCCATCACGCTCGCTGCCTGCTCGCCGCCCATCACGCTGATCCGCGAATTTGGCCAGGTGAATAAGAAACGCGGTCCATAGGCTCTGCCAGCCATTCCGTAATTGCCGGCCCCGAAGCTTCCGCCGATCAACACGGTGATCTTGGGCACCTGAGCGGTCGCGACTGCGGTGACCAGCTTGGCGCCGTGCTTGGCGATTCCTTCCGCCTCATATTTCCCGCCGACCATGAATCCCGAGATGTTCTGAAGGAACAGCAAGGGGGTTCGGCGCATCGCCGCAAGCTCGATGAAATGCGCGCCTTTCTGGGCGCTCTCGCTGAACAGGATTCCGTTATTGGCGAGGATCGCGACCGGCATTCCCCAGATGTGAGCAAAGCCGCAGACCAAAGTGCTTCCGTAGAGCGGCTTGAACTCGTGGAACTCCGATCCGTCGACGATCCGCGCGATCACCTCATGCACGTCATAGGGGGCACGGACATCCTCAGGGATAATCCCGTACAGTTCTCCGGGATCGAACGCCGGGGGCCGCGGCTCGAGTGTCTCGACTTCGCCCGACACGAACGGAGGTGGGAGGGTTGATACGATGTCGCGGACGATGGTCAGCGCATGCTCGTCATTCTCGGCGAGATGGTCGACGACGCCCGACTTGCGCGCATGAAGGTCGCCGCCGCCAAGCTCCTCGGCGCTGATTTCTTCGCCCGTCGCGGCCTTCACCAGTGGCGGACCAGCGAGGAAGATGGTGCCCTGCTCCTTCACGATGACGCTCTCGTCGCTCATCGCGGGCACGTAGGCGCCGCCGGCGGTGCAGCTTCCCATCACGCAGGCGATCTGGGCGATGCCCTTCGCGCTCATTTGGGCCTGATTGAAGAAGATCCGGCCGAAATGGTCGCGGTCGGGGAAGACGTCGGCCTGGTGCGGAAGGTTGGCTCCGCCGGAGTCGACCAGATAGATGCAGGGAAGCCGGTTCTCGAGCGCAATTTCCTGCGCTCGCAAATGCTTCTTCACCGTCAGCGGATAATAAGTGCCGCCCTTGACTGTCGCATCGTTGCAGACGATCATCACCTGGCGCCCGGAGACGCGCCCTACCCCCGCGATCATGCCCGCGCCCGGCACCTCGCCCTTGTACATATCGCAGGCGGCGAGCTGGCCGATCTCGAGGAATGGCGAGCCGGGGTCGAGAAGGCGCTCGACCCGCTCACGCGGGAGCAATTTGCCGCGCTCGACATGGCGATCGCGGTGCTTTTCGGTCCCGCCCTTCGCCGCCTTGGCGATGTCGGAGCGAAGGTTCTCGACCAGTTTCTCATTGTGCTCGAAACGCGCGCGATATTCATCGCTCGCCGTGTCGATCTTCGATTCCAACCGGGGGGCGCTCACTAGATCCTCCCCGGGACGGGGAGGTGGCAGCCCGAAGGACTGACGGAGGGGGTTCGGAGCTCTGCACCACGCCCCCTCCACCCTCCGAGCTGCGCTCGGACGGTCCCCCTCCCCATGCTGGGGAGGATCTCAAGCACCGATCAGCTCCCGCCCGATCAGCATCCGCCGGATCTCGTTGGTGCCGGCGCCGATGTCGAGAAGTTTGGCGTCGCGGTAATAACGTTCGACCGGCCAGTCCTTGGTATAGCCGGCGCCGCCTAGCGCCTGGATCGCTTCGCCCGCCACCTTGACCGCATTTTCGCTCGCCAGGAGGATCGCTCCGGCAGCGTCGTAGCGGGTCGTCTTGCCGGCGTCGCAGGCCTTGGCGACCTGGTAGGCATAAGCCCGCGACGAGTTCAGAGCGATGTACATGTCGGCGACCTTGGCCTGCATCAGCTGGAAGCTTCCGATCGGCTTTCCAAACTGCTTGCGCTCGCGGACGTAAGGCAGGACCACGTCGAGGCAGGCCTGCATGATCCCGATTTGTATGCCGGCGAGCACGGTGCGCTCATAATCGAGGCCGCTCATCAGCACGGCGACGCCTTCATTCTCCTGCCCAAGCACATTTTCGGGCGGCACGAAGCAGTCGTCGAACACCAATTCGCTGGTCGGAGAGCCGCGCATCCCCAGCTTGTCGACCTTCTGGCCCGGTGAAAAACCGTCCATGTCTTTTTCGATCAGGAAGGCGGTGATTCCGCGGCTGGCTTTCCCTCCTTCTGGGCCGGTCTTCGCATAGACGACGAGCGTGTCGGCGTTGTCGCCGTTGGTGATCCAGAATTTGGTGCCGTTGAGCCGATAGCCATTGCCGCTCTTCTCGGCCTTGAGCTTCATGCCCACGACGTCGCTTCCGGCGCCCGCCTCGCTCATTGCAAGAGCGCCGACATGCTCGCCGCTGATCAGCTTCGGCAGATATTTCTTTTTCTGCTCGTCATTGGCCCAGCGGCGGATCTGATTGACGCACAGGTTGGAGTGCGCGCCGTAGCTTAGGCCAATGGACGCCGATGCCCGGGCCACCTCTTCCTGGGCGACGATATGCTCGAGATAGCCGAGGCCGAGACCGCCATATTCCTCTTCGACGGTGATTCCGTGAAGCCCGAGTTCGCCCATCTGCGGCCACAGCCCTGCCGGGAACTCGTCCTTCTCGTCGATCTCGGCGGCGATCGGCGCGATCTTGTCCGACGCGAACCGGCGGGTCGTCTCGCGAATCGTGTCGGCCATCTCACCAAGGTCGAAATCCATGCCGGGATCGGGCATTCGCGTCTCCTGTCGTAAGCTTCGCCTAGCACCGGCTCGCGGATTTGAACAAGCGAGCGCGCGCCCTTATGTGCGCTGCAACAACTGATTAGCCCCTCCCCTCGATGGGGAGGGGTTGGGGTGGGGTGGCCGCTTCGAAGATCGCCACCCTTCCCACCGTCACCCCCACCCACCCCTCCCCCATCGAGGGGGAGGGAAGAAGAGGACATCAAATGGCCACCACCCCCGACAACGATCCGATCGTCATCCTCTCATATGCGCGCACCCCCATGGGCAGCTTCCAGGGCGGGCTTTCGCCG
>JACDCV010000039.1 GCA_013817375.1 Sphingomonas sp.
ATCTTGGCGCTGGCGAAATCGTGCTCAATTGCATGGACCGCGACGGAGTGCGCGGCGGTTACGATCTCGAGCAATTGCGGGCTCTGGTCGGCGCGGTCGACGTCCCGGTGATCATTTCTGGCGGGGCCGGCAAGGCTGCCGATTTCGCCGAGGCGTTCGGCGCTGGGGCCAGCGGGGCGCTGGCGGCAAGCATATTCCACGATCGCCGCATCGCCATTCCCTACCTCAAGCGATTTCTTTGCGAACAGGACATCGAGGTGCGTCCATGATCGATCCCGACCACCTTGACTGGGCTAAAATGGACGGGCTGATACCCGCGATCGTCCAAGACGCCGCAAGCGGGGAAGTTCGGATGCTCGGCTATATGAACCGCCCCGCGTTGGAGGCGACCATCGCCGATCGGCTCGTCACTTTTTTTAGCCGGTCGCGTGGCGCGTCGTGGCGCAAGGGCGAGAGTAGCGGCAATCTGCTTGATCTGGTCGATATCCGCGTCGACTGCGATCAGGATGCGCTGTTGATCCTCGCCGCTCCGCGCGGGCCGACCTGCCATACTGGCAGCGACAGCTGTTTCGGCGGTGATGGCGCGCCGGGGACTGGCTTCATCGCGAGCCTGGCCACGACAATCGAGCAACGCGCGTCAGCCGATCCATCGACCAGCTACACCGCCAAGCTCGTCGCAAGCGGAGTTAAAAGAATCGCGCAAAAGGTTGGCGAGGAAGGCATTGAGGTGGCGCTTGCCGCCGCGTCCGGCAACGGCACCGAACTGACCAGCGAAGCAGCTGACCTGATCTATCACCTTGCCGTGCTGCTTGCCGCCGCCGGAAGTTCATGGACCGACGTTATCGCCGAGCTCAAGCGACGTCACGCGAGCAGCGCGACGGCTTCGTCGTAAAGCGGCCGGCTCGCGGCGGCGACGATATGGCCAGTGTCGAGCCTTTCTCCGCCGCGCCAGTCGCCGATATGCCCGCCGGCGCCGCGCACGACGGCGACAATCGCGTCATAATCGTGAGGCTGGAGACCGCTTTCGATGACCAGGTCGATGTCCCCGGTCGCGACGCGCGCGTAAGCGAGGGCATCGAGCCCAAAGCGCGTCAGACGGGCAGCCCGCCGCACGCGTTCAAACGCGTTGGCATCGATGGCGTCGAACAGGTTCGGATCGGTTGTCGCCAGCCGCGCTTCGGCGATACATGAACAGCTGCTCGTCCGAACTATTTCCTCGTTTCGCTGCGTGACACCGCCGTGCCCGATCAGTGTTTCGTCAAGCCAGGGGAGGTCGATCATGCCAGCGATGTGCCGGCCGTCCTCGATCAAGCCGATCAGTATCGCCCAACTCGGCAGGCCGCACAGCAGGGCTCGGGTGCCGTCAATCGGGTCGAGGCTCCAGCGCACGGATGAGTCCCCACGCGTTAGCCCGAATTCCTCCCCCGAAATCCCATGTGTCGGAAAGCGCCGTTCGATCAGCGTCCGCAACCGCAATTCTGCAGCTCGATCAGCTGAAGTGACTGGATCAAAACCATGCTGGGCCTTGGTTTCGCTAACCAGACCTTTCGCGCATTCGGCCTCGATTGCCGAGCGCGCGGCAATCGATAATTCAACGAAAAATGCTCGATCCACGGCCCTGGTCAGCAGCTCTCCTGAATATTTGCAAGCCCGCTACGCCTTGATGAGGTCCGCGCGTCGCCGATCGAAAGCGCCACCAGCGCTGCACAGAGCGTGAGCCGCAACGCCAAGGTCACACCTCCTCCCCCTAACGACTTGCCAACTCTACCCGAAAGGAAGCAGGTTGCACACGAAGACAAAGGCTCGCCGCCTCGGAGTGGCTTGCCGTCGGCAGGGAGATGGCGGGCTTGCGAACATGACGAACATTCGGCCGGTCCTCCTGTCAGGTGGTGCGGGCACGCGCTTGTGGCCCGTTTCCCGGCTCGCTTTTCCAAAGCAGCTGCTGCCGATCGCCGACAATCAAACGATGCTTCAGGCTACCGCCGGGCGTGTCGCCGGTGCGGGTTTTCTCGACATGTTGGTGGTGGGGGATGAGGAGCATCGCTTTTTCATTGAAGACCAGCTGGCCCTCAGCGGGTTGACCCCTGCCGCGATCCTGCTTGAGCCGGAAGGACGCAACACGGCTGCAGCGATCGCACTCGCCGCGAACTGGGTCACCACCCAGGGGCAGGACGATCTTCTGCTGGTGCTTCCATCGGATCATGTAATCCGGGATGTTGAAGCCTTCAGGGCCGCTGTCCAGGCGGCCAGGCCGGCGGCGGAGCAAGGGGGACTCGTCACATTCGGAATTCGGCCCGACCGGCCGCATACCGGCTATGGCTATATCGAAGTCGGCGACGAGGGGAGCACGCTGCAGGGTATTCCTCGAGTAGCCGCTTTCGTCGAGAAACCGAGCGTCGAGCTTGCGCGCGAATATATTGCCGGAGGTCGGTTCCTTTGGAACAGCGGCATGTTCCTCTACCGGGCCAGTGCAATCCTGGAAGAGCTCGAGCGGTATGAGCCGGAGATCGCCGCCGCCGTTGCGCAGGCCAGCCAGGAGTCGTCGGCAGACGGTTCGTTCGTCCGGCCTGGCGCCCGAGCATTCGCTTCTTCACCCTCCATTTCGATCGACTTCGCGGTCATGGAGAAGACCGCGAAGGCGTTTGTTATCCCGGTAGATATCGGCTGGTCCGACGTAGGTTCGTGGGAAGCATTGTGGGACATCGGGCCCAAGGACGCCGATGAGAATGTGCTGCAGGGGCCGGTCATTTCGCTCGACAGCAAGGGATGCTTGGTCAGATCCGAGCATGGCGCGGTGGTGGTCGCGCTCGGTCTGCGCAATATCGGCGTGGTCGCTACCCGCGATGCGATCCTCGTCACCGACATGGCCTGTTCGCAGGAGGTGAAACAAGCCGTCGAGCTGCTCCGCGAACAAGGCCACGAGACCGCCACGAGCGCAGTGGAAGTGTTCCGCCCGTGGGGTTCGTACCAGACCACGGACAAGGGGGAGCGGTTCCAGACGAAGCGGATAGTCGTCAAACCGGGAGCCTCGCTATCGCTACAGAAGCACCATCATCGTTCCGAGCACTGGATAGTCGTCAAGGGCACCGCGGAGGTGACCATCGGCGACGAGGTGCGCCTGCTCCAGGAGAATGAGTCGACCTTCATCTCCGCTGGCACGCTGCACCGGCTTGCAAATCCGGGCAGGGTCCCGCTTCACCTGATCGAGGTCCAATGCGGGCCCTATCTAGGTGAGGATGACATTGTTCGGGTCGACGATCACTATGGACGTCACATGAGTCCTGACCACAGTTCCTGACGTGGTTGGCGCATTCATACGAGAACCAGGTGTGCGACTGTTTGACGGTTACAGAAGCCGAATACGGTGCTGCGGTTCTTCTGAACGGTATTCCGCACTTGTGCGAGAGCACCGCCGAGGCTGGTGAAGTCTAATGCGACGCAGCCGATCCGCATCGGTGGCGCGCCTTCATTGGTCATCGGGAGTCTCGCGTTTTAGACCGGCGGAGGCCGTGAATGCTGCTGAACCGATCAGGACGATTCCCGCAAGCTCGATCCACCACCCGCTTCGAGCCCTGCTATGGGGGTCGTGACCCACAGATCGACCTGGTGAAAAGACGCGGCACGCACCACGATGAAGCACAACAAGGCCACCGCTCCGAGCACCGCCACGAGAGTGGCAGGATCTGCCTTACGGAGCTTAAAGGTCACTAGTGCCGCTCCAAGCGTTGAAAAAGCGATCAGGCTAGCGATGAACCGGACCTGCACTTCCCTACGCTGCTCGTACCATCCTTGCTGATGCGCCAGTTCTCGCGCGACTGACGTGAAGCTGGACTGTAGATCGAGCTGCTTGTTGGCACCCAGGATCGCGAGCATGACCGTGATCGACAGCCAGAACGCGCGCCTGTTCGTCCTCGAAGCTGCCCGATAGGCGAGGAGCGCCCCGACGGCGTAAGCCGCAACGATGCACCAGGCCAATGGCGACGGATCCCCCATAAACCTCAGATAGCGTGGCGGAAGCTGCGCGCGAAGCCTCGGGACTCGATCGCACTTGTCGCGCGCCGCAATCCCGGCGGTGCCAGATTGTCATCCCTGTTCCCGGCGATCCGCACGGCGAGAGGGCCGAGCGGTCAATTGCCGGAGTCGTTGGCGTCCATCACTGTCGTTTGAACCCCCGTCGAAGCCTGACTGACGCTGGCTTGAGTCACAAGCACCGTCGTTCCCGGGGCAATGACCGACCGCATTGCGGTCACGAAGGCCGCCGGGACATTCATCTGCTCGACCCGCTGGGTGCTGATGATCTCGGCCGGATCGCCGGTCAGGTCGCTGACCCCGACCTGGATCCACTCCTGCTTCTTGCCGCCGGCAAAGGTCATCACCTGCGTTTCACTAGTCTCCTGCTCGACATCGGCGTGCGCCCGGCCGATCTCCACCCCGTTCCTGAGAACGACGATTTGCTGGTCGCCGGTCGAAATGATGATCGAGACGGGTCCGCTCGGCGCCCCTTGCGGATTCCATGTGAACTTGCCGGCCGGCGTAAGCAGCGCCGGCGGCGGCGGAGTAACTCCGGCCATCGACGGCGCAAGAACGCCCGCGGCCGGCCGCTTGATCGGGTCCTCGTGACCCCCCGCGATCACGACTGTCCCGCCTTTGCCGGTGACGGAAAAGATCTTCTTTGCAAATTCCATCGGCAGCCGGATGCAGCCGTGGCTGGCGGGGAATCCGGGAAGGTTGCCCGCGTGCATGGCAACGCCCTTCCACGTCAGCCGCTGCTGATAGGGCATTGGCGCATTGTCGTAGGTGCTCGAAAAATGTTCGACGTTCTTCTCGAGGATGGTGAAGACGCCGGTGGGAGTCTCGTGCCCCTCCTTGCCGGACGAGATCGTGCTCACCGCTATGCGAACGCCGTTGCGATAGACGGTCGCCAGCTGCCGGCCGAGGTCGACGTAGACGAGGACGGGGCCATCGGGAGCGATCTCGGGTTTCCACACCCATTGGCCCGGTTTGAGCTGCTCTGCCTGCTTCGCGAGCTGAAGCTCAGCCGACGATCTGGCGCCCTGTGCGTGTGCCGGCGCCGAGGCGGCAAGTAGAGCCGTCGCGACTCCAAGCCACAGATTTCTCATCGATTGCCCCCTCGAACAAAGCGGTTCGCAATTGCCCTCGCTGAAATGAGGACAGAGCATTTATCTCAAATCCAGGGCTTTAGGACAGGCAAAAGCGCAAGGGGCGCATACAAAGCCGGTAACTTGCGTTATGGGGTTGTTGCTACCGGTCGCAAAAAAGACAGGCACTGGCGCTTTGCGGCTCCTTTTCCTTCTCTGTCGCTGATCTTAGCAATGAAGATCCGGAACCCGGATCCAGACTAGAAGGAATGTTAAAATGCCCACAGGTACAGTCAAGTTTTTCAATGAGTCCAAAGGCTTCGGCTTCATCCAGCCCGAGGGCGGTGGAGCGGACGCGTTCGTTCACATCTCCGACGTCGAGCGTTCGGGAATGAGCACGCTGCGCGAGAATCAGCGCGTGTCCTATGATGTCGAGGAAGACCAGCGCGGCAAGATGAAGGCTACCAACCTGAAGTCCGCCGACGGCGAGTAATCGCTAAAGGGGGAGGCGCCCGCAGCGGGCGTCTCCCCATTTTTTGATTTCGGCGCGTCCGAACGCCGTGGCGAGCCAAATTGACTTGCCGCATGACTTTTGTGGGAAACGCTAACCCAGCATCTGCTTGGGTCGAAGCGGACATCCTTGCAGGTCTGGCGCATTATCTCCACACTCCCGCATCAGCTAAGGGGCAGCGATGGCGAGTGTCTTCCTCAGCTACGCGCGTGAAGATGCCGCCAAGGCAGAGGCGCTGGCTGCTGCCCTGGAGCGCGCCGGCCATGACGTTTGGTGGGACCGCCACATCCGCAGCGGTTCTGAGTTCGCCGGCGCCATCGAAGAAGCGCTCAAGCGAGCGGGTGCAGTGCTCGTATTATGGTCGGAGGAGTCGGTGCGTTCGTCCTGGGTCCGGGACGAAGCCGCCGAGGGTCGCGACAGCGGTCGGCTGGTCGCGGCGGTGTTGGACGGCAGTCGTCCGCCAATCGGCTTTCGCCAATTCCAATCGACCGACCTGTCCGGCTGGACTGGCCGAGGAACGCCCAAGCAGGTTGGCGAGCTGCTAAGCGCAATCGAGGAAATCCAGCCGAACCCGCACGATCAGGAAACACGCTCCCCCGTAAAAGCTCGCCGATCGGCGAGCCGGCCTTTCGTGCTGGTCGCTGCGGTCGCGCTGGTCGTCACGGCCCTGGTGGCAGCGGGCGCTTGGCTCTTCTGGACACGAGATTCGGCATCCGCGGCCGAGACCCCGACACTTGCAGTTCTCCCATTTACGGATCTGTCGCCGCAGCGGGACAAGGCGTATTTCGCGGAAGGGGTCGCGGAGGAAATCTTGAGCGTCCTGGCGCGCGATCCCGGCATAAAAGTCATCGGCCGCAGCTCTTCGAGGCAGTTCCAGGATTCCTCGTCCGATCTTCACGGAATTAGAAAAGCGCTCGGAGTCACCCATGTCCTGGAGGGAAGCACGCGAACGTCGGGTGACGACTTGCGGATGAGCGTCCGCCTGATTGATGCGTCCAACGGACGCCAGCTATGGGCGGAGGACTACGCAAAAAGGATGAGCAACATCTTCGCGGTCCAGGCGGAGATCGGCCGCGCCGTCGCAAAGCGGCTTAGCGGCAGCCTGTCGCGTGGCGCTCGGGGCGCAGGACCGCAGTCGACCGCTGTCGACACCTACACCTTGTATCTCGCGGCGCGCGCCAAGATGCGCGAGCGGACAGAACCATCGCTTAAGCAGGCACTGCAATTGGCCAAACGGGTCATTGCCTCCGATCAGCGCTATGCCCCTGGGCACGCCCTCTACACCGAGCTGCTGTGGCTATTATCCGAACACAATTACGGAACCCTCCCGATTGATGAGGTCCGTGAGGTCGGCAAGCGACATGCGCTGCTGTCGATCAAGCTCGCCCCACAGCAGGCCGAGGGCCACGCCGCTCTGGGTGTGCTGGCAGAAGGCGACGAAGCGATTGCGGCCCTGAAAAAAGCGATCGAGCTCGACCCTTCGCGAAGCGAGCTTCGGCTGTGGCTTGCCGGGGCCTATGACGACATTGGGAGAAATAGTGAGGGGCTGGAGCAGCATCGAGCTGCGGTCGCAATGGAGCCGATCTGGGCGCCTGCCGTCCGCAATCTTGCAAACACGCTGGCTGCCTCCGGGCGCTACAAGGAAGCCGAAGCGGCCGTGCGCGAGTTCGAGAGCAGGGGCGGTGCGCCGGCCCAGGCAGCGCTGAACAGAGCAGGGACCTCCTGGCTTGCGGGGGACTTGTCCGAGGCAGTGCGCCATTCCGAGGCCGCCGCTCGGCTGCAGCCGGACGTGCTTTCGTCTATCCCGGTTATGCCGTTGTTATACCACGACATTGGACTTTTCGAGCGCGCAGGTGCCTTGGCGCGCCGCGAACCGCGCCTCCGTCTCTACGCCTCCGGCAAATATGACGATCTGGCGGATACTGTGAAAAGCGAAGGGCTGTGGGGCCACGCCTACGAATGGCTTGCGATCGATGCCCTTGCGAGAATCCGCGACTGGGCATCGCTCGCGACTTTTTATGATGGCCGGACTGGGTCCGCTCGACAGGACTGCTCCGACCGCCTCGGCACTTCGGCGATGATCCACTTCGCTACGGCGTTTAAAGCGCGGGCCCGCAACCAGGACGCGGCACGGCTGCTGGACTGTGTAAAGAAAATCGTAGCGCTGCAATCAAGGGGGCCGATCCGTTCGCAGATCTACCCTGGAATGTACCTTGCTCAGCTTTCGGCCGAAATTCACGCCCTCGAAGGCAATGGACCGGCAGCCTTTCGGGAAATGAGTCGCGCGGTTCGGCTCGGGATGTCAACGCCACATACCCTTGGGCTCAGCTTCTACCCCGCTTTCGACCAATATCGATCGACACCCGAGTATCGGGACCTCGACGCGCTTTTCAAGCGAAGAACCTCGGCCGAGCGACAGCAGCTCAATCGATCATGACCCCCTCGCGCGGGGAGAGGGAGCAGAAGGTCGTCCGCTATTCCGTGCTAGTAGGTGGCGAACACTTTCGCTCGGCCGGACTTGTCGAACAATAGCACCTGATAGGGCTGGCTCCTGCCGCTTTGCTCCATACCCGGCGAGCCGACGACCATCCCGGGAACGGCGAGCCCCACCGCCTTCGGTTTGGAGGCGAGGAGGCGCTTGACGTCGGCTGCCGGCACATGGCCCTCGATCACATAGCCGCCAGCCTCGGTGCTGTGGCAGGAGCGCAGCTGGTCGGGAACGCCTAGCTTGCGCGCGGTCGCGGTCATGTCCTCGACCACATGCACCTTCACGTCGAAGCCGGCCTTCTTCATGTGCTCGACCCAGCCGTCGCAGCAACCGCACGTCGCGGTCTTGGTGACCTGCAGGGTCGCTGCCACCGCGCTCTCGGCGCAGGCGAGCAGCGCGAGCGGCGCAATAAAGGTAAGGATTTTGCGGGGGATCATCTCAAAGTCCTCTCGTGGAAGCGCGAGCAATAGCATGCGCGCCTTTCCCTTGCCTGACTAGCAACGCTCGGCTCGCCGCCGCCGGCCATCAGCAAAAAGGCCCCACGATCGCTCGCGGGGCTTTCTTGTAGTTCCGGGCAAAGCGGGGAACTGGCCCCTCCACCATTCACTCTCCGGTGAATGGTCCCCCTCCCCATCGCTGACGCGACAGGGAGGAACTGAGCTAGTCCTTGTCGTCGCCGGTCAGGAACGCCGGGGCGAACTTGGGCTCGCCGCCGTCGTTGCCGCCTTCCTTTGCGCCACCGTCGCCGTCGCGCTTCGGGCCACGCTCGCCGCCGCCTTCACGGCCGCCACGCTCGCCGCCTCGGCCACCACGCTCGCCGCCGCCTTCACGGCCCCGACCTTCACCACCGCGTCCACGGTCACGGCCGCCGCGATTGCGGTCGCCGCGATCGCCACGTGGGCCACGGTCTCCTCCCTCGCGCGGCTCCCTCGGCGGCCGGGTGTCGGGAAGCTCCTCGCCGGTTTCCTGGTCGACGACCCGCATCGACAGGCGGACCTTGCCGCGCTGATCGACCTCGAGAAGCTTGACCTTCACTTCCTGGCCTTCCGAAAGGACGTCGCGGACATTCTCGACCCGCTCGCTCTTGATCTCGGAAACGTGAACCAGGCCGTCCTTGCCGGGCATGAAAGTCACGAACGCGCCGAAATCGACGATGTTGGCGACCTTGCCGGTGTAGATGGTGCCGGGGATGGGCTCGGCGACAATGCCGTGGATCCACTGGCGGGCGGCCTCGATCTGCGCCGGGTCGGACGAGGAGATCTTGATCGTCCCGTCGTCGTCGATGTCCACTTTCGCACCGGTCTCGGCAACGATCTCGCGGATCACCTTGCCGCCGGTACCGATGACTTCGCGGATCTTGTCCTTGGGCACCTGCATGGTTTCGATGCGCGGTGCGTGCTCGGACAATTCGCCGCGGACCTCGCCCAGCGCCTTGGCCATTTCGCCGAGTATATGGGCGACGCCCGCCTTGGCCTGGCCCAAAGCGACCGTCATGATCTCCTCGGTGATCCCGGCGACCTTGATGTCCATCTGCAGCGCGGTGATGCCGTTTTCAGTCCCGGCAACCTTGAAGTCCATGTCGCCAAGGTGATCCTCGTCGCCGAGGATGTCGCTGATCACCGCGAAGTCGCGATTCCCCTTGCCATCATCTTCGAGGATCAGGCCCATGGCGATACCCGCCACCGGCCTTTTCAGCGGAACGCCCGCGTCCATCAACGCAAGGCTTCCGCCGCAAACCGTCGCCATCGAGCTCGAGCCGTTGGACTCGGTAATGTCGGACAGGACGCGGATCGTGTACGGGAACTCCTCCGCGCTCGGAAGCATCGGGTGGATGGCCCGCCAGGCGAGCTTGCCGTGGCCGGTCTCACGCCGCGAGGGCGCTCCGAAGCGGCCGACTTCGCCGACCGAATAAGGCGGGAAGTTATAGTGAAGTATGAAGCTCGAGTAGGACAGGCCCTCGAGCCCGTCGATCATCTGCTCCGATTCCTTGGTGCCGAGCGTGGTGGTGACGATCGCCTGCGTTTCGCCGCGGGTGAAGATCGCCGAGCCGTGGGCGCGCGGAAGGAAGTGGACCATCGCCTCGATCGGGCGGACGGTCTTGGTGTCGCGGCCGTCGATCCGGCGGCCTTCCTTGAGGATCGCGGTGCGGACGACTTCGGCTTCCAGCTTCTTCACGAGCTTCAGAGTCCCGAGATAGGCAGCCGGGTCCGATTGCTCGAGGTCCGCGAAGGCTTCGCGCGCCTTCGTCCGGGCGTCGTTGATCGCTGACTGGCGGGCCTGCTTGTCGGTAATCTTGTAAGCCTCGACAAGGTCGTTGCCGATGACGTCGCGAAGCTTGGCCTTTGTGTCGGCCTTGTCGTCGAGCTGCTCGAGCTCCCAAGGATCCTTCGCCGCTTTCTCGGCAAGGCTGATGATCGCTTCGCAAACCTGCTGGCTTGCCTTGTGGCCGAACATCACTGCTCCCAGCATCTGCTCCTCGGAAAGCTCCTTGGCTTCCGACTCGACCATCATCACGGCGTTGGGAGTGCCGGCGACGACCAGGTCGAGGTCGCCTTCCTTGATCTGCTCCTGGGTCGGGTTGAGCACATATTCACCGTCGACGAAGCCGACTCGGGCGCCGCCGATCGGGCCCATGAACGGGACTCCCGAAATCGTCAAAGCGGCGGAGAGGCCGATCATCGCGACGATGTCGGGCTCGTTCTCGCCGTCGTAGGAGAGCACCTGAGCGATCGCGAGGACCTCGTTGTAGAAGCCTTCGGGGAACAGCGGGCGAAGCGGTCGATCGATAAGTCGGCTGGTGAGCGTTTCTTTCTCGGTCGCTCCGCGCTCGCGCTTGAAGAAGCCGCCGGGGATCCGGCCGGCAGCGGAAAACTTTTCCTGATAGTGGACCGTCAGCGGGAAGAAATCCTGCCCCGGTTTCACGGATTTCGCTGCGGTGACTGCGCACAGCACCACGGTTTCGCCAAGAGTCGCCATGACGGCGCCATTGGCCTGGCGGGCAACGCGGCCCGTTTCGAGCTTGAGGGTCTTTCCGCCAAGCTCGATTTCTACAGTTTTAATGTCGAACATATATCGTCCCTTCACCCCCGCGGCCGGATGCCTGCGGGGACAGCATTGGCAGACAAGCCGGTCTGCGAGCGGTTCGGGGCCTCTATGTGCCCCTAAGGCCACCCGCCGAATTGCAGGGGGCCCCGATATGCGAAGGGCGCCGCTTGGGCGCCCCTCGGATTATTTGCGAAGTCCAAGCTTCGCGATGAGATCGGTGTAGCGTTGCTCGTCCTTGCCGCGAAGATAATCGAGCAGCGAACGGCGCTGGTTGACCAGCATCAATAGCCCGCGCCGCGAATGATTGTCCTTGGCGTGGGTCTTGAAATGCTCGGTAAGGTTTAAGATCCGCTGGGTCAGGATCGCGACCTGGACCTCGGGCGAACCGGTATCGCCCTTGCCGCGGCCATGTTCCTTGATCAGCGCGTCCTTGCGCTCTGCAGTAATCGACATCGTTGGCACTCCTGTCTTTAGAGGTTGAAACCCCTGACAACCCGAAGGCCATCGGCCGCGGCTTCGACCAGAGCGACCGGGGTGGAACCCTCGATCGCCAGCAAAAGCCCCGGCTGTGCGGGGAAACCGGAAAGGCGCTGACCATGTCGGAGCAGCTGTGCCTGACCGGGGGTGACCAGGAGGGCCGGGATGTCGTCCAGCGCAGCTTCCAACGGAAGCACCGTCCTCGTCAGGTCGCGCGCCTTAGCGCTTTGGTTCAGGAAGTCCAGCGAAATGGCGGACTCAAGGCCGAACGGACCGGCGCGCGTCCGCGTCAACATGGTGACGTGCCCGACCGTATCAAGCGCCAGCGCGATGTCCCGCGCGAGGCTTCGGATGTAGGTTCCCTTCGATACGGTGGCGCAGAGGGTGATTTGATCCTCCCCGGAACGGGGAGGGGGACCATGCGCAGCATGGTGGAGGGGGCTCGGCGCGGGACTCGGACCCCCCTCCACCGCGCTCTGCGCGATCCCCCTCCCCGTGCCGGGGAGGATATTGAGCTCGTGCACCGTCACTCGGCGCGATGCCAGTTCCACATCCTCGCCCGCCCTCGCGAGCGAATAGGCGGCCTTGCCGCCGACCTTGATCGCCGAAAAGGCAGGCGGCACCTGCTCGATCTCGCCCCGGAACCGCTCGAGGATCGCCTCGACCGCTTCGGGTGAAGGACGAACGTCGCTGGTGGCGACGATCTTGCCTTCCATGTCCAGAGTATCGGTCTGCTCTCCAAACGTGATCGTGAACTCATAGGCCTTGGTCGCGTCCAGCATTCGTCCCGCGACCTTGGTCGCTTCGCCAAGGGCGATCGAAAGCACTCCGCTGGCAAGCGGGTCGAGGGTTCCGCAATGGCCGACCTTGGTCTTGGGCTCGCCAGCTTCGCGAAGCGCGCGCTTGACTGCCGAGACCGCCTGGGTCGAGCCGAGGCCGACGGGCTTGTCGAGGATGATCCAGCCGTGGATCATCGTTCAGCGCGGGTGCAGCGTAGACATGGCGTTGCTCATCACGCCATAGTTGGTGTTAAGCAACGGGAGACTTAAGCGATGGCGACCGCCGCGCAGGAGCAGAAGGGCTTTCTCGGCTGGATCGAGAGGACCGGCAATAAACTGCCGGACCCGGTCTTCATCTTCCTGTACCTGATCGGCGCATTGATCGTGATCTCGGTCGTCGCTTCCTTGTTCAACTGGTCGGCGATCCATCCCGCGGAAATCGACGAGGCGACCGGCGCACCGGCGATCATCTCGGCGACCAGCTTGCTGTCGCCGGAGAACATCCAGCGCCTGTGGGTCGAGATGCCCGCGACCTTCACCCATTTCCATCCCCTGGGCTACGTGCTTGTGGTTATGCTCGGCGCCGGCGTTGCCGAGCGGGCAGGGCTGTTCGGCACCGCGATGCGCGGCGGCGTCCGCAATGCCCCGAAGTTCCTGCTGACACCGATCGTCGCTCTGGTGGCGATGATGGGCAATCTCGCCGCCGACGCCGCTTATGTCGTTCTGATCCCGCTTGCCGGGGTGATATTCGCGGCCGCCGGGCGGCATCCGATAGCCGGGATCGCGGCGGCCTTTGCAGGCGTGTCCGGCGGTTTTTCAGCCAATCTTCTCCCGGGGCAGCTCGATGCTTTGCTGTTCGGAATCACCGAAGCGGCGATCGAGGCGGTGTTCGGGGAATGGCAGGCGAACATTGCCGGCAACTGGTATTTCATCGCGGCGATGCTGGTGGTGTTCCTGCCGGTCATCTGGTTCGTCACCGATCGCATCATAGAGCCCCGGCTTGGACGCTACGTGCCCCCCACCGAAGCTCAGGCCACGGCCGCCGGCCACCCCGGGGAAGTGGTAGCCGACGAAGCCGCCGACACTCCGCTGACGGCGCAGGAGCGCAAGGGACTTGGCCGGGCAGGCCTCGCGGCCCTGTTCGTGATCGCTCTGTGGACCTTCTTCACCATCGGTCCCGGAACGCCGCTGATCGACGAAACCGCCTCCGCCGAGGCTCGCCTTTCGCCATTCTACCGGTCGCTGGTCGCGGGCTTCTTCATGCTCTTCCTGCTGTCGGGCTGGGCCTATGGCAAGACGACCGGAACGATCGGCAACCATCGCGATCTGGTGAAGATGATGTCGGAGTCGATGGCCGACCTTGCTTATTATCTCGTCCTTGCCTTCGCCGCCGCCCATTTCGTGGCAATGTTCGGCTGGTCGAACCTTGGGCTGATCACCGCGGTTCATGGTGCCGACGGGCTGAGGTCTATGGCGCTTCCGGCGCCGCTGCTGCTCGGGATGATCGTCCTGTTCAGCGCCTTGCTGAACCTGTTCGTCGGCTCGGCGAGCGCCAAATGGGCGCTTCTCGCACCGGTGCTGGTGCCGATGTTGATCCTTCTCGGGATCAGCCCGGAGATGAGTACCGCCGCCTATCGCGTCGGCGACAGCGCCACCAACATCATCACTCCGCTGATGGTCTATTTCCCGCTGATCCTGATTTTCTGCCAGCGCTGGCAGAAGGATTTCGGGATCGGCAGCCTGGCGGCGATGATGCTTCCTTATTCGATGGCGATGCTGGCCGCGGGTCTGGTGCTTGTCGTCGGCTGGGTCGCGCTCGACGTTCCGTTGGGGCCTGGCGCGGGCGTGCACATCGACACTGCCGCTTTCACCAGCCCGGCGGCCGCGGCGCCTTAACGCGCGATCAAGCCAGCCACTCATCCTTGAGGATCGAGAACAGCACCGTGTCGCGGACATGACCGTTCCAGGTGATCCGGTCGGCGCGAAGAACGCCTTCGCGAATCGCGCCAATCTTTTCCATCGCCGCCTGGCTGCGCTCGTTGCGGCTGTCGACGCGGAACTCGACCCGTCGGATTCCGCAGTCGAATGCGCGCTTGAGCATCATGTCCTTGATGCGCCGGTTGAAGCCGGTGCCGCGAAGGTACGGGCGGTAATAAGTGCCGCCGATCTCTACGGTCTGGCGCGGCTCGTCGAGCGCGATGAAGCTCGACATTCCGGCGACCTCATCACCATCGAAAAGGACGAAGGTGCGGTTGAGCGGAGCCGAGGCAAGCGCGTCGATGCTGCCGTCGAAATGTTCGGGGTCGAAGGGCGTCGAGTAGATTGCCCAGATCTCTTTCTCTTCGGCACAGGCGGCTTTCAGGGCCTCGCGATGGTCTTCGCTGAATAGCTCGGCGCGGCAATTTTCGCCGGTCATCGGGCACTCCAGGCACTCGATCATTCGTCGCTAAGGTCCCGAGCCACCTTGGGAGATCGAAGGATTTTATCGATGTGAACGCCCTCGTCGAAGCTTTCGTCGGCGAGGAACTTCAG
>JACDCV010000040.1 GCA_013817375.1 Sphingomonas sp.
CGACAAGGCCCGCAGCAATGCACCTTCGACCAGCTCAAGCCCGAGCTTCGCCCGTCCGAGCTCAAGGAGATTTTTGGCATATGAGCGCCGATCTGTTCGGTGAGAGCAGTATCGCCGGGCTCGAATACCGCACGGACTTCATCTCGGCCGACGAGGAGCGCGAACTTCTTGCCGACCTATCGGAAGAAGAGCTTGCGCCGTTCCGGTTCCTAGCGGGTTTCGAACCCGGAGATGCACTCGGCCACCCATCGCGCCGCAGTCAGCGCGCTGAGATCAGTCGGGTCGAGCGACGGGTCCCATTCGGTGAGGTCAATCACCCGCACATTGGGCTGGCTGGCGAGCATCCGCACCGCGCTGAAGAAGTCGGCGACCTGCATCCCGCCGGGCCGCGCCCCGGGCGCTCCGGGAAGCTGCGCCCGGTCGATCACATCCACGTCGCAGTCGACCAGCACCGCTTCGCAATGCGCCACATGCGCGATCGCCCGCTGGATCGCGGAATCGATTCCATCGCGCCCGACCTCGCCCATCGTCACGACCAGATTGCCGGCCGCGATCGCATCGCGGTGCATCTGTTCGCTGTTGGCGAAGCTTGCGAGGCCGACCTGCGCGATGTTCCTGCCCGGAAGGCCGTCCTCCATCAGCGCCCGCACCGGATTGCCGTTGCTCAGGCCCTGGTCGAGGTCGCGCATGTCGAAATGGGCGTCGAGCGTGATCAGGCCAACCCTGTCGAGCGCCCGCCCCAAGGCCTGCGCAGCCGGGCGGGTCACCGCATTGTTGCCGCCGATCACCAGCGTCAGATCGTGCTCGGCAACGCTGGCGGCGACGGCATCGCGGATCGGCGCGGTCGCCTCCTCGATGCTCAGCCCGCTCAAATGGACATCGCCGTGATCGCGGATGGCGGTGGCGAGCTCGCGCCTGGTTTCGATGTCGTAGCGCCCGATCCGCTTCAGCGTCTGGCGAAGCAGCTGCGGGGAGGCGTCGCAGGCGCCGGGGGTCACCGACCCCTGGGCAAGCGGCGCCCCGACAAGCCCGATCGGGGCTTCGTCCACATCGCTGACGAGCAGTTCGGAAAGGTTCGGCCAAGCGCTCATGGCTTTGCGGTAGCAAGGCGCCTCGCCTAAGGGCAAATCATGTGGGACCGATTGCTTGTCGACTGCCGCGTCGCGACGATGGCCGGTTCGCCGGGCGATCCGCTGGGCGTGATCGAAAATGCGGCGATCGGAATCCAGGACGGCCGCATCGTCAGGGTCGGACCGCGCACCGAACTCGCGGGCCACCGCGCCCGCGAAGTCATGCCGCTCGGCGGCGCCTGGGTGACACCGGGGCTGATCGACTGCCACACGCATTTGATCTTCGGCGGCACCCGCGCCGACGAGCATGCGATGCGTCGCGCCGGAGCGACCTATGAGGAGATCGCCGAGGCGGGGGGCGGCATCGCCTCAACGGTAAAGCGCACCCGCGACGCTTCGGAATGCGAATTGCTCGCCTCTGCGGCGATGCGCGTCGATTCGCTGATGAAGGGCGGGGTCACCACCATCGAGATCAAGTCCGGCTATGGCCTCGATATCGAGGGAGAGCTTCGCCTCCTTCGCTGCGCCAAGGCGCTGGCGGCGAGCGAGGCGGTTCGGGTCGTCCCGACCTTGCTGGCGCTTCACGCGCTTCCCGCCGACTGGAAGGACCGGCGCATCGGCTATGTGTCGATGATGGTCGACGAGCTGATCCCCGCCGCGGCCGAAGCCGGCCTCGCCGAAGCCGTCGACGCCTTTTGCGAAGGCATTGCCTTCACTGCGGATGAGGTCGAGCGGCTATTCAAGGCGGCGCAGGCTCACGGGCTGCGCGTGAAGCTGCACGCCGAGCAATTGTCGAACCGGAACGGCGCCGCGCTGGCCGCAAAATACAAGGCGCTGTCGGCCGATCATCTCGAGCATCTCGACGAGGCTGGGGCGCAAGCGATGGCAAAGGCCGGAACGGTCGCCGTGCTTCTGCCGGGCGCCTTCTACGCGCTTCAGGAGAAGCGCAAGCCGCCGGTGCAGATGCTTCGCGACCACGGCATTGCGATGGCGGTCGCCACCGACTGCAACCCCGGCACCTCGCCTTTGCTGTCGCCGACCCTGGCGATGAACATGGCTTGCACCTTGTTCGGCCTGACGCCGGAAGAGGCGCTCGCGGGAATGACGTTCAACGCTGCCCGTGCTTTGGGGCTGGAGCACGAGATTGGGACCATCGCCGTCGGCAAGGCCGCCGACCTTTGCGTCTGGCGCGTCGAAAGCCTCGCTGAGCTTGGCTACTGGATCGGCCTTCCGGGGCCCGAGCGGCGGATCTACGCCGGGGAAGACAGCTAGAATGACCGACCGTCGCGACAACAGCCGCCACATCCGCGCCCGGCGCGGAAGCGAGATCGTGGCGAAGCACTGGACCACGGAAGCGGCCGTCCGGATGCTCCAGAACAACCTCGACGACGAGGTTGCCGAGGATCCGCAGAGCCTGGTCGTCTATGGCGGAATCGGCCGCGCGGCGCGCAACTGGGAATGTTTCGACAGGATCGTCGATACTCTCGAACGGCTGGGGGAGGACGAAACCCTGCTCGTCCAGTCGGGCAAGCCGGTCGGCGTGTTCCGCACCCACAAGGACGCGCCCCGAGTGCTGATCGCCAACTCCAACATCGTGCCCAAATGGGCGAACTGGGAGACGTTCAACCAACTCGATCGCGCCGGGCTGATGATGTACGGCCAGATGACCGCCGGCAGCTGGATCTACATCGGCACCCAGGGCATCGTCCAGGGAACCTACGAGACCTTCGTCGAGATGGGCCGCCAGCATTATGGCGGCGACCTCAAGGGCAAGTGGATCCTGACCGCTGGCCTTGGCGGGATGGGCGGCGCCCAGCCGCTCGCGGCGGTGATGGCCGGCGCCCATTGCATCGCAATCGAGGTGCAGGAAAGCCGCATCGAGAAGCGCCTCGAGACCCGCTATCTTGACCGCCGGGCGGCCAGCATCGACGAAGCGCTGGAGATCATCCGCACGGCGGACGAGCCAACCAGCGTCGGCCTTCTTGGCAATGCCGCCGAAATTCTCCCCGAAATGCTCGCCCGCGGAATCCGCCCCGACGCGCTCACCGACCAGACCAGCGCCCACGACCCCGCCAATGGTTATTGCCCGATGGGCTGGAGCGTCGCCAAATGGCAGGACATGCGCGAGCGCGATCCCGCCGCAGTCGCCGAGGCGGCACGAATCTCCATCGCCCGCCACGTCGAGGCGATGCTGTCGTTCAAGGCGCTCGGCGTGCCGACCTTCGACTATGGCAACAACATCCGCCAGGAAGCCAAGGACATGGGGGTCGAGCATGCGTTCGACTTCCCCGGCTTCGTTCCCGCTTATGTCCGGCCTTTGTTCTGCCGCGGCATCGGGCCATTCCGCTGGGTAGCGCTTAGCGGCGACCCGGAGGACATCTATCGCACCGATGAAAAGGTAAAGGAGCTGATCCCCGACGACCCGCACCTTCACCGCTGGCTCGACATGGCGCGCGAGCGGATCGCATTCCAGGGCCTTCCGGCGCGAATCTGCTGGGTCGGGCTTGGCCAACGCCACCGGCTCGGCCTCGCGTTCAACGAAATGGTGCGCAATGGCGAAGTGTCGGCGCCCATCGTCATCGGCCGCGACCATCTCGACTCGGGCTCGGTCGCCTCGCCCAACCGCGAAACCGAGAGCATGAAGGATGGAAGCGACGTCGTCTCCGACTGGCCGCTCCTGAATGCTCTTCTCAATACCGCCTCGGGCGCGACCTGGGTGTCGCTGCACCACGGCGGCGGAGTCGGCATGGGCTATTCGCAGCACTCCGGGATGGTGATCGTCGCCGACGGCACCGACGACGCCGCGCGTCGGCTGGAGCGGGTTCTGTGGAACGACCCGGCGACGGGAGTCATGCGGCATGCTGATGCCGGCTATGAAGACGCCATCCAATGCGCGCGTGAGCAGGGACTGGACTTGCCGATGGTGAAATCTTGAAGCTCAACCCTGAAGCGATTGACCTCGGCACCCTTCGCCAACTCTGGGCCGGCGCCGACGCGCAGCTCGACCGCGCGACGATGCGCCGCGTCGCCGACGCCGCTGCGTCGGTAGGACGGATCGTCGCTAGCGGCGAAACCGTCTATGGCGTCAACACCGGTTTCGGCAGCCTCGCCAACACCCGAATTCCCGACGAGCGGCTGGCCGAGCTTCAGCACAACCTCATCCTCTCGCACAGCGCCGGGCTCGGCGATCCGCTGCCGCGCCACGTGACGCGGCTGATGATTGCACTGAAGCTGCTCGGGCTCGGTCGCGGCCATTCGGGAGTACGGACGCTGGTGGTCGAGGCGCTCCAGGCGTTGCTCGACAAGGACGCCATGCCGCTCATTCCCGCCCAGGGCAGCGTCGGCGCATCGGGCGACCTCGCGCCGCTGGCGCACATGACCGCTGCACTGATGGGTTACGGGCGGATCGACCTTTGCGGGAAGGTCATGGCTGCGGGCGCCGCGCTTCAGGAACTTGGGATGGACCCGATCCAGCTTGGCCCCAAGGAGGGTCTGGCGCTGATCAACGGAACGCAGGCCTCCACCGCGATTGCGCTCGACGCTTTGTTCGCCGGCGAACGGGTGTTCGCTGCGGCGGTTGCAGCCGGCGCGCTTTCGGTGGACGCACTCAAGGCATCGGTGAAGCCATTCGATCCGCGCCTGTCGAAGCTTCGCGGCCAGCCGGGCCAGATCCGCGTCGCGGCGGAGATCGCCGCGCTTCTCGACGGCAGCGAGATCCTCGCCAGCCACGGCCGCTGCGGCCGGGTCCAGGACCCGTATAGCTTCCGTTGCCAGCCGCAGGTGATGGGCGCCGCTCTCGACCTTCTGACCAACGCCGCGCGGACGCTGGTGATCGAGGCCGCCGCGGTGACCGACAATCCGATCCTGTTTCCCGACAGCGACGAAGCCATTTCCGGCGGTAATTTCCACGCGCAACCCGTTGCCTTTGCGGCTGACATTATCGCGATGGCCTCATGCGAGGTGGGCTCGATCTCCGAGCGGCGCACCGCGGTTCTGATCGACCCCAAGATGAGCGGCCTTCCGCCGTTCCTGGTTGAGGACAGCGGGATTAACTCCGGCCTGATGATCCCGCAGGTGACGGCAGCAGCGCTGGTCAGCGAGAACAAAAGTCTCGCTTTTCCGGCAAGCGTCGATTCGATCCCCACTTCGGCCGGCCAGGAAGACCATGTCTCGATGGCTCCGATCGCCGCTCGCAAGGCTGCGCAGATCGCCCGCAACGCCGCCGGGGTGATTGCGGTCGAATTGATCGCCGCGGCCAAGGGCGTGGATTGCCACGCGCCGCTGAAGACGTCGGCGAAGCTTCAGCAGGTCCATTCGAAAGTTCGGGATGTGAGCCCAGGCTTCACGTCCGACCGTTATTTGGCCGACGATATGGCCGCGCTCCAGGCGGCGGTCCTTGCCGGTGAATTTTGCGCCGGCGAGGAGTTTCTCGCCTAGCGCGCCCAGTTCCCTAGCGGACTCTGTCCCAGGTTTTCGACCGGCAAACCAGGCCAAGGACGCAGCCCTTCACTTTCAGCTGGTCGCGCGAGACCTGGGTGATCGTTCCGCGGGCGTGCATGTTGCGATCGGCGACGAAGACGCTGGCGCGGTAGCTGTTTGGCCCGCTCTTCTCGATGTCCTTGATCAGGCTTGCGCCGACGAGATCGGTGCCGCTGCCGCGCTCCGCCCTGGTCTGCTGGACCGGCGATGCCTTCACAATCGTGCCGCACAGATAGCGGCCGCACGGAGCGATCTGGACCTCCATTTTGCCGTTCTGCCAGCGGCCCTCGAGCGGACTCTTTGCCGAAGCGGCGGCAGGACCCGAAATCAGCGTAAAGGCTGCAATTGCTGCAAGAATCTGTTTCATATTCACCGGCTTAGCCACACTTTGTGGCAGCAATGGCGCATTTTCCTTGCGCCTCGATGAACGGCCCGCCCTTATTGAGCGGCGGGGAGCGGCCCGTCGGCGCGGTCCCAAACCTGCGACTTGCAAATGCCGATCTCGCATCCCGAGACCTTGAGTTGGTTGGCGCCATCGGGCTGGATTCGGCCTTCGACGTGAAGCTTCTGGTCGGGCACGAACAGCTTGCCCTCCCAGGTGGCGCCCTTGAGCTTGAGATCGGTCAGAAGCTGAGTACCGATAAGCTGCGGCGTTCCCCTGCTTGCGTCCTGCTGCGCCTTGGCGGTCGCCCATCGGACCGTCCCGCACAGCGCGTTTGCGCAGGGCGCAATGTCGATGATCGCCGTCTTGTCCGGGTTGATCCAGCGGCCTTCGATAGACGCAGGCGCGAGCGGTTGCGCGGCCGCGAGTGCAGTCAGAGCAAATATTGCGAACATGATGATGTCTCCCCGGTATCGCGCTGATCATACAGGCAAACCGCTTAATGGAAATCGCGGCTCTTCGGGATGATCTCGACATCGCGCGGGTGGCGGCCCTGCGGACGGCCCCAGCTTCCGACGCTGTCGCGCTTCTCGAGGCTTGCCGGAAGCAGCATATCGTCGCTGAGATGCTGGAGCATGTGCGTCTGATCCTCGAGCGTTCTTGCGACCACGTGGATCACTTCGCTGTCCTCGTCCTTCTGGATGATCCCGTGAACTGCCATCAGCCGCGCCCCCATCACGATCTTGCGCTGGCGCTCGAAGACGGCGGGCCAGATCACCAGATTGGCCACGCCCGTCTCGTCCTCGATGGTGATGAAGACGACTCCCTTGGACGTGCCCGGCCGCTGGCGGATCAGAACCACTCCGGCAATGGACAGCCGCTTGCCGTCGCGGATGGAGGCTAATTGTTCGGCGGTGACGAAGCCTCGCTCGCCGTAATGGCTTCGAAGGAAATGCATCGGGTGCGCCTTGAGGCTCAGGCGAACCGTCTGGTAATCGCTGATCACATGCTCGGCCAATGACATCGCCGGAAGCTCGGCGGTTTCGCTTTCCATGCCTTCGTCGCGTGCGTCAGCGGCGGCGAACAAGGGCAAATCGGGCGCCTGCCTGAGAGCCCGCGAATCCCACAGCGCCGCCCGCCGGTCGAGCCCCATCGACCGGAACGCATCGGCCGCCGCAAGTCGCTGGACCGAGTGAACCGGCACCCGCCCGCGGCTGCGAAGCTCCTCGACCGATGCATAGGGGCGATGCGCGACGATTCGCTCGGCATCGGCACTGCGCAAGCCGTCGATCTGGCGAAGGCCCAATCTCAAATCCACTCTCCCCTCCCCTTGATGGGGAGGGGCAGGGGTGGGGTGATGTTCGACATAGAGAGCTGCCTTTGGGTCACCCCCACCCAACCCTCCCCCATCAAGGGGGAGGGCTTCCAAAGTACAATCCCAATCGCTCTCATTCACATCCACCTCGAGCACCTCGACCCCATGCTCCTTTGCATCGCGGACGATCTGCGCCGGCGCGTAAAATCCCATCGGCTGCGAATTGAGCAGCGCGGCCGCGAACGCCGCCGGATATTTCCACCGCAGCCAGCTCGACACATAGACCAAGTGCGCAAAGCTCGCCGCGTGGCTTTCGGGAAAGCCATATTCGCCAAAGCCCTTGATCTGGTCGAAGCAGCGCTGGGCGAAATCGGGATCGTACCCGCGCTTTACCATCCGCCCGACCATCTTCTCCTGCAAAGTCTCGATCTTCCCCTTCGACCGGAAGGTCGCCATCGCTTTCCGCAGCTGATTGGCCTCGGCGGCGCTGAACTTCGCCGCGTCGATGGCGATCTTCATCGCTTGCTCCTGGAAGATCGGCACGCCCAATGTCCGTCCCAGGATCCGCTCCAGCTCGTCGGGCGGCCCGTGCTCGGGTGCGGGGCAGGGGAACAGGACCGGGTCCTTTCCGCTTCGCCGCTTCAGATAGGGGTGGACCATGTCGCCCTGGATCGGCCCCGGCCGGACGATCGCAACCTCGATGACGAGGTCGTAAAAGCAGCGGGGTTTCAGCCTCGGGAGCATGTTCATCTGCGCCCGGCTTTCGACCTGGAACACGCCCAGAGAATCCCCGCGGCACAGCATGTCGTAAACGCCGGCCTCCTCCTGCGGGACCGTCGCCAGCTCAAGTCGTTCGCCATGATGCTTCTCAACAAGGTCGAAGCATTTGCGGATGCAGGTCAGCATCCCCAGTGCGAGCACGTCGATCTTCAGGATCCCGAGCTCGTCGATGTCGTCCTTGTCCCATTCGATGAAGGTTCGGTCGTCCATCGCCCCGTTGCCGACCGGCACCGTCTCGGTCAGCGGCCGCTCGGTGAGGATGAAACCGCCGACATGCTGCGACAAATGGCGCGGCATTCCGATCATTTGCTCGGCAAGGCGGATAGTCCGCTTCAGATGCGGGTCGGAAAGGTCGAGCCCGGCATCGGCCGCCCGCGCCTCCTGCATCTCATTTTCCATATGCCCCCAGATGGTCGAGGCGAGCGCTCCGCAGACGTCCTCCGACAGCCCCATCACCTTGCCGACCTCGCGGATCGCCGAGCGCGGGCGATAATGGATCACCGTTGCGGCGATGCCGGCTCGCTCGCGGCCATATTTCGAATAGATGTGCTGGATCACTTCCTCGCGCCGCTCATGCTCGAAATCGACGTCGATGTCGGGCGGCTCGCGACGCTCTTCAGAGATGAATCGCTCGAACAACAGGTCGCTGGTCGCGGGGTCGACCGCGGTGATTCCAAGGCAAAAACAGACGGCGCTGTTCGCGGCGCTTCCGCGCCCCTGGCACAGGATCGGCGGGTCGAGCCCGCGAGCGAAAGCGACGATGTCGTGGACGGTCAGGAAATAGCGCGCGAAGCCGAGCCGCTCGATCAGCTTGAGCTCATGGTTGAGCTGGGTGAGCACCTTGTACGGGATGTGCTCGCCCCACCGCTCCTTCGCTCCGGTCCAGGTCAGATGCTCGAGATGCGCTTGCGGGCTGCGCCCCTCCGGCACCGTCTCGCGCGGATATTCGTAAGCCAGCTCATCGAGGCTGAAGTTCAGCGCATCGGCGAACTCGCGGGTTGCGGAAATCGCGTGCGGCCAGCGAGCGAACAGCCGAGCCATTTCCTCGGACGATTTCAGATGCCGCTCGGCATTGGGATTCAGGAGAAAACCCGCTTTGGCGATAATGGTCTTCTCGCGGATGCACGTCATCACGTCCTGAAGCGGCCGCTTCTCGGGCGCATGATAATGGACGTCGTTGGTGGCGAGGATCGTGCAATCATTCTTGCGGGCGATCCGGTCGAGCCGCCCGATCCGCGCATTGTCGTCGCCTCGGTAAAGCCAGCTTGCAGCGACGTGGCGGAGCGATGGAATGGCGTCACGAAGCCGTGGAAGCTCGGCTTCGAAAGTGTCGAGATCGTCTTGCGGCCAGGCAATGAAGGCAATGCCTTCCGAATGCCCGGCAACGTCCGCGAGGCTTAGCTCGCACTGGCCCTTTTTTGCACGCATCTTGCCGAGCGAAAGCAGCCGCGACAGCCGCCCATAACCTTCGCGGTCGATCGGATAAGCGAGGAGGCTGGTTTCATCTGTCAGGTCCAGCCGGCACCCGATCAGGGGTTTAAGCCCCGCACCTTTGGCTGCGCTGTGCATCCGAACGACCCCCGCAAGCGTGTTGCGGTCGGCAATCCCGATCGAGTCCATCCCAAGCTCGAGCGCGCGCAGCACCAGCTCGATCGAGTCCGAAGCCCCGCGCAGGAAGGAGAAAGGCGAAGCGATCCCAAGCTCGACATAAGGCGAAGGCGGGATCGCCTCGACCAGGCCATCGCGAACCAGCCGCTTGCGGGAGAACCCTTCCTTCTCGGGCATCAGCCGAGCGCCTTTGCGGGAATGTTCATCCGAACAGGCCGTGCAGATACCATTCGGGCGCGCCGCCGCGGCCGTCGCCGATCACGCCTTCGCGGTATATCCAGTAGCGGCGGCCCTCGCGGTCCTCGACCCGGTAATAATCGCGAAGCCGGGCGGTCGACGCCGAGCGCCACCATTCGGGCGCGATCCGCTCCGGCCCCTCGACCCGCGCAATGTCGTGCACCAGCCGCCGCCACACGAACCGCCGCGGCACCCCTTCGGGAGTCGCATAGATGACCGCGATCGCCTCGGGCCGGTCGAGCAGGCGCTGCGGGCGAGCATTCCTCCCCGGGACGGGGAGGGGAACCATGCGAAGCATGGTGGAGGGGGCTGGGTGCAGGTCTCCAACCCCCCTCCACCGCCTACGGCGGTCCCCCTCCCCGTTCCGGGGAGGATCTACAGCACTCACCCACCCGCTCGCCCGCTCCGGCACATGGCTTTCGCAAGCCTGCGGCCGGCGGACCCTTTCCGGCCCAAGCTTGACACTCAGCCGGTCCACCAGCCGCGCCAGGTCACGGTCGCCGCTCGGCTCCTCGACCAGGCTCTCCTGCGCCGCGCCAAGCGGCTCTGCCCAGTCGGCTGCAAGCGCGAACGCGTCGAAACCGAAGCCCGGATCGAGCCCTGCCACCTTGTCGGCGAGAAGCCGCTGAAGATGCGCCGGCTCGCGGCTGGCGATTGCAGTGGCGACACTCGCACCTGCGATGCTGCCGTCGACCCGAAAGCCGGTGAGGCTGAGGCGGCGGGCGCCCAGCCGTCTCTTCTCGAGCTGCCCGACAAGCTTCGGCACCAGTCGCTCGAGCGCTTGGGCCGCCGCTTCCGCATATGTCGCCGGCTCTTCCAGCCGAAGAATGGCTCGCGGCGGCGGCTCGTCGCGAGCGGCGGTCAGCGGCTCGGGCTTTCGGCCGAGCGCCCGGTCGAGCGCATCGACGACATTGTCCGCGCCCCTGAACCGCCGCGCCAATGCCAGCCGAGGAAGGCCGGCAAGCGCTCCGATGGTCTTCAAGCCCAGCCGCTCGAGAGTCCGCACCGTGTCGGGCTCAAGCCGGAGAGCGGCGACCGGGAGCGGAGCGAGGTTTTCCAAAAAGCTCCTCTCCCCCTTGCGGGAGAGGGGTTGGGGAGAGGGGGCGTAGTGGCTCAACGCCCAGGCCGCAGCCGCTGTTGGAGCGATCGCCAGCCGCGCCGTCAGGCCCGCACGCGCAAAACGCTCGCCCACATCCTCGGCCAGCGCCTCCTCGCCGCCGAACAGATGCGCAACTCCGCTGACATCGAGCCTGAGCGAGTCCGCTCCATCCACCTCGACCAGCGGCGACCATCGGAAAGCCCAGCGCGCCAGCCGCCGGAGAAGCGCCTGGTCTCCTTCCGGATCGGCCGGGACGGCGATCAGGCCGGGGTCGAGCGCCCGGGCGTCGGTCAGCCGAGAGCCGCCCCTGGCGCCGCGCTCCGCCGCCGCTTTCGTGACCGCGTGGATGGTCGGGCCGTGAGTCCCCTCGATCGTCAGGACGATGGGAGCGTCAGGCGGTGAGTCGGCGCTCTTCGCCCAGCGCTCGATCGCCAGGCTCGGCAACCAGATGGAAAGCAGCCGCCTCATGCGCGATGTTCCACCGGCCCGGGCGCGACGAGCGGGCGCGAAACAGCTCGGCGTCCCAGGCGGGCGACCCCGGCGCTCGCGGATCAAGCGGGTTCACAAGCGACGGAGCGCTCGCCACCCGCCAGCGCATCCTGGCGCCGCTCAGATTGGCGGTGCCGCCAAGCCGCACCAGCCAGCATGGCACGCGGGTCCGCTCCGATGCGACGGCAAGCCGCCGGGTCGCGGTGAAGTCGAGCGCCGCCGGATCGCCCGACAGCTCGCCGACGACGGCGGAAAGAGCAGTGCATCTTAGGCCCTCCTCCATCGCCCACAGCGCCGTCCGCGCATCGCGAGCCTCGACGTGAAGGATGCCGATGCCAGCGAGCCCCGGCGGATAGACTCGCCCGCTTTCCAGGATCGCCATCCGGTCCTGCACCCAAAGCATTGGCTTCGAGCGGTCGATCTGCGCCAGCAGGAACCCGGCCCAGCCGCCGTCGCGCGCACTCGCCGTGAACAATTCGCTGAGTGTGGATATCCTCCCCCGGAGGGGGAGGGGGACCGCCGAAGGCGGTGGAGGGGGGCTGGAGACCGGCACGACGCCCCCTCCACCATTCGGCTGCGCCGAACGGTCCCCCTCCCCGCAAGACGGGGAGGAAATAAAATCTGCCGGTCCGGAGCGCTCGGAGACGGCTCCGCCGGCGACCAGGGACAAGGTTCCAACCACACGACTCACAACGCTTTTGTTCTTCTTTTGTTCTTAATCCCGCAAGTCACCGGCCAGAGTCAATGGCGCGACTCGCATCCGTCATCGCGAGGAGCGCAAGCGACGAAGCGATCCAGCTGGATTGCTTCGCTACGCTCGCAATGACGGCTTCGACTCGATTTCCTCGAGGAAGCGGGCGATTTCGGCGACCGCGGCGCGCGTGCCCTTCTTTGACACGGCAAAGCCCATGTGGCTCGAATCGACTTCGACCGCTTTGTCGCGGCTTGCCTCGGTGCCCTGCGCCGACGGCGCCGCCACGATCCCGTCGCGCCGCGACCAGATCGCCAGGCTCGGCACCGGCGGCTTCTCCTCGCTGTCGGGGATCGGAGGATCATCGACCGGGTGCCCGGCAATTCGCTCATACAGCTTCCACACGTTGGTGAAGCGGCGCCGATCGCCCCATATCGGCGATCCCAATGTCACCACCGCCCGAACGCTGTCCGGCTCCACCCGGGCAAGCTCGCGCGCGTAGAGCCCGCCCAGGCTCCAGCCGACGACCAGCATCGGCTCGTCATGGCCGCATCGCTCGACTGCCTGTTTCAATTTTTCGAGCGTGTCGGCCCGCGCGCCCCAGTTCATTCCCTGCCGCCACGGGTGGACCCGGAAGCCCGCCTCGGCGAGCGCTCGCCGCAATTCCATCGTCGTCCGGTCGTTGGCGATGAAGCCCGGAATGACCAGTGCCGGCGGCCCGTCCACCGGCCCGCGCGCCCGCATATGCCCGAAGCTTCGCCACAAGCGGCTGCCAAGCGCCACGACTTCGTTCAGCCGCGCCAGATGGCCCGGGGCGCCTTCCTCGCTCAGAGGAATTCGCCTCCCATCAGCTCCTGAAGCGCCTTGGGAAGCCGCACTCGCCCGTCCTCGGTCTGGTGGTTCTCCAGAAGCGGCACCAGGATCCGCGGGCTCGCAATCGCCGTATTGTTGAGCGTGTGCGCGAACCGCACCTTCCCGTCGGCGCCGCGATAGCGGATGTTCGCCCGCCGGGCCTGCCAGTCGTGAAGCGTCGAGCAGCTGTGGGTCTCGCGATACTTGCCAAGGCTCGGCACCCAGCTCTCGATATCGTTCATCCGATACTTGCCGAGCCCCATGTCGCCGGTCGACGTCTCGATCAGCTGATAGGGTATCTCCATCGCCTTCAGCAGGCTCTCGGCCAGCTCCAGAAGCCGCGCGTGCCAGCTCGCCGATTGCTCGTCGTCAGCCTCGCAGATCACATATTGCTCGACCTTGACGAATTGGTGAACCCGAAGCAGCCCGCGGACGTCCTTGCCCGCGCTTCCCGCCTCGCGGCGGAAACAGGGCGAGTAGCCCGCATAGAGGATCGGAAGCTTGTCGCCCTCGATGATCTCGCCCGAATGGAGCGAGGTCAGAGCGACCTCCGCCGTCCCCGCCAGCCATAAATCGTCGTTGGGCAGCTCGTACGTCTCTTCCTTGTGACCCGGGAACTGTCCCTGGTTGAGGAAAGCTTGGCTCCGGGCGATCGCGGGAACGGTGATCGGGATGAAGCCGGCCCCGGCAATCCGCTCCAGCGCCCAGCCCATCAGCTTGGTTTCGAGAAGCGCCAGCCGACCCTTCAGGCAATATGTTCGCGACCCCGAAACCTGGGTGATCCGCGACAAGTCCGCCCAGTCGTTCTTCTCGATCAGGGCGACATGGTCGAGCGGCTCGAAGTCGAACTGCCGCACCTCGCCTTCGGTTCGGATGACGACGTTCGCGCTCTCGTCAGGCCCGACCGGAGCACCGTCGAAAGGCACGTTCGGGACCAGTAGCAGAAGCGATCGAAGCACCTCCTGCTTTTCGCCAAGTTCCCCTTCCAGCTCGGAGGCCCGCGCCCCGGCCTCCTTCGCCTTGCGCCCAAGCTCCGCTTTCTCCTCCGGCGCGGCGTCCTTGAATCGGGCGCTGACCGCGTTTCGCTCGGCACGAAGCTGGTCGATCTCGGTCTTCAGCGCCCGCACCTGCGCGTCGAGGTCCACGATCTCGCCGAGGTCGAGAGTGACGTTTTTCGACCGGATGGCCCCTTCGACCGCTTCCCGGTTCGCCTTGATGAAGTCGATGCCAAGCATGCCAGGCAGTTGCGCGAAACAGGAGCGAAGGGCAAGCCAAGGCCGATTGGCAGCGGCATCGGCATCGCCTAACGACCCGCAAATGCCATCCGGTCTTGTTGCCCTCCTCGACGACGTCGCCACCCTCACCAAGCTCGCCGCCGCATCGGTTGACGATATTGGAGCCGCTGCGGGCCGCGCAGGCGCCAAGGCGGCGGGCGTGGTGATCGACGATACTGCCGTCACTCCGCGCTACGTCGTCGGCCTCGCCCCCGAGCGCGAGCTTCCGATCATCGGCAAGATCGCCTGGGGCAGCCTCAAGAACAAATTGCTGATCCTGCTTCCCGGAGCGCTCTTTCTTTCCGCCTTCGCTCCGTTCCTGATCACTCCGCTGCTGATGCTGGGCGGCGCCTATCTCGCCTTCGAAGCGACCGAGAAGATCACTGAGACCCTGCTCCACGAGCATCACCACAAGGAACAATTGCTCGAAGCCATCACCGACCCTGCCGAGCTGGAGAAGCTGCAGGTCGCCGGCGCGGTCCGAACCGACTTCATCCTGTCGGCGGAAATCATGGCGATCGCCCTTGCCGAACTCGGGGACCTCACCCTCGGCCTGACCGCCGCGGCGCTTCTGGCGGTCGCTCTTGCCATCACCGCCGGAGTCTATGGGGTCGTCGGCCTGATAGTGAAGCTCGACGACATCGGCCTCCACC
>JACDCV010000182.1 GCA_013817375.1 Sphingomonas sp.
CACGCCGCCGAGAAGGCGCGCGCCTGCCGATCACTGGCTGCACGTCTTCACTCAGCAGCGGCTTCCGACTCCCCCTGCCCGTCACCAAAGATCGACTCCTTGCGACCGGGAACGGGGTTCCAGCCTTGCAGCATTTCGCGGGTCCAGTGGATCACCTCGAGAACGTGCTGCGGATCGGCATCCGAATTGTCGCGGTAATTGTGGTACGCTTTGTCGAGCAGCTTCACGAAGCGCTGCTCGAATTGATTGTCGCTCTCGTTAATTGCTTCGACCACGCAGGTGGCGAGGGTCACCATTGCGATCTTCATCTGGCGCACATTCTCGGGCTTGAGGGCCGCTTGGGCCTGCTCTTGCACCAACTGCGTTTCCTGGGTCTCCGTTTCGTCCACCACTGTCAGCTCCTCTTCTCGTCAATTTCGGCCATTCATAGGCGCGTTGCGGATCGATGATCAGGTTTTGGGGCTGCGACCAGCGCTCCTCGTCCGTAGCTCTCACCGCGGCCAAAGTTCGGTCGCGCGGCGCGGCGCGGCCGGCGGGAGGTCGCCAAAGCGGGCGACCATGTCTTGCTCCTCAGGCAAGCTCGCGGGTTGCATCATGAGCAGCGCTATTGTCGGCCCGGAACCGCTCGGCGATCTCGAGATAGTGCAGCGACGGGTCCTTCATCAGCTGCTTGGGCACCGAGAAGTCGATCGACAGCGCGCGGCGGCCATAGAAGATCTGGTGCGCGACTTGACGGCTGTCGACGATCCAGACATCGCCCGGCGCGAAGAAGGCGATGTGGCGCGGCTGCTCGTCCCACCATTCGCGCGAATTCTGGCCAAAGAAATTCGCGTTGAGCCTGCTCCAGACCTGGCCGCGGCTGAGGCCGTCGAGCTGTTCGGGCGGAATGGTCCCGATGGCCCGCTCGACCATGTCCCCGATCCGCCAACTCGTGTGCCAGATGCGCGGCTGAGTATCGAGATTGACGAACATCCGGGCGAAATGCTGCTCGTTCTCCTTCTTGTACGTGTCGACGTGCATGTTTTCGGCCATGATCGTGTTCAGCCGCAACATGATCTTCCAACGGTCGAAAGCATAATCGGCGAAGATCGCCCGGTAAGCTGGGATCAGGTGCGCCATCAGGCGCTGAAATTGCTCGACCAACGCATTGGCCGTCAGCTTGTCGACGGCTCGCACGGCCAGCGCCTTCTCTAGCTGGTGGCGCTCTTCGTTCGGTTCCACTCCCGGCTGCAGGATCGGGCTGAACTTCTTCAGCTCGGGATAACGGTCCGTATCTAGGGCCGCCCAGAATTCATGATCGATACCCTTGGCGAGGCCTGGAAAGACGACGACCTTCGCACTCTCATATTCCTCGACATAGCTGCGCGCGCTGGCGACCGAGGTGACCTCCGGCACAGACAGAAAATAGTCGGGAAGGTTCGGATTGACGAACAGCTTGGGCATTCGGGTCCTCTGGGCGCGGCGCGATCATAGACCAGCCGAAACCGGAAATCTCCTCGTCCATTGGCGTCCGACGGCTCGGCTTGCTGCAGGCAGGCGGAACTTGACGCTTCGGAAGCGCTTCCCGTAGGTTCCTTCGTGAGGCAGGCGCGAGAAGGTTGCAACCACGATATGGCAAAAATCGTTCGGGATCCGCTAGTTGCCGACTATGTCGTTGAGCGCGACGTTCAAACGGAAGCCGATTGCGCAGAGGTCCGCCGCCTCTACGAAGAAGGCTATCTCGTGCTCCTGCGGGGCGTGAAGTTTGACCTCGATTACCCGTTCCTCAACAGCCTCGACTTCGACGTCGAAGGCCCCGCTGACATCATGCAGCGGGTCAAGAAATATGGCGGGCACAAGATCCTTGCGCTCTCGCCCAAGAGTACCGGGCCGCTCGACCGGTTCGTCTTCCAGACCATTTTCGCGTCCGACACGGGCAAGCTAAGCTATTTCCAGGAACAAGTGCGGAGCGGCAACGCCCAGTCAGATGCGCTCTACGTGCGGCTGTTCCCCAATTATGTGTCGACCCGCGCCATGTACACCTGGCGGTTTACCGAGACGATGTATGAAGACCTCCATTGGGACGTGTTCGGAATTGAAGAGCCCTTCCACCAGGTCCGCATCTTCACGAATCTTGCGGCGTCGCCGCGGCTCTGGCGCATCAGCCATCGCAGCGACGAGTTCGCCGAAAGCATTTACCGGGAGGCCGGGCTCGAGAGGTTCGCCGGAACGAAGGGCGACGATTTGCTGCGCGCGATGAATAGGTCGGTCCTGCACTCGAAAACGCCGTGCATGGACCGCCAGCCCAAGCACCACCTCGCCTTTGCACAGGGCGATGTATGGGTCTGCGAAACCCGTATTGTCGCTCATCAGATTTATCATGGCGAACGGGCCTTCGCCGCAATGTACTTCAGCGAAGCGGCCACCATGGATCGGCCAGAGCTAGCGCTCGAGGCGCGGCTTAGCCGCGTTCACGAAAAGTTCGCCGATGCAGCCGAGACTCGCGTGCCACTGGAGGTCAGCGGCTGACCTTCTGCTACGCCCGGCTAGCGTGGTTACGCTTGGGAGCCCTTCTTGGCGAAGTTCCTCGCCTGGCGAGCTAGTCGCTTCGCTCTCCCTGACAAGCTCGATTCGACCATGTGTCGCTGCAGCGCTGCCAATTCCTCGTAGCGCGCGCGCAACTCTGCTTTCAAGTGCCTGATCTTCTCGTCGCGATCTGACATCACCTGCTCTCGTTTCGAGAGCACCCCATCCCGCTTCACGATGGCATTTTCTCGATTGGAGATCACCTGGTCGCGTTGCGAGATCACCTGCTCCAGCCTGGAGATCAGCCGGTCACGCTTTGAGATGGCTTGCTCAAGGTTCGAGATTACTTGGTCTCGCTTGGAGGTTCCCTGCTCAAGCTTCGAGATTACTTGGTCTCGCCTGGAGGCCCCCTGCTCAAGCTTCGAGATTACTTGGTCTCGCCTGGAGGCGCCCTGCTCAAGCTTCGAGATTACTTGGTCTCGCTTGGATATGACTTGCTCCAGGTTCGAGATTACTTGTTCTCGCTTGGATACGCCTTGCTCCAGGCTCGAGATTGCTTGGTCTCGCTTGGAGGCCCCCTGCTCAAGCTTCGACATGAGCTGGTCGATTTCCTTGCGGCCCTGTTTATGCGCTGCGAGTTCCGCCGAGGACTCCGCGAGCTGCGTCTGTTGCTCAGCGATGACCCTGGCCATTTCCTTGCGGCGATCCCAGCTGGCGACGATCTCGGCATTCGCTTCGATTAGCTGCGCCTCGAGCGCCTCTCGCAATTCGCGCTCCTTCTCCGCCTCGGCGTGGAGCAGTGTGCTTGCCCGCCGCTGCTCCTGCAGAGCCACACGAAGGGCGCTGATGTCTTGCTCGCCTGATGCGGAGATTTCGCCGCTCTCCGCGCTCGACATCTTGTCCTTTGCTGACCGGCCGTCATCTTTCGTTGAGGGGATCAAT
>JACDCV010000041.1 GCA_013817375.1 Sphingomonas sp.
CGCTTTAGGTGGGTGGGATCCGGAGGAACCTCCGGTGCGTTCTTGCGGAGGCGACTAGCAGTCGGCCAAATGGCGTGCAATGGCGGTCGAAGCGCGAACACGGGGCTTTGAATCTGACCCGACCGCGCATTATGTTCGTTCAAGACCCGCATTATGTTCGTTCAAGACCCAAGGATCCGGAAACTCAGGCGTTGACAGTAATCATCATCCTGGCGCTCGTGGCGCTCTTTATCGGCCTCAGGCTGTACAGCGTGCTGGGCGAGCGGACCGGCCATGAACAGCAGCCGATATTGAAGCCGGCCGACCCGGAGGCACGGGTCGAACCTCGTGCAGCGCCGCTCTCGCAGCCCTTGCAGGGAGCAGGCGACGACAGCGAGCTTGCTTATCTGCCGACCGCGGGACCCGGAGTCCGGGCGCTTCTTGCCGCCGATCCAGGCTTCGACGTCGCTCGCTTCCTCGAAGGCGCCCAGGGAGCCTATCGAATGATTCTCGAGGCCTTCTGGAACGGCGACCTTGCGGCGATTCGGCCGCATTCGGACGACAATGTCTACAAGGCTTTCGAAACGTCGCTCGAGCAGCGCAACAGCGAAGGGCTTGTGCTCGACAATCGCCTGGTGGCGATCGAGCAGGCGCTGATCTCGGCAGCTACGATCGAGATGGGTTTGGCCTTCGTCACGGTAAGGTTCGAAGCCGATATCGCCGCCGTAACCCGCAACAAGGATGGCGAGGTGGTCGCCGGATCGATGAGCGATGCCGTCCAGACCCGCGACCTGTGGACATTCCGCCGTAATGTCGCGTCGAACGACCCCAACTGGCTTCTCGTAGAAACCGACGAGGAAGAGTGAGGCTCTGGCTTAGAGGCTTAGCCCTCGCTCCCCTGGCGCTTCTTGGCGCCTGCCTGAGCAGGCCGGTCGAGCCGCCCCCGCCGCTACCCCAGCCGGTCCAGCCGCAGCCGGTCCGGCCGCAGCCTCCGGTGCCGGTCGAACCGCCCGCGCCGACGAGCGCCGTCGATTCAGGGATCGCGCTGTCCCCGCCTGCGATGATGCACGAGGCCGATGCTGTCGAGGCACTCGGAGCGTTCAGGATCAGCTGCCGGACTGTCATCCGGCGCACCGACGTCTCCGGCCTCACCAACCCCGCCGACTGGGTCGGGGTGTGCGCCGAGGCTTCGACCGTGCCCGCGGGGAGCGCCGCCGCTTTCTTCCGCGACCGCTTCGACTGGGTCCGGGTCGGCGACGGCAAGGCCTTCGCGACCGGCTATTTCGAGCCGGAAATTCTAGGTTCGCCGGTGCGGACTGCGGCTCACACCGTGCCGATCTACAGGACGCCGCCGGACCTCACGCGGTGCGCTTTGCCCGACGGCAAGACCGGCCGCGGCCGCCTCGATCAGAACCGCCAGTGCGTCTATTATCATTCGCGGGCCGAGATCGAGACCGGCGCCCTTGCCGGCCAGGGGCTGGAGATCGGTTGGGCGGCGGACCCCATCGAGCTCTTCTTCCTCCACATCCAGGGTTCGGGCCGGCTTCGCTACCCGGACGGAAGAGTGGTCCGGATCGGCTATGACAATCAGAACGGCCGCGAATATGTGGCGATCGGCCGGATACTCCGCGAGCGGAACATCCTTCCTGAAGGCGGCGCCTCGATGCAGGCGATCGTCGCCTGGATGCGCGCCAATCCGGAGCAGGCCGGCGAGCTGATGCGGTCGAACCCGTCCTACATCTTCTTCAAGGTGCTCACCGGTCCCGGCCCGCTGGGCGCGATGGGGCTTCCGGTCACTCCCTATGCGACGGTTGCCGCCGACCCCAGGTTCATCCCGCTCGGCGCCCCGGTGCATCTTGCCCTCGACCGGCCGGAAGCCTGGGGTATCTGGGTCGCACAGGATACCGGCGGAGCGATCAAGGGATCGAACCGGGTCGACACCTTCTGGGGTGCGGGCGACGAGGCACGCCGCCTCGCCGGCGGAATGGCTGCGAACGGCCAGGGGCTGGTGCTGATCCCCAAGGGCGCCGCGGCTCGTGCGCTCTCTCGCCGCTGACGAGAAGGCGCTGTGGGCGCGGGTTGCATCCACGATCCGCCCGCTGTCCCGTGATCCGATAGAGACCCCGCCTTCGCCGGTCGCGCCCGAGCTGCGCAAGCAGCAGCGCCAGGCTCCAAGACCCGTTCCAGCCCGGGTGAGTGCGCCTGCTGCACCCGCCGGAACGCTCGATTCCAGCTGGGACCGCCGCCTCAGCTCCGGCGAGGCTGATCCCGACGTCACCATCGACCTTCACGGCTTCAACCTCGACCAGGCATGGAGCGCGATCGACGTCGGGCTCGACCGGGCCATCGCTTCCGGCAAGCGGGTAGTGCTGCTGATCACCGGCCACGCCCGCCGCGGAGAACCTCCCGTCAAGCGAGGCAAGATCCGGGCCGTTGTCCACGACTGGCTGGAGGCCTCCAGGCATTCGCAGAGGATCGCCGCGGTAAGGGGAGCGCACCGGCGTCACGGCGGGGGCGGAAGCCTCTATATTATTTTGCGCCGGGACCGCTCGAAATCCACCATTCCTTAACCCTGTCGATTTAACGCGAAAGGCTTCAGGCGGATACTCCGCCGCCAGGGCGCGAACCACCGATGCAAGCAGGCACGGCCCAGAAGTTCAGCAACGCGATGTTGTCGGGCGCGGCGGGGTTCGCTTCGTTCATTTTCTCTCTGAGCGCGCTCCTCTACATCCAGGAGCTGGACGGGAAGATCGTCGCCGCGCTTCTGGCCGGGACGTTCTGCCTGCTCATCAGCTACATTGCCTCCGAACGCCCCAACAGCGAGAGCGCGCGCGCATTGTCGGCTCTGGGCGACCGGTTGCTGGCGGTCGAAAACGGCGACCTCGTCTCGCCGACCCCGCCTATCGTCCGCGAAACCATGCCGAAGCTCGCCGCGGCCGTCGACAGCCTGTTCGCCGAAGTTCGGGCCTCGATCGAAAACGCCCATGCGCTCGGCATGTACGATCCGGTAACTTCGCTTCCCAACCGCCTTCATTTCAGGTCGGAGGCAGACAAGCTTCTGGGCGGTGTCCCGGAGGGGGCGAGAGCAGCAATGCTGTTCGTCGATCTCGACCGCTTCAAGAACGTCAACGACAGTCTCGGCCACGCTCGCGGCGACCAGCTGCTGGTGATGGTCGCCAACAGGCTTCGGGTAGTCGTCACTACGGAGCCCACGGAAAGCGTCTCCCGCCGACCGCTGGTGGCCCGGCTCGCCGGCGACGAATTCACGATCTTCTTCCCGCAGATCGACTCGGTCGAGCAGGTCGAGCGGGTGGCGCGACGGGTCGCGCTCGCGGTTTCGGAGCCGTTCGAGCTTTACGGCCACAGCGTCGACATCGGCGCTTCGATCGGCGTTTCGGTAAGCCCCGACCATGGGACCAGCATCGAATCCCTGATGCGCGCGGCCGACATCGCAATGTACCAGGCCAAGGCCAGCGGCGGCGGCCAGCATTGCCTGTTCAACGACGAGCTTGCCGCCGAGCATCGCCAGAAGGTCGAGACCGAGCGGGCGTTGACCGAGGCGGTTCAGCGCGGCGAGTTCCAGCTTGCGCTCCAGCCGCAGCTGAGCCTCGTCACCGGCGAGATCGTCGGCGCCGAAGCCCTTCTTCGCTGGCACCACCCGCGCGACGGGTTGCGAATGCCGGCGACCTTCATACCGGTTGCCGAGCGTACCGGCCTGGTCGCCGAGATCGGCGAGTGGGTGGTTGGCGAAGTCGCCTTGATGCTCGGAAACTGGCACCGCGAGGGCTTCGCTCACAGGGTCGCGTTCAACGTCAGTCCGCGCCAGCTCGACCGCGCCGATTTCTTCACCCGGCTCCGCCAGACGTTCGCCGATCAGCGCGTGCCGCTGTCGCTTGTCGAGCTCGAGTTCACCGAAAGCGCTGCAATGGAAGCAAGCGAGGCGGTTCTTGCCGAAATCGCTTCACTTCGCGACGACGGCGCCTCGATCGCGATCGACGATTTCGGAACCGGTTACTCGAACCTGGCGCGGCTTCGCTCGATGCCGCTCGACCGGGTCAAGCTCGACCCGTCGCTGATCGCCGACATCGAGACATGCGAAAAGGCGCGGGTCATCGTCCAGGCCGTTGTCCAGCTGATCAAGGGCGTCGGCTGCGAGATTGTCGCCGAGGCGGTGGAGAATAGCGCCCAAGCCGATATCCTTCGCGCCATGGGCTGCGAGATCGTGCAGGGCTTCGTCTTTGCACCGGCAATGTTCGAGCAGGAGTATCGCTCTTGGGTGACGAACGCGGGTGGAGCGGCACGCTCCGTCGCCTAGCGCTAGCCGAATCTCTGCGTTTCGGAACCACGCTTCTATTCACCGGTACAAGCTCTCTCCTGGTCGTTCGGCGGGTGCGCGCGTGGGGGCACCTGCGTTATGAGACGTCGACGCCGACAGGTGGCCATTGCAGGAGAAATTTGCGTGCAGAAGCGATTCAAGGATGGCCTGACCCGCCGAGAGGTCATGAGCGCCGCAGCACTGGGCGTTGCAGGGGCCGCGGCTACCCCTTTAGCATCGGGCGCATCTGCTGCATCAGCAGCGCCTGACGTTGCTGTCGCCGCTCCCCCCTCACTGACGCCCGATCAGGCATTGGAGGCACTTAAACGGGGCAATCGTGAATTCCTTTCCGGCAGGCCGGTGCGCCAGGACGGCGACGGACGGCGACGTCTCGAGATCGCGCGCGCGCAACATCCCATCGCGGTACTGGTTTCCTGCTCCGACAGCCGGGTTCCGCCTGAGTTGCTGTTCGGGCGCGGGCTAGGCGAACTCTTCATTATTCGCAACGCCGGCAACACGATCGACACGGTTGCGATGGGCAGTCTCGAATATGCGGTCGCCGAGCTTAATGTCCCCCTGGTCGTGGTCATGGGACACGAGCGTTGCGGCGCAGTCGCCGCGGCCGTGTCGGTAGTTGAGGAAGGCGCCAAATTTCCTGGCAGCATAGGGCAGATGGTTGAGCCGATCATTCCCGCTGTCCTTGACGCACGAAGAAGTGGACCCAGCGATCTCCTCGACGCTTCGGTTCGCGCAAATGTCAGCCGCACGGTCGCGAGGCTGCGGCAATTTTCCGAGCCCATGGTGCTCGACCGCTTGCGTCAGAGACGCCTTCGGGTCGTCGGCGCGCGCTACGACCTCGATGATGGCACTGTCGATTTCTTCGACGAGGGCTAGGAACCGCTATTTGCCCCCGGGTAGCGCAAGCTAGCCCGCCCCATTTCCCGTGGCGCCGGGCCGACTACCTTCTCAAGCACCCGCCGGTAGATGCGCGACAAGGCTCGGATATCCTCCACCGCCGCATGTTCGCCAATCTTGTGCATTGTCGCGTTGGGAAGGCCGAAATCGACGACCGGGCATAGCTGGATCAGGAAGCGGCCGTCGGACGTGCCGCCGCTGGTCGATAGCTCGGGAGCGAGGCCGGTCTCCTCGCGGATCGCGTCCACAACCACGTCGTAAAGTGGGCCGGGCGGAGTCAGGAACGCCTCACCGGAGATGCGAGCGCGGACCTTTGCGCCGGGCGCTTCGCGAGTGGCGATTTCCTCGACCGTGCGGACGAGGCCGGCGCCTTTCTGAAGGTCGTTGAAGCGGATGTTGAGCTGGGCGGTCGCGCAGCCCGGGATGACGTTGCTTGCATGGGTGGGAGTATCGACGCCGGTGAACTCGAGGTTCGAGGGCGGGAAGACCTCGGTGCCGTCGTCGAGGTGGAGCTTGTCGAGCGCGGCGATGATCCGGGCGAGGCGAGGCACCGGATTGTCCGCGCGGTGGGGATAAGCGACATGGCCCTGGGTCCCTGGAACCTCGATCCACATGTTGACTGAGCCGCGCCTGCCGATCTTCACCGTGTCGCCCAGGCGGTCGACCGAGGTCGGCTCGCCGATCAGGATCATGTCGGGCTTGATCTGCCGCTCGTTCAGCCAGTCGATGATGCGCGGAGTGCCGAAGGTCGCATAGCCTTCCTCGTCTCCGGTGATGAGGAAGGAGAGAATGCCCTTCGTCTGATCGACGCTGGCAACCGCCGCGACGAAGGCCGCGATCGCGCTCTTCATGTCGTTGGCGCCGCGGCCGACCAGAAGCCCGTCCTCGACGACTGCATCGAACGGGTTGCTTGCCCAGCCTTCGCCTGCGGGAACCACGTCGAGATGGCCGGCAAAGCCGAAATGCGGCGCGCCTTGCCCACGGATCGCGACCATATTCTCGGTAGGGCCGTCGGGCGGCTCGCCGAGGACGAAGCGGTGAATTGTAAAGCCGAGCGAATCGAGCGCGCGTTCGAGAACATCGAACACCTCGCCGCTCGCAGGCGTGATGCTCGGGCAGTTGATCAATTGGGTCGCAAGCGCGATTGGGTCGATGGGATCGGCCATGCCGCGACCTAGCAAAGCCTATCGGGGGATGCACCATGCCCAAGATCGATCTTGAGAACATCGAGCCGACCAACCGGACCGGCTATCCCGCCCCATTCGACGCGCCGGTCGCCGGGCGCTGGCAACGGCCGCTTGCAGAGCCCGCTGGCATCACTGAATTTGGCGTCAGGCATGTGATTCTGAAACCCGGCGCCTGGTCGAGCCAGCTCCACTGGCACGACAATGAGGACGAGTTCCTGGTGATTCTGTCCGGCGAAGCGGTGCTGGTCGAGGACGACGGGCGAACGCGCCTTTACGCCGGCGATTGCGCAGCCTGGCCCAAGGGGACGACCAACGGCCATCATTTGCGCAACGAGAGCGATGCGGACTGCCTGTTCGTCGTCATCGGGGCGGGGACATGCACCGGCGGCGGCTATTCGGACATCGACATGCTGTTCAGTGCCGACGGCAATTACGTCCACAAGGACGGGACGCCTTATTAGGTAGGTTCATTCTCATATTGGTCGATCACCCAGGGCTCGTCCTGAGCCTTGTCGATCCAGTCGGTGACGTGCGGGTGTGACAGCACCGCCTTCATGTAGAGACCCGCGAATGGCGGCAGCGGAACTCCGTAGGTGATGAAGCGGGTGACGACGGGAGCGAACATGATGTCGGCGGCGCACCAGTCTCCGAACAGGAAATCGCCGGTCCCGGCGTGGCGTGCGCGAGCCTGCGCCCACAGCTGAAGGATCCGGTTGATGTCGTCCTTGACGCCGTCGGTGAGGTCAAGCGGCGGATAGGTCCGGCGGACATTCATCGGAAGCTCTCGGCGAAGGTGGGGGAAGCTCGAGTGCATTTCGGCTGCCATTGACCGAGCCATCCCGCGAGCGCTGGAATCTTCGGGCCAGAACCTGTCGCGGCCGACCCGGTCGGCGAGGAATTCGATGATCGCCATGCTGTCCCAGACGACGCATTCGCCGTCCCACATGATCGGCACCTTGCCGAGCGAGGGCGCGAACTCGTCGCCTTCGCGGCGCTGCTCCCACTCTTCGCCGAACATCGGGACGACGAGCTCTTCAAACTCCTCGCCCGACTGGCGGCAGGCCAGCCAGCCGCGCATCGACCAGCTTGAATAAGCGCGGTTGCCGATAATCAGCTTGAGCAAGTCATTCTCCTAGGTCGTCGCCGCTTCGAGGATTGCAGTACGCAACTCGGACAGCCCCAAGCCGGTTTCGCTCGACGTCACAATCATCAGCGGATGCGCGGCGGGATGTTTCGCCGCCTCGGCCGACGTCTCGGCGATGACAGCCTCGAGCGCTGTGGCCTTGACCTTGTCAGCCTTCGTCAGGACGAGATGGTAACTGACCGCGGCTGAATCGAGCATCTCCATCACCTCCCGGTCGACGGGTTTCAGACCGTGACGCGAATCGACCAGGACCAGCGCCCGCTTGAGCACCGCCCGGCCGCGAAGATAATCGTTGATCAGGAACCGCCACCTTTTGACCATGTCCCTCGGCGCTTCGGCAAAGCCGTAGCCGGGCATGTCGACCAGCCGCATCTGCAGCGGCTCCCCGACCTCGAAGAAATTCAGCTCCTGGGTTCGTCCCGGCGTGTTCGACGTGCGGGCGAGCGACTTGCGGTTGGTGAGCGCGTTGAGGAGCGAGCTCTTGCCGACGTTGGAGCGTCCTGCAAAGGTGATCTCCGGAACCGTCGCATCGGGCAGGAACTGGAGCGACGGCGCCGATTTCAGGAACTCGATCGGCCCCGAGAAAAGCTTGCGGGCGCGCTCGGCAAGGTCCGGCTCCTCGTCCACCTCAGGTGGCTACCGGATGCGTGTCGGACAGATGCAGCCCGAACCGGCGGTACAGCCACCATTGTTGAGCGATCGTCAGAACGTTCGACGTAACCCAGTAGAGGACAAGCCCGGCAGCGAACGGCGCCAGGATAACCATCATCACCCACGGCATCCACGAGAAGATCGCCTGCTGGGTCGGGTCCATCTGCTGCGGGTTGAGCTTGAACTGAAGCCACATGGTGATCCCGAGGAGGATCGGCAGGATCCCGATCAGAAGGAACGCCGGCGGAGTGAAGTTCAACAGGCCAAACAGGTTGAGCGGGGTCAGCGGGTCGGGCGCCGACAAATCCTTGATCCACAGCATGAACGGCTGGTGCCGCATTTCGACCGACACCATCAGCACCTTGTAGAGAGCGTAGAAGATCGGGATCTGAAGAAGGATCGGAAGGCAGCCCGCGGCCGGATTGATCTTCTCGTCCTTGTAGAGCTTCAGCATCTCCTGCTGCAGCTTCGGCTTGTCGTCCTTAAACTTTGCCTGGAGCGCTTTCAGCTTCGGCTGCACCTTGCGCATCGCCGCGAACGACTTGAACTGCTTCTGGGCGATCGGGAACATGATCAGCCGGACGATGATCGTCAGGCAGATGATCGCTACGCCGAAGTTTCCGGTGCGGTCGAACAACCAGTCGAGGACGTCGAACAGCGGCCGCATGAACCATTCGAACCACCCCCAGTCGATCGCCTTGGACAGCATAGGGATCCCGGCTTCCTCGTAGGTGTCGAGGAGTGCCTTCACCTTGGCGCCGGCAAACAGGCGGGTGTCGGTCTCGACGACGCCGCCGGCCGGCACAATCCGCGGGGCTTCCGCATAATCGGCCTGGAATCCGCCGTTGGGAGTGCCGGTGAAGCTGGCTGCCATCTGCGGATTGCCGGCTGGGGCAAGGGCGGTCATCCAATATTTGTCGGTGAAGCCGAGCCAGCCGCCGCGGCTGTCGAAGCGCTCCGTCTTGCCGCCTTCGATGCTGTCCCAGTCGATTCCGTAATCGGCTGCGCCGTTGAGATAGGCCATCGGGCCGACATGGACGGTCCAATAATCGTCATCCTGCGACTTCTGCGCCCGGTTGATCAGCCCATAGGGCCGGACCGCGACCGGGCCCGAGCCGCGATTTTCGACCCGCTGGCGGACCGTGAAGAGATAATTTTCGTCAACGCTGACGATCATCTGGAAGGTCTGGCCGGTCGAATTGGCCCAGCTTAGAGTCACCGGCTTGCCAGGCTGGAGCAGCGGCGCGCTTGCCTTCCACTGGGCGTCGGGGCCGGGCACCTCGACTCCCTGTCCGGTCCAGCCGAAGCTTGCGAAATAGGCGCCCGGAGCGCCGCCCGGCGAGAGCAGCCGGACCGGTGGCGAATCCCGTCCGATCGACTGCCTCTCCTTGAGCAGGACGAGGTCGTCGATTCGCGCTCCGGTGAGGTTGAGCGAGCCCTCGAGGCTCGGGGTTCGGATCCGGACCCGCTGGCCCTCGGCAAGCACCTGCTCGCGGGCGCGCATCTTGGCGGGAGTTCGTTCGACCGGTCCCGCCTGCGGCTGCGCGATCGGCTCGACCTTGCCATCCTCGACCTTCTGGGTCTGCGGAGTGGCAGTCGGCGGCATGAACCGGTCGGAGAGCATGCTCCAGCCCAGCAGCACCAATGCGCTCAGAACGATCGCAAGGACCATGTTCCGGTTTTCGTTCACGTCAGAGCGATCCTCGTATCAAGGGACGGGGTCGGGGCCCTCGCCCCCCCAGGGGTGGCAGCGGCCGATGCGCTTGATTGCAAGCCAGCTTCCGCGAAGGGCGCCATAGCGCGACAATGCGGTGATCGCATAGGCCGAGCAGCTCGGCTGATAGCGGCAGCTTGGCGGAAGCACCTTCGATGGCCCCTGCTGCCAGCCGCGGCATATCCAGATCAGAAGCCGGGCGATCATTTGGCGACACGCCGGAGTGCCCCCGCAAGGTCCTGGCGCAGCACGTCGAAATCGCGCTCGATCCCCCCGCTTCGGCCGATTATCACATGGTCGGACCCGGCAAAGCCGCGCTCGATTATCACTTCGCGCGCCAGCGCCCGGAAACGGCGCTTCATCCGGTTTCGGATGACGGCATTGCCGACCTTGCGGGTGACAGTGAAACCTACCCGGCGGAGCAGGTCGCCGTCCTCGCGGTTGCGCACGAGGAGCACAAAACCAGGCGTGGCGGCGCGCCTGCCGCGGTTCGCGGCCAGGAAGTCCGAACGTTTCAGGATAGCGCCGAGGCGCTCTACGCGCTGAGCTTCTTGCGGCCCTGGCGGCGGCGCAGGTTCAGGATCTTGCGACCGCCCGGAGTCGCCATGCGGTGGCGAAATCCGTGCCGCCGTGCGCGAACGAGATTGCTCGGTTGGAAGGTGCGCTTCATCGCTCATGCCTCAAATAGAAAGAAAAAGGGCCGCCGTTGGGGGCAGCCTCCGTTGCGCGCGCCGATACGTGAGGGGCGGCTTCAAGTCAATTGCTTCCGGTGGATTCGGGTGAGTCGCTGCGCCCGATTTTCGCCTTGCGAAGCGCTTCCCGGCGCTTCGCACTGGAGCGCCTTAGCGCCCAGTCGGTCCAGCGCCCGGCTTTTGGCTGCCAGCGCTTGAACTTCACGTAGCGGCGCCGCGCCCAGACGCTGGTCTTGAGAACCATCGCGAGACCGATTCCGGCGACGATGATCCCGCCGGGGCCGGGCAAAGCGCCAAGGATCGGGGCGATGAGAAGCAGCAGAACGCCGACGCCAAAGATCGTCCATTCGACGACCGGATGGTCGATAAACCTCCGCCATTGCCGCCGACTAATCATCGCCGTCGCATTTGGGCTGCGCGGGGCGTTCCCGCAAGAGCGCTTGCGCCGACATCGCTGCGCGGGTTAGCAACGACCCGCCGAGCTAGGGGGACGATTGCATGTTGCCACAAGGCTGATCGACGGAAGCCGGCCCTAGATGGCCGCCACCGTCGCCACCGTCGCCTATCTCGGGCTCGAAGCCCGGGCGGTCGAAGTCCAGGTCCAGCTATCGTCCGGTTTGCCCGCCTTCGTCATCGTCGGGCTTGCCGACAAGGCCGTCGCCGAGAGCCGCGAGCGGGTCCGGGCAGCGCTTGCCGCGATCGGCCTCGCGCTCCCACCGAAGCGGATCACCGTCAACCTTTCCCCGGCCGACCTGCCGAAGGAAGGGTCGCATTACGACCTTCCGATCGCTTTGTGCCTGCTGGCCGCGATCGGTGCCGCCGACGCCGAGACCCTGTCGCATTATGTCGCGGTCGGCGAGCTCTCGCTGGATGGCCGGATTGCGGCCTCGCCCGGAGTGCTTCTCGCCGCGCTTCATGCCTCGGGCGAAGACAAGGGGCTGATCTGCCCTGCCGCGCAAGGGAGCGAAGCAAGCTGGGCCGGTGAGCTCGAAGTCGTCGCCGCCCCCGACCTTTTGGCGTTGCTTGCCCATTTGAAGGGGACCAGCCTGCTTGCCCCGCCGCCGCCGGCGGAAGCCGAGGCGCCGGATGGAGGCCCCGACCTTGCCCAGGTGAAAGGGCAGGAAGTCGCCAAGCGCGCTCTCGAAATTGCCGCTGCCGGCGGCCACAATCTGCTGATGAGCGGTCCTCCGGGGGCTGGAAAGTCGCTTCTCGCGGCCTGCCTGCCCGGGATCCTGCCGCCCCTGGAGCCGTCGGAAGCTCTCGAGGTGTCGATGGTCGCGTCGGTCGCGGGCGACCTCAACGGCGGCAAGATCCGAAGGCGAAGGCCGTTCCGGGCGCCGCATCATTCGGCGTCGATGCCGGCGCTGGTCGGCGGGGGCCTGAAAGTCCGGCCCGGCGAGATCAGCCTCGCGCATCTTGGAGTGCTGTTCCTGGACGAGCTTCCCGAGTTCCAGCGGCAGGTTCTCGATTCGCTTCGCCAGCCGCTGGAGACCGGCAGCGTCAGCGTCGCGCGGGCCAACACCCACGTTACCTTTCCGGCGCGAGTCCAGCTGATCGCGGCGATGAACCCGTGCCGATGCGGTCATCTGGGTGATCCTGCGCTTGCCTGCAGCCGGGCCCCGCGCTGCGCCGCCGACTATCAGGCGCGGGTCTCGGGACCATTGCTCGACCGGATCGACCTCCACGTGGACGTCCAGGCGGTCTCAGCCGCCGATTTGACCCTCCCGCCACCGGCCGAGGGCAGTGGCGAGGTGGCCTCGCGGGTTGCGGCTGCGCGCAAGGTCCAGTCGAACCGCTACAATGGCTCCGGCGTTCGAACCAACGCGGAGGCCGACGGCGAGCTTCTCGACAAGGTTGCGACCCCCGACGAGCCGGGCCGCAAGCTGCTCGCCGACGCCTCCGCCGCAATGCGGCTGTCGGCCCGCGGCTTCCACCGGGTGATGCGGGTTGCCAGGACGATTGCCGATCTTGCCGGGGCCGATGAGGTTGGGCGAATCCATGTCGCCGAGGCGCTTAGCTACAGGCGACAGGCACCCCGCAATTGATTGCAGCGGAACGGTCGCCTAGCTAGGCGATGCCGCGGAGCCCCTGTGGCGGAATGGTAGACGCGCTCGACTCAAAATCGAGTTCCTAACCGGAGTGTCGGTTCAAGTCCGACCAGGGGCACCAGCACCGCCCGCAGCCGATCCTGCGGGATCGGCGAGGACGATGCTCGCGCGCAGGGCGACTGACGGCTATTCCTGGACCTTGATTGGGATATTCTGCGGTAAATCGACCTGATATTCGGTGGACCGGTTCTGCTTCATCTGCTGGTACCATTGCGGCCCTTCCCAGGCGCCGCCGGCCTTGAGAAGCATCTCGCCGAGCTTCAGCGCGACCTCGTTCGCGGCCCGAATCGATCCGTGCGAAACCGCCTTGCCGAGCGAGTTCAGATCGTCGGTGCCATGGACGGTGTTGGGCATTCGGTAGACGAGCCGGGCGCGGCCCATCGGATTTTCAGGATCGCCGGGAGCCTTGGTCGTCTCCTCGGCCGCCCATTCCTCGCTCTTCGGCGGGTTCCACTCCGGATTGAGATCGACCCGGTGGAATTCCCACGAGCCGGTGGGGGTCGGCCACTCGCTGCTGCCGACGGCCACCGGATGGGTTTCGACGACCCGTTCGCCGCTTCGGACCCTTAGCTCGCGGTCGCTGATGTCGACGAGGATGTTGAGGTCCTGAACCTCGGTGCGCGCCTGCTCGCGAAGCCGAGTACGCTGTTCCTGAGAAACCTGCTGCTGGGCGGCAAGCTGCCGGGCCCGCTCGATTGCCTGCGGGTTCGACGCGAAAGGATCGACCTGCTGCTGCTGCTGCTGGTTTGCCTGCGCCTGTTGCTCGTTAAGCGCCTGGTCGTCGGACGCGCTGTTCTCGACACTGACGTTGCATGCGGATGCGGTCAGCAGAAGGGCCGCCGCGAGCGATAGCTGGTTCCTCAATTTCATTCTCCCTCAGTCATGAAGGCAACGAGGCCGACCCGCTTTGGTTGCCTCCTCTTAGCCGCTGGCCGGACGCCTCTGGCGGAGATATGAGTTGGTGATGGATGCACGTACGCCAAAGCGTGGACTGAAACAGACGGTATCGGATGCCCACGCACTCGCGGAGGCGTTCACCGCAAAGCGTGACCGGCTGCTTGCAGCGCTGACTCTGATCGCCGGAGTGGGGCTTATCGTCTCGCTTCCGTTCGCGCTGAGGGCAGGGGCCGAATTCTTCCTCCCGGTGACCGCGGCGCTGGTGATCGCCATCGCGCTCGTGCCGATGCTCGAATGGCTCGAGCGTCACAAAGTGCCCTCGAAGCTCGCAGCAGCGCTGTGCCTGCTGATCTTCCTGCTGCTGATGATGTTCGCATTGGGCTCCATCGTTCTTCCGGCGCTCGACTGGGTAACTCTGATCCCCGAGCGCATCGGCAAGGTGCAGGAGACGCTGGGGCCGTTGCTCGACCTCTACAAATCGTTCGACCGATTCATCGAAGGAATACTCTCGCAGGTCGCGGTCAGCCCCGACCGCAGCCGGATGGTGACCATCGAAACGCCCAACTCACTGTCGGGCCTGCTCGCCACTTCGGCTCCCCACGTGATGATCCAGCTGTTCTTCGCGCTTCTGGTGATCTTCTTCTTCCTGTCCGGCTGGACGGCGATGAGGAAGCGCACCATCGTCAGCCGCGGAAGCTTTGAAGGCGCTCTCACGACCGCCCGGGTGATCCAGCAGGTCGTTGACTCGACCTCGACCTACATCGGCACGATCACCGTCATCAACGTGATCCTGGGCGCAGTGACGGCGCTGATCCTGTGGCAGCTTGGAATGACTTCGCCGGTGATGTGGGGCGGGATCGTCGCGGTCCTCAACTTCATCCCCTATCTGGGGCCCATCGCAGCCGCGCTGCTGCTGTTCCTGGGCGGGCTGATGGTGTTTCCCGACGCCTGGGCGGCGATGGTTCCGCCTTTGGTGTTCATCGGCCTTCACATGGTCGAGGCGAACCTGATCACTCCGATGGTCGTCGGAGAAAGGCTTAAGATAAACCCGCTCGCGATCCTGATTTCCCTGAGCTTCTGGGCGTGGGTCTGGGGGACTACCGGCGCGCTTCTCGCGGTTCCTCTCCTCATCATCATCAAGCAGATCTTCTCGGCCGCTGGCACTCCGGACATTGCCGGATTCCTCTTCGAACACGGGACTTTGACCCATGTCGGGGAAGAGGAGGAAAATGACGAGCCGCTTGTTGACAGTGACAGGGGCGTCACCTAGTTCGCGCGCCTCACCG
>JACDCV010000183.1 GCA_013817375.1 Sphingomonas sp.
GAAATCCACCGCTCCACCGCGAACCCGGAAAGCGCTTTCCAGCATCGACTGAATTTCAGGCGCGGTCATGTTGGAGTGGAACCTCGGCACCTGCTGGGCATCGCGCCGATTGGTCTGAATGAGGTAGCGCCCGTGCGGAAGTCCGCTGATGAAACTCATATTGTCGAGCAGGGGACCGTTCAAAGTCCAGTCTTCGACCCAGCGGACATCGTCGAAAAACAATCGCCGCTGGCGGTTCCATTCGCGGGGCGCGGTGACGGTCATCCCGCCGTCGCCGACCCGAACGCTTTGCGGGCGAACCAGGCCGTAATAGTCGCTCAAACCCCCGCCGCCGATGCCGGTGCACGAGGAGAGAGACAGAGCGACTGCGGCGAGCACGATTTTCGAACTTCGCTTCATGGTCCTCATCCCTAACCGATCATCTGACGGATTAAGGGCGCGTCGGCCGCCTCCGGCTTCATTGCCAGATAGCGGGTGAGCGCGACCCGCCCTTCCGGCTGGCGGCCCTGCTTGAACAGCGACAGTCCATGCCACCGCCAGGCCTCTGGCGGAGCGTCGGGATAAGCGACGGCAAGCGCATAGCTCTGCTCTGCCCGCCGCATGTCGCCCTCACTGTCCCGGTTGCGAAGCCGCCAGATCTCGCCTTCGTAGAATCGAAGCAGGCCGTTCCAGCCGTCCAGCGCCAGGGTCTCGACCACATATTGGCTCGCGCCCGGATCGTTGAGCTTTACCTGGTCGTCGAGCATCATCTGCCTGATCGGCCCAATCGCCTCCAGATAGCGGGCGCGGCCGGTGTCATAGGCGCGGCCGGGGGCGGTCAGCTCGGCTGCCGTGGCCCTGAGGTCGGCCATCCGGCTTTCGGGCGCAGGGTGGGTATCGAACAGCCCGAAGTCGCGTTCGCGGCGCTTGCGGCGATATTTTGCGCTTGCGTCCATCTCGGCGATCAGCTGCTGCCAGGTGTTCGCCATCTCGACAGGCGAATAGCCGGCTTCTGCGATCAGCCGGGCGCCCATTGCGTCGGCTTCCGCCTCAAGGGTTCGGCTGTACTGGAACAGCGAAAGCATCCCACCCAGCTCCGCCAGCCGGACGAAGTCGCCGGTATAGACGCCGGCACCGGCTCCGCCGACCCCCGCGACCATCGCCCCTATTGAGAAAATGTCGCTCTTGCGCCGCATGTCGCGCCACTGGCGGATCATGTGCCGGCGAAGAAAGTGCCCGGATTCGTGGGCGATAACCCCGGCAAGCTGCGCTTCGTTGCGCATTCGCAGGAGCAGGCCCGAGAAGATGATGGTGAACCCGCTCGGGAACATCATCGCGTTGAACTGGGGAATGCGGGCGACGTAGATGCGCATGTCGCGGGCGGCCGGTCCGCCGACCTTGCCGATCAGGCCCTGCAGATATGCGTTGAGGGCGGGATCCTTGATCAACAGGTTGGAGCCGGCGATTTCCTCCTCGACCCGCTCCATCTGGTGCCAGAGGCCCTGCTCGTCCTGCTCGGTAGGGCGGTATCCGGGGCCGATCAGCGGCACCATGTCGGCCGGCCTGATGCGAGCATTTGCTACGCCGGTGATCGAGGCTGCGGCAAGCGCTCCGCCGCCGACCAGAAGCGAGCGCCTGCTGATCTCGCAGCGAACACACATCAGCTCTTCTCCTTCATCGCCCGGCGGATGTCGCGGCCCGGCTTCATCCGGCCGAGAAGCCGCTCGACCATCTGCGCCGCGCCTTCCTGCGTGCGGATGTCGCCAAGGTTGACCCCGGCGATCTGCGTTCCTGCCCGGAGAACGTTGAACCAGACGACCTCGCCGGTCCTGAGATCGACCAGGGATGCGTAGGCAAGCTGGCTTCCGCCGCCGATGTTGGGAGCGCAGAACCCGACGAAACAGCCGGCGATCCCGAGCACCTGGAGCGCAACCCTGCCCCTTGAAGCAAAACTGTCTTCGGCGTGGAGGAACAGCATATAGTCAAAGCCGGTCTTCTGCCCGAAATCCACGGCGTCCTTGCCAAGCGTATATTGGAGACCCTTGCCGCGCTTGGTCGGCAAATAGACGCCAAGATATTTGTGAAGGACGATCGACTGGTCGACGATGTAGTTGAGCCGCTCGATCTCGGCGACGGTGTCGGGGTCGACGTTGGGGATATCGCCGCGCTTCTCGGCGACCAGCATCTTGCCGCCGCGCTCCGCCTGCTGCGCACGAAGCGCAGCGACGATGTTGGCCCGAGCAGCATCCGTCCAGTCCGCCCGCGGCTCTGTCATTCCACCCGTAGTTACCGAACCGACACTGACGTCGGGCCTCAGCACGAGCAGCTTGTAATCACCCTGCGGAGGGCTGAACTGAAGGTCGGCATATTGGCGCGTCTGGACGCACCCGCTCATCGTGATGCTCGCCGCGACAGCGATCGCGATCCCGGATTTACGCATGCTCGAAGTCTCCCCGCTGCCGTTCACCGAACGCCGCAACTGCTCCAAATGCTGGAAATCCACTGAACCCCAGATTAAGAAAAAGCGCAAGCTTTTGAACGGACTACGAAAAATCGCTAGTCGAGCTTTGCCCGTAGCCGGTCATTGACGACCTTGGGGTTGGCCTTGCCGCCCATCGCCTTCATCACCTGCCCGACGAAGAAGCCGAACAGCTGCTGCTTGCCGCCTTTATATTCGGCGACCTTGTCGGGATTGGCGGCAATCACCTCGTCCACCCTGGAGTCGATCTCGCCGGTGTCGCTGGTCTGCTTGAGCCCGCGCTTCTCGACGATCGCCCCCGCCCCCTCGCCGGTCTCGAGCATGATCTCGAACACCTGCTTGGCAAGAGTCCCGGAAAGCGTGCCGTCGCCGACCAATTTCAGAAGGTCGCCCGCCTGGGCGGGAGCAAGCGGGCTCTGCTCGATCGTCAGGTTCATCCGGTTCAGCGCTCCAAAAAGCTCCGAAGCGGTCCAGTTCGCCGCCGCCTTGGGCTCCGCTCCGGTTTCGAGAAGCGCGTCGAACCAGCCAGCGATATCGACGTCGGCGGTTAGGACGCTCGCATTGTATGGCGTGATGCCGTGGCTCTCGTACCGCTTTCGCTTGGCATCGGGCAGTTCGGGAAGGCTCGCCTTGCACTCCTCGACAAAGGCATCCTCAAGCTCGATCGGAAGCAAGTCGGGATCGGGGAAATAGCGATAATCGTGCGCATCTTCCTTCGAGCGCAGGGTGCGGGTGACATTGCGATCGGGGTCATAGAGTCGGGTCTCCTGGACGACACTTCCGCCCTCCTCGATCAGCTCCACCTGCCGCTTCGCTTCATGTTCGATCACGGCCATCACGAAGCGCACCGAATTGACGTTCTTGGTCTCGGTCCGGGTGCCCAGTTCCGCGCCCGGCTTGCGAACGCTGACGTTGACGTCGGCGCGCATCGAGCCTTCCTCCATATTGCCGTCGCAAGAACCGACATAGCGGAGGATTGCTCTC
>JACDCV010000042.1 GCA_013817375.1 Sphingomonas sp.
CGGCAACCCCGGCATCCCCATGGACTGCCTCGACCGCTGCAAGGACGGCGAGCGAGTTCGACACCCAATGATCGCCGCGCTGCGAAATGGTGAAGGTCACGTCGCTGGCGAGAAGAGCGGCTGTGATCAGGCTTCCGCCCTGGTCTGCCCTGACCGCGTGGAGCGCATGGACGTCGGCGTCCCCGCTTCCAAACGTCACGATCCGGTCGGCGTGGCGTCGCGCCGCTCGGACGAGGCGACCGCGGTGCGGAGTGTCGTTTGGAATGATCGCAATGCCATCGGGCTCCAGCCCTTCGAAGATTTCCCCCTTGGCATCGGCGATCGCCTCTTCCGAGCCAAGGGTTTCGATATGCGCAGGCGCGATTGCGGTAATCAGAGCGACGTGGGGCCGCACCTGCCGGGTCAGCGCCGCTATCTCGCCGGGATTGTTCATCCCCATTTCGAAGATCGCGAACCCGGCATCGGCCGGCATCCGGGCGAGGCTGAGCGGCACCCCCGTATGGTTGTTGTAGCTCTTGACCGAGCGGTGGACCTTGCCCGGCCGCCAGCGTTCGAGGGCTGCGTAAAGTGCTTCCTTTGTGCTGGTCTTGCCCACCGACCCTGTGATCCCGATGATAATGCAATTGCAGCGCTCGCGGGCCGCTCGGCCGAGGTCCTCGAGCGCCTTTGCCGTATCTTCGACCATCACGTGCGGACCCTCGACCGGCAGCGACACGATCAGGCCGGAAGCTCCGGCGGCGATCGCCCGGCCGGCGAACTCATGCCCGTCGTGAACGGTTCCGGGCATGGCCACGAACAGGTCGCCAGGGCCGACTTCGCGGCTGTCGAACGTCACTCCAGAAACTTCGAACCGTGCGCTCGCGGTGCCGCCGGTTGCGCGCGCGATTTCGTCCGAGGTCCAGAGCACGCTCACGCCGCGCATTCCCTGGCCACCAGCGCATCGTCGAATGGAAGCACGCGCTGGTCCTTGCCGGCGCCGATGATCTGCCCGGTCTCATGACCCTTTCCGGCGAGGAGGATGATGTCGCCGCTCGTGGCCATTTCAAGCGCGCGGGCAATCGCATCCCGCCGGCCCGCGACCTCGATGGCGCCCGGAGCGCCGGCAATGATGTCGGCGCGGATTTTGGCCGGGTCCTCGCCGCGCGGATTGTCGTCGGTGACGATGACGATATCGGACAGGCGTGTCGCCGCCTCGCCCATCGGCTCACGCTTGCCCTGGTCGCGGTCGCCGCCGGCGCCGAACACAGTGATCAGCTTGCCCTCCACGTGCGGCCGAAGCGCTGCGATTGCCGCCTCAAGCGCGTCGGGCGTATGCGCATAATCGACATAGATCGGCGCTCCCGCGCGGCTGATCACCGCGCGTTCGAGCCGCCCCGGCACCGGGGCAACCCGCCCCATCGCCGAGAAGATGTCGCGCCACTCGCCGCCGGTCGCGAGCACCAGCGCCGCCGCGGTCATCACGTTCGACGACTGGTAAGCGCCGATCAATGGCAGTGAGAGCCGGTACGGCTTGCCGTCATGCTCGAGGACCAGCGTCTGCCCAAGCGGGCTCGGGCTCTGCTCGACCAGGCGGATCGTCTCGCCTTTCCTTCCGACCGTCATCAGCTTGAGGCCGCGCGCCCTCGCCCTCTCGATCACGTCGCCGGATTTCGGATCGTCGGTCCACACCACCGCGATCCCGCCCGGCTCGATGACCTCGTCGAACAACCGCATCTTGGCTTCGAAATAGGAGTCCATTGTCGGATGGTAATCGAGATGGTCGCGGGAAAAGTTGGTGAATGCGGCAGCGCTAAGCGGGACGCCTTCGGCGCGATACTGGTCGAGGCCGTGGCTCGACGCCTCGTAAGCGACATGGCTGATGCCCATGCGCTTGAGGCCGGCGATATTGTTGAGGAAGGTGACGATGTCCGGAGTCGTCAGCCCGGTCTTCACTTGGTCGTCGGAAGTCGTCACCCCGAGTGTCCCGATCGACGCCGAGCGGTGGCCGATCATCCGCCAGATCTGCCTGGTCATCTCGACAGTCGAAGTCTTGCCGTTGGTGCCCGTCACCGCGACCACGCTCTCGGGATAAGGGGCGAAGAAGCGCGATGCCATTTGCGCGAACAGCCGGCGCGGCCGCTCATCCGCAAGGTGAACGGCCTCGCTGATCTCAATTTCAGGGCGCGCGACTATCGCGACTGCTCCGCGTTCGACGGCTGCGGGAACGAACTCTTCGCCGTTGAACATTGCGCCCCGGAACGCGCCGAACACATTGCCCTTGGTTACCTTGCGGTGGTCGATCGCAAAGCCGGTCACCTCGGAATCGGAATCGACGCCAGCGAGATCGCGAAGGCGCATCGCCTCAGTTCGCCTTTTGCTGGATGAACGGCAGCACCTCGCCAAGGTCGGGCTCGCGCTGCTTGTCGGGAGTAACCCCGAGCATCGGCGCAATCCTGCTGACCGTCTTGCTGACCACCGGAGCAACGTTCCAGCCGGCGGTCCGGAAGCCGTGGGTCTCGGCAATGCCTTTGGGTTCGTCGAGCATGACCACTATAACATAGCGCGGGTCGTCCATCGGGAAAACGCCGGCGAAGGTCGTCACCAGAAGCGAGCGGTTATGATATTTTTCCGCCGAACCGGTCTTGCCGCCGACCCGGTATCCGGGAGCGTCTGCCTTCCGGCCGGTGCCATGGGTGACGACTAGCCGGAGCAATGCGCGCATCTTGTAGCTGGTGTCGGCGGTAAACACCCGGTGGCCTTTGGCTACCGGCGTTCCGGGCCCGTGCTTCAGCAACGTGGCGGGACGGTAGATGCCGCCATTGAACAGGGTCGCATAGCCGCTGGCCAGGTGAAGCGGGGTGACCGCTATGCCGTGGCCATAGCCAACGGTCATCGTCGCAAGCTGGCCCCAGTTGCTTCCAGGTGTGAGGGTGCGGCCGCGCTCCTTGAGCTCGACGGCGATCGGCGACAGGAAGCCCATCTTGTCGAGGAATGCCTTCTGCCGGGCAGCGCCGACTTCAGCCGCGATCTGCGCGGTTCCGATGTTGGAGCTTTCCTGCATGATCTCGGCGACGCTGCAGGCCCGGTTGAACGGGTGAGTGTCGGTGATGGTGAAGCGGCCGACGCTCAGCCCCGCCGGGCAATTGTACATCTTGCCCATCGACTCGATGATCCCGCTGTCCATCGCCATCGCTACGGTGAACGGCTTGTAGGTCGATCCGAGCTCGTACACCCCAAGCGTCGCGCGGTTGAAACGCGCTTCGGGCGAGCCTTCGCCGGCGGCGTTCGGATTGACTTGCGGGAGCGACGTCATCGCCAGGATTTCGCTCGAGTGGATGTCCATGACGATCCCTGCGGCGCCGACCGCCGAGAACTTGCCCATCGCCTCCATCAGCTCATGCTCGAGCGCCTGCTGGATCCGGCTCGAGACCGACAGCTGGATCGGCTCGGCGCGAGTCTCGGGGTTGGACAGCGCGTCGTCGAACGCCCGCTCCATTCCGGCGACTCCATGCCCGTCGACGTCGGTGTAGCCGATCACATGCGCTGCAAGGCTGGTCTGCGGATAGAGCCTGTCGGGCTCGCGCTCGAGAGCGATTCCGGGCTCGCCGATTGCATTGACTGCCTCGACCACTGCGGGCGAGGCGCGGCGGCGAAGGTAGAAAAATGACTTCCCGGAACGGAGCATCGCAAGATAGGTCGCCGCGTCACGCTCGGGCATCAGCTTGGCAAGTCTCTGGGCAAGCTCGAGCTTGTCGCCGATCACTTTTCCGGGATGAAGGCCGACGCTCCACGCATCGATGGTCCGCGCCAGCGGGTGGCCGTCGCGGTCGATGATGTCACCGCGCTCCGGCACCAGCAGGCTGACCCCCTGCTGCCGGCCGGCATGGTCGCCAAACGCCGCAAGATAAAGGATTCTGGCGACGATAACCGCGATCACCCCCGCATAGACGAGCATTCCAAGCATCAGCCGCTGGTGCATGCTGGAGAGGATCTGCCGCCGCTGCCCGACAAGCCGGAGCCGCTCGGGACGGGGGGCGACGAGGGCTGCGGTCGGGGCGTTCATCGATTCGTGCGCGATGCCTTGGCTATTGAACGGTCCGCCGGAAGCGGTGCGAGCGGATCGATATTGGCGGTCCGGACCGGCTCTGTCATTGGCCCCGGCGCCGCCTTCTTGCTGTTGTCCCCAGCTTTTTTCGTCGGCTTCAGGTCACCTGCGCCGGCGTCCTTCGAGGCCGTGACCTTGGCGGGGCTGACGGACTTGGCAGTGGCAGTCGCGGGCTTGGCGACCGCTTCGGAACGGACCGCTTTGGGCACGACCGGCGACGATTCGGCGATCTTGACTCCAGCCTCGTGGAGCAGCTGTGCGGGAGCGGCGCTGGCCGCCCCGGCGTCGGCGGGCCCGAGCGGCTGGCGGTCCTGCGCAGCAGGCGCCGAAGCGAGCACGACCGGCGCTTCGATCGCGCGCTGGCGCTCCGGGCTGACCAGCCGCGCGAGCTGGAACTTGTCGCCGAGAATCTGGTCGGCGCTGGGCGCCGAGAGCGCGAGCACCTTGACGTTCCACCGCTCCAGCTGGGCGAGCCGGCCGCGGGTTCCGATCTCCGTCTGAAGAAGCCGGATGTCGCGCTGGGCCAGAACGATCTGCGTCTCGACCTTTTCCAGCTCGGCGCGCTCGGAAGCCACCCGAAGCGAAACGAGGTAGCAGCTAAGTGCTGCTCCGGCGACGATGCTGGCCATGAACACCGGCTGGAAGCTGCGGACACTCATTTGCGCGATTCTCCAGGGGTTTTGCGGGACTGGGCCGAAGTTCGCACTGCGCTTCGCAGGCGAGCCGAGCGGGAGCGGGGGTTGCCCGCCAGTTCGCGCTCCGACGGGGAAACCGGCTTGGCGACTCGCTCGAACGTTGGCTCGTTCGGGTCGACAAGTTCGGGTCGGTGGCGCGAACCGGCGGGTGTCCCACCGCTACGCTCGCGGAAGAAGCGTTTGACGATTCGGTCCTCGAGGCTGTGAAAGGTAACGACTGCAAGCCGGCCGCCGGGCTTGAGCGACCTTTCGGCTGCCTCCAGGCCCTGCTCCAGCTCGTCGAGCTCGGCGTTGAGATGGATCCGGACCGCCTGGAATGTGCGGGTTGCAGGGTCGCTCTTCTGCCCCGCCCGATAGCCTGCTGCGCGGCGAACGATTGCTGCCAGCTGGGAGGTTCGCTCGACCGGACGCGCGGCGACGATCGCCCGGGCGATCGAACGGGCGCGAGGCTCCTCCCCATAGTCGCGAAGCACCTGGGCGATTTCCGCTTCGTCCGCCTCGTTGAGGAAGTCGGCGGCGGTCGGCCCGCTCTGCCCCATCCGCATGTCGAGCGGTCCGTCCGACTGGAACGAGAAGCCGCGCTCGGCCTGGTCGATCTGCATCGAGGAGACGCCGATATCGAGAGCAATGCCGTCGACGAGGCCGATCCCCCGCTCGGCGAGCACCCGGTCCATCTGGCTGAACCTTTCCTCAACCAAAGCGAGGCGCCCCTCTTCGACGGCGTTCGGGACGAGTGACTGGCCGTTCGCAATCGCATCCGGATCGCGATCGAAACCGATCACCCGTCCCGCCCCCACCGCAAGCATTGCGCGGGCATAGCCGCCCGCTCCGAAGGTGCCGTCGACGAGCGTGGCGCCTTCCTGGATTGCAAGCGAATTCATGACTTCATCGAGAAGAACCGGGGTGTGCGCTGCGCGGCTCATGCAAGCCCACGCTCTTCGAGCCGGAAGCGAGCGATGTCCTTCATGTCTTCGGGCACCCGGGGCTCCGCGAGGAACAGCTTGGGGCTCCAGATCTGGAAAGTCTCGCCGGTGCCGAGGAACAGCGCCAGATCCTCGATCCCGCCCTTGCGGCGCATCATCGGCGGCAAGACGATCCGGCCGGAGCTGTCGTACGGGACCTCTTCGGTTGCCGCGAACGCCATCAGGTTGCGCTGCTCATATTCGAGCTGCGCGTCGGCGTTGGTCTCTTCCTTTTCGAGCAAGCGTTCGAGCTTGCCGTGCTTGAGCGCGGAATAGGACGGGTCGTAGGCGCTAAGAGCGGGGAAGGCTTCGTGCTTGGCAAGGACGATGGTGCGGGCATCGCCTCGGCGCTCGATAATCGAGCGAAGGAAGGCGGGCACGGAGACGCGACCTTTCGCGTCAACCGCGTTGAGAGCGCTGCCCTGAAACAGATGCTCTAGCGCCACGTCGACTCCCCGTTCGAAGCGCACAGCTTACCCGTTCGCGGGTGAGCGGCATTGCCGCCGGCTCCGCTCGCCGGATGATGAAAAGAGGGTTTAGCCCCGCGCTACAGCCACTGTTGGTAACTCAGCGCCGTGCGGGATACAACGGGTTTTGATGCCATTTCGAGGGATTTAGTGCCAAAGACCGGAATTCCGCGACTTTTTTATCTCAGTTTCGGTGTTTGTTCTACTCCTGTTCTTGCCTCATTCCCCTGTGGATAAGTCTGTGCACGTCCGATTGCCGCCCGAATCACTTCTCAAGCTTCTCCAGTTCCGCGAGCAGATAGCCAAGGTTGCCCGATCGGGCGGGCTCGTGCCGCTCCTCGACATGGATGAAGTCGGCATCGGCGATGATCGTCGCCTGGCCGCGGCCGATTCGACAGCGAGCGACAAAGCCGCTTGCAGCAACCTCGCAGCCGGGGCCGGTGGCGACGAGCGTTCCTGGCGACAGCGCATGCACAATTCTGCCGCCGATGGTGAAGGTGGCTGGGCCGAGCTCGCCGGGTGCGTCGAGCCGGAGCCCCCAATGGCCAAGCAGCCCCGTGTCGGCGAACGCCATCGGCGGCCTCAGCAGGTCGCCAAGTGGCCGCTCGCTCGGCCATTCGAGCATTGGATCGGCAAGCAGAAGCACTCGCCCCCCGTCCCGCACCCATTGGTCGAGCTCGACCAGAACCTCGGCCGGCTGGGCCTGTGGTTGCGCCATTAGCAGCAGTTGGCGCCCCTTTAACGAACGGGCATCGGCAACACTGATAGGCGCTATACGATAGCGTCCCTGCAGCGCCTCAAGCGCCGGCGATTGGGGTGCGTCGAGGGAAAAATTCTCCGGGAAGACGATTGGCAGGCTGGTCAGGGTCAGCAGCTCCGGCCGCTCGGCGACGGGCCGCGGCGACAGCTTGTCCGGTGCGTCCTTCAGCGCAAGCCCGGCCGCTGCGCCTGCGACGACCAGAAGCATTCCTGCCACGCCGGCGAGCAGCCGCGCTCGCTTCGGCCTGGCAATCACTCGCTGTTGGTGGCCGCGTTCTCCGCCGGCTCGGATCCCGGCGCTACGCCGAGTTCGGCGAGCGGTTCCTTGGGCGTGTTGGTGACGCTATTGTCCGGCGCGGCGGGAAGATCGTCGCGGCCCGAGCGGCTGATCACGCTTCCCAGAAGGACGAGGAGGAAGGCGAACGCAAGGCCGGTGAGCCCGATGCGGATCCGCTGCGCAGTGGTTCCGGCTCGTTGCTGCATGCGTCGACGAAGCTATGGCCCGGTTCGACACAAAGCAAGCAAAGGCGGCGTTGCGCTCTTGACGAACATCAGTTGCTCAGCAATTCGGCTTCGCATGACTCGCACCATGACATTGCTCACTCTTGTCACTGCCGCTGCGCTTGCCGGCTGCCAGGAGAACGACCCCATCGTTATCGGGTCCGACGGCCAGGAGGTCGCCAACACCCCCATTTCCAGCACTCCAGTGGAGCTTCCGCCGTCGATCGCGGCAAGCAAGAAATACCGCTGCCAGGGGAACGGGATCGTCACCATCGACTGGCTGTCGGACAACAAGTCCGCCAATTTGCGAGCTGAGGGTGACGATTCGATCATCCAGTTGACCGCGCCCGAGCCCGGTCAGCCGCTGACCGCCGAGGGTGGCTATTCGCTGACCGGTACCGCCGCGGCGTCCAGCATCAGCCTCACGCGGCCAGGCCAGGGCGCCTCCAACTGCAAGGCCTGACCCTTTCTGACAACAGCCTGAAATCCAGCCCCCGGCGCCGCGTGCGCCGGGGGTTTTCTTTTGCCCCGAGCCCGGCTGCTCTCCGGCCCCTACTAGGCGGGCCGCGCGACCCCGGCTAAACGCCCGCCATGCCCGTACTCGAAGCCCCGCAGATCACCCCCGAAACCGTTGCCGAGCACGGCCTCAGCGATGAAGAATATGGCCGAATCCTCAAAAGCCTCGGCCGCGAGCCGAACCTGGTCGAGCTCGGGATTTTCTCGGTGATGTGGTCGGAGCATTGCTCGTACAAATCCTCGCGCGTTCACCTGAAGAAGCTGCCGACCGAGGCGCCGTGGGTGATCTGCGGCCCCGGCGAGAATGCCGGAATCATCGACATCGGCGACGGCGACGCGGCCATCTTCAAGATGGAGAGCCACAACCACCCGTCCTACATCGAGCCCTATCAGGGCGCCGCCACCGGAGTCGGCGGAATCCTTCGCGACGTCTTCACCATGGGCGCTCGGCCAATCGCGAACTTGAACGCCCTTCGCTTCGGCCGCCCCGACCATCCCAAGATGCGCCACCTCATCGCCGGAGTCGTCCACGGCATCGGCGGCTATGGCAATTGCGTCGGAGTCCCGACCGTCGGCGGCGAGGTCAATTTCGATCCCGCTTATGACGGCAACATCCTCGTCAATGCGATGACCGTCGGAGTGGCGAAGACCGACAAGATTTTCTATTCGGCAGCGACCGGGATCGGCAATCCGATCGTCTATGTCGGCTCCAAGACCGGCCGCGACGGAATCCACGGCGCGACCATGGCGTCGGCCGACTTCGACGAGAATAGCGACGAGAAGCGCCCGACCGTTCAGGTCGGCGACCCGTTCACCGAGAAATTGCTGATCGAAGCTTGCCTGGAGCTGATGGCGACCGACGCGATCGTCGCCATCCAGGACATGGGCGCTGCGGGCTTGACCTCCTCATCCGTCGAGATGGCGTCGAAGGGCGGCGCCGGAATCCGGCTCGACATGAACAAGGTGCCCTGCCGCGAGACGGGCATGACTCCCTACGAGATGATGCTTTCCGAAAGCCAGGAGAGGATGCTGATCGTCCTCAAGCCCGGCCGCGAAGCCGAGGCGCAAGCAATCTTCCACAAGTGGGAGCTGGACTTTGCGGTGATCGGCGAAGTCACGGAAGCTGGTCGGGATGGGGGCCACATGGTGCTCGAGTGGAATGGCGAAATCGTCTGCGACATCCCGCTCGGCCCGCTCGCCGACGAAGCGCCGCTATATGAGCGGCCGCACCTCAGCCTCGAAGACTATAAGGCCTGGGCGCAGGTGAAGCCGCTCGGCGAGGTTCCGGAGAGCAGCGACGTGGCCGCCGACCTTCTGAAGCTGATGGGTTCACCCAACCTCGCCAGCCGCCGCTGGATCTGGGAGCAATATGACAGCGAGGTCGGCGCCGACACCGTCCAGCGCCCTGGCGGCGACGCCGCGGTCGTTCGCGTCCACGGCACGCGCAAGGCGCTGGCGATGACCACGGACTGCACGCCGCGCTATTGCTTCGCCGACCCTTATGAAGGCGGCAAGCAGGCGGTTGCCGAAGCCTATCGCAACCTCTGCGCTGTCGGAGCCAGGCCGCTGGCGGTCACCAACTGCCTCAATTTCGGCAACCCGCAGCGCCCCGAGATCATGGCCCAGTTCGTCGAGTGCCTTCGCGGCATGGGCGACGCCTGCCGCGCCCTCGACTTCCCGATCGTCAGCGGCAACGTGTCGCTGTACAACGAGAGCAAGGCGACGGGCGGCGGAAGCGCGATCTTGCCGACGCCCGCCATCGGCGGAGTCGGCCTGCTGGACGAGTGGCAGAAGAGCGCGACCATCGCCTTCAAGGCGGCGAGTGAGACGCTCGTGCTTCTCGGCCACTCGACCGGCCATGTCGGCCAGTCGTTGTGGCTCGACGTCTGCCACGGCCGCCGCGACGGCCCTCCCCCGCCGGTCGACCTCGCCATCGAGCGCCGCATCGGCAAGCTTGCGCGCGAGCTGATCGCGAGCGGCTCGGTCAGCGCGGTTCACGACATTGCCGACGGCGGGGCGCTCGTCGCAATTGCCGAGATGGCGCTTGCCGGTTCGGTCGGCGTGTCGCTGACCCTCCCGAACGTCCCCAACCCGGCGGCAATCCTGTTCGGCGAGGACCAGGGCCGGATTCTGGTCACGACGACGGATCCGGACTCGGTTGTCGAGCGAGCCCGCAGGGCGAACATCTTCGCTGCTGCCATTGGCGAGACCGGTGGCCATAGCGTCGCCGGCCCCGGCTTTTCGGCAAGCCTCGCCGACCTTCGCGAGGGTCATGAAGGATTCTTTCCCAAACTGATGGGCGCCGACGCCGCACTGGCGTAAGCAAAATGAAGCCCGTCCCATCCCTTCCATACACGCAGCTGCCGGACCTCACCGACGCAGAGCGGATCGCCCGCGCGCGAGCGTTCCGCGAGGAAATGGCGACCCGCCGCTCCTGCCGGATGTTCTCCGATGAGCCGGTGCCGCGCGAGGTAATTGAGGAAGCGATCCTCGCCGCCGGCACCGCGCCGTCGGGCGCCAATCACCAGCCGTGGCACTTCGCCGTGGTCTCGACACCCGAGTTCAAGCACCGAATCCGCCTTGCCGCCGAAAACGAGGAGCGCACCTTCTACGCCGGCAAGGCCGGGCAGGAATGGCTCGACGCGCTTGCCCCGCTCGGGACCGACGAGGATAAGTCCTATCTCGACACAGCGCCCTGGCACATCGTCGTGTTCGGCCAGCGCCGCGGCGGCATCGAGCCGGGTGACGACAAGACCAATTATTATGTCACCGAAAGCGTCGGAATTGCCTGCGGCTTCCTCCTCGCGGCGCTTCACGGGGCCAGCTTGGCGACGCTCACGCACACGCCTTCGCCGATGGGCTTCCTCCGGGACATTTGCGGCCGTCCGAAGACCGAAAAGCCGTTGATGGTGATCGTCGTCGGTGTTCCGGCCGCCGACGCCGTCGCGCCGCTGCATGCGCTAAGGAAAAAGCCGTTGGAGCAGATCAGCAGCTGGCATTGAGAAATTCGTTGCGAACGCCTCGCAATAGCACTATCTATGAATCATGATCCTATGCGTCTGCAATGCCATCACCGAGGACGAGCTTCGCGAAGCGGCTGCTTCGGGCGCGCCCACGCCGGAGCTGGCATTTCAAAAACTCGGGCATGAGCCGCAGTGCGGAAGCTGCCTGTGTTACGCGCAGGAGTTGATCGACGAGCATCGGAGGCAGCTCCCGCGCCCCAAGCTTCGCATCATCGCCTGATCGCCGCCTAGCTGCGACTGAGTGTCGTTAGCATATTTTTCGCAGAAATCCGCCATTTCTTTGCTTCCATGTCGAGGCCCAATGCGTTAGGGGCTGTAGGCAAGGAGACGAAGCTATGAAGGGCGACCCCAAGGTCATCGAACTATTGAACGAGGGGCTCAAGGCCGAGCTGACGGCGATCAACCAATATTGGCTGCATTACCGGATACTCGACAATTGGGGGATGAAGCGCCTCGCCGCGATGGAGCGGCACGAATCGATCGACGAGATGAAGCATGCGGATCGCTTCTCGGAGCGGATCCTGTTCCTCGACGGCCTCCCCAATTTCCAGGCGCTTGGACGGCTTCGCATCGGCGAGACTGTCGAGGAGATATTGCAGTCCGACCTCGACGCCGAACATGAAGCGGTCGAAATGTACCGAAACGGCGTGACCTATTGCGAAAGCGTCCATGATTATGTCAGCCGAGACCTGTTCGCCGAAGTGCTTCGAGACGAGGAAGGCCATGTCGACTTCCTCGAAACCCAGTTCGAGCTGATCAAGCAGATGGGCCTGCAAAACTATGTCCAGCTGCAGTCGGAAGCCGCCGAAAGCTAGACAAGCGCGACCCCGCGGGCAAAGCTGCTCGCGGGGGATCCATGGCGACAACTGCACCGAACCGCATCATCACGCTCGACATCGTCCGCGGGGTCGCGGTGATGGGCATTTTGGCGATGAACATCGTCGCCTTCGCCATGCCCATCCAGGCCTATTTCAGCCCCGTCGCCTACGGCATCAACGGAACGATCGACTACGCGGCTTTTGCGTTCAACTTCGTCCTGATCGACGGCAAGATGCGCGGGCTCTTCTCCTTCCTGTTCGGCGCCTCGATGCTGCTGGTTATCGAGTTCGCCCGGGCCAAGGGCGAGTCCGAGGGCGCAATCACGTTCCGCCGGCAGCTGTGGCTGCTCGTCTTCGGCCTCATCCATTTCTACCTGATCTGGTTCGGCGACATCCTCGTCGGATATGCGCTGACGGGAATGGTGGCCTATTTCTTCCGCAATCGCGGAGCGAAGGCTTTGGTCGGCTGGGGAATCGCGCTCGTCCTGCTCCAGTTGGCGATCATGGGGGCGAGCGCGGACCAGGCGCACTCGCTGGCCGCAGCCGTCGCGGACCCTGGCGCGAGCGCGGCAACGATCAAGCAATGGAAAGGCTTTTCGTCCGATTTCGCCGCCTCGCCCGCTCAGATCCAGGCAATCGTCGCGCTCCATCTCGGGCCGTGGGCCGGGCTGGTGAGAGAGATGGTGACCGCGCAGCTCTGGGACCCGCTGATCTTCAGCCTTTTGTTCGGCCCGGAAACGCTCGCCTACATGCTGTTCGGGATGGCGGCTCTGAAAAGCGGCTTTCTAACGGGCGAATGGGCCGAGCGCCGCTACGAGCGCGTGGCGCTGATCGGCTTCGGCATCACCATCCCTGTTTACGCCTTCATCTGCTGGCGGCTGTTCGCCGAGGGTTTCACCGTCCCCTCGATATTCACCTGGTACATGACGGCGACCATAATGTTCCGTCCGCTGATGGTCTTCGCTTATGCCGCGCTCATCATCGATTTGACCAGAAACGGCGGCTGGCTGGTCGACCGGATCGCCGCGGCGGGCCGCGCCGCCTTCACCAATTATCTTGGTGCCAGCATCCTGATGACCGGCCTGTTCTACGGCTGGGGCCTCGGCCTTTACGGCTCGCTCGGCAGAGCCGAACTCTACCTCGTCGTGTTCGCGATGTGGGCGCTGATGCTGCTGTGGTCGAAGCCATGGCTCGACCGCTTCGCTTACGGGCCGTTCGAGTGGCTGTGGCGGAGCCTGGCGCGGTGGGAGGTCCAGCCGATGCGCAAGCGAGTGACGCCCGGAGCCGCCGCCGCGGCCTAGATCCGGCCGAAGCTCTGGTTCGACGCCTTGCGGCCAAAGCCGGAGGGAGCATTGCTCCGCGACATCAACGGGTTGGTCGCCTCGTCGAACAATCCGACCGTCTGATCGAACAGCTTTCGAAGCTCGACCACGTCCCTGATCAGCTCGTCGGGAAAGCGGTGGCTCTCCATGCAGAAGCGAGCGCTGCTCTCGATCAGCTCGGCAACTTTGGCAAGCGGCTCCGCGCCAAGCTGACGCGCTTCGCCCTTGAGCGTGTGTGCGGGAAGGACGAGCGCGGCCGTATTTTGCTGGCGCATCGCCTGCTCGATTTGCCCAAGCGACTTGGCCCCGTCCTCGCGGAAATAACTGAGGATTCGGATGAACGCCGGTCCAAGCTCCGAGCGGCTTCGCTCGAAATGCACCCAGTCGACGATGTCGTTCCCGTCGCTCACCTGGTTCTCCTTAACGCCCGTGGCCTCGGGCAGTGGTCCCACGGGAGTGCAATTACTCTCAATGTGTAAAATTTGGCTTAGCGTTCGGGGTCGTACGGGTTCTTGGGCGAGCGCATCGTCAGCCGCAGCGGCACAGGGCCAAGCCCGAGGTCTCGCCGCATCGAATTGAGCAGGTAACGCCGGTAGCTTTCCGGGATCTCGCTGGTCCGGGTTCCGAACACGACGAAGCTTGGCGGCCGGCTTTTGACCTGAGTGATGTAGCGTAACTTGATCCGCTTGCCCCTGGGCGCCGGCGGCGGATTGTTTTCCACTGCCGCTTCGAACCAGCGGTTGAGCTCGGCGGTGGTGATCCGCCGCGACCATTGCTCGCGAAGCTCGAACGCGGCGCCGAGCAGCTGATCGATACCTTTGCCGGTCAGTGCCGAGACAGTGAGCACCGGGACCCCCTTGAGTTGCGCAAGCCCCTCGTCGAGCGCGGCCTTGATCCCGTTGAACAGCGACGAGGCATGTTCAGCCACGTCCCATTTGTTGATCGCGATGATCAGCCCCCGCCCCTCTTCGATCACGCTGGATGCGATTCGCAAATCCTGGACTTCGAGCCCGCGCGTAGCGTCAAGCAGCAGAACGACGACTTCGGCGTGGTCGATCGCGCGTTTGGCGTCGGAGGTGGAAAGCCATTCGAGCTTGTCCGTCACTTTTGCGCGCTTGCGCATTCCGGCAGTATCGACAAGCCGCACCGGCCGCATTTCGCCTGAAGGACTTGGCCATTTCCAGTCGAGAGTGATGGAATCGCGGGTGATTCCGGCTTCCGGGCCGGTAATCATCCGTTCCTCGCCGAGCATCTGGTTGACGAGAGTCGACTTGCCCGCGTTGGGGCGCCCGACGATCGCAAGCTTCAGCGGACCGTCCTCGCCCTCCTCCTCCTCGGGCTCCTCTTCACCCTCGCGCTCGATGAACGGGCGAAGCGCCTCGAACAGGTCGACCACGCCCTCACCATGCTCGGCGCTCGTCGCGATCGGGTCACCAAAGCCAAGCGAATAGGCTTCCAGAAGCCCCGACTGGGCAGCGCTGCTTTCGGCCTTGTTGCCGACGAGGATGACCGGGGTGGCCTCGGCGCGAAGCCAGCGGGCGATTTCCGAATCGAGCGGAGTCACGCCTTCCCGGGCGTCGATCATGAACAGCGCCAGGTCGGCTTCCCTGACCGCCGCTTCGGTCTGCTTGCGCATCCTGCCCGGAAGGGTCGCAGGATCCTCGTCCTCGTAACCGGCGGTGTCGATGACCCTGAACTCGAGGCCGA
>JACDCV010000184.1:0-1720 GCA_013817375.1 Sphingomonas sp.
GCCACCTCCGCCGCCACCGCCACCTCCGCCGCCGCCGCCGCCGCCACCGCCACCGCCGCCGCCGGAGCCCATCGCGGGTGGTGCCGAATCTATTCTCGGTCCTCTCGCAGCGACGGGGGGGACGTCAGACGACGGCGCTCCGGACAACAGCAACGAAGAAGAAGAAGAAGAAGAAGGCAGCGACGACGAGACCCAAGTCGATCCGTCGGTGCAGCTGATCAACTCCGGTCCGCTGCAACTCGACACCAATATCGACGAGCCGATCACGAGCGGCAACGACGCCCCCGGGGGCCTGAACTAAAGGAAGCGATCATGCGCAAGGTTGGACTGACACTGGCCGCACTCGCCTCGACTTTGGCGTTGGCCCCTTCGGGTTCGGCGGCGCCGCCGCTGAGCGTTCGCGACAGCTTCCGGATCGGCACCGGGGGGGCGACGATGTGCTCGGCCCAGGCCGTCGCCAACGACCCCGGCCTGACCGCGATGTTCGACGCCGGTTACTCGGTGACCTGCCGCGACGCGGCGCTTCCGGTGGGCAAGCTCTACAAGCTTCGCTTCACAGGCGACCCCGCTTCGAGGCTCGCCGGGGTCCGCGGCAAGGAAGTCACCTGCGCTGCTCCCAGGCCGGGATCTATCGACGGGCTCGGGAGCGTCGAGGTCATCGACTGCAAGCTCAACGACGCCAATGTCGCCTATCGGGTGTACCAGCTTCGCAAGGGTAAGGATTATTTCGCGGCCGAAGGCCTCGCGGGCTATGACAGCGCTCTCCAGCTGGGCCTTCGAAGCATCATCGCCGACGCTCCGGTAGAGGGCGAGCTTTCGATTGCAACCACCGGCGCCGGGGACCCCGCTGCCTTCGCTCGAGTGCAGGCGGGGACTCTGGACCCAAGCCGGGCGCTGGCCGAAGCCTACCGGCGCAACAATGTCGGCAGCTACGCCGATGCCGCCGAATTCTTCGCTGCAGTCAGGACCGGCGGCGACGCCCCGATCAGCCAGGCCGAAGCGCTCGTCAACGAGGCGCTCCAGAAGTCGAATCTCGGCCGCTACGACGAGGCTGACGATTTGTTCGATCGGGCCGCCTCGCGGGTTGGCTCCGATCCGCTGGTCGCTCGCCGCTTCCGCAATTATCGCGCAATGCACCTGCTCAACCGGCGCGAGCCCGAGCGCGCATTGACGGAGCTCGACAAGGAAATGCCGAAGGCCAGCGCGAGCGCCGATGGCCTGTCCGCGAGCGGCGCTGCCATCGGCGAAACGCTCTCCCGGCGCCTGAACGCAGAGAGCAGCGTCGCCGAGCAGCTTGGCGCCGGCTCAGAGGACCTGCTGCCGCAGGAGAAAGCGGAAATCCTCGACGGACAAGCGCTTCAACTTCGCGGAACGGCGCATCGGCTTACCGAAAATCCCGCCGCGGCGACCAAGGCGCTGCAGACGGCAGAAGCAAAGCTCCTGGCAGTTCGCGGAGGCAGGGTAGCCTCGATCGCGTGGATGCGTGCCCAGATCATCGGTGACCTTGCCGCCATCGCGGAAGAGGGGGGCAATGCCGCGGAGGCCGACAGCCTCTACCGGCAGGGCGTAGCGATACTCGAGACCAATTATCCGGGGTCGGCGGCGCTTCTCAACGCTCGTGCGAGGCTTGCCGGCTATCTGGCCCGGACCGGCCAGGATGCCGCTGCCGAAGCGATGTTCCGGGACATCGTTCACTCTCAGGCCGACGCCAACAATCTAC
>JACDCV010000184.1:1730-3416 GCA_013817375.1 Sphingomonas sp.
AAGTCGCCGTCGCCAAGCGGGACCAGCTTCGCGTCGCGCCAGTCGGTGATGTAGACGTCGTGGCCGGGAAGCATCCGCTCGACGGGTTCTTCGCCCCTATCTCGACATCCTTCTCAGGAAGCCGGCGACTCCCGAGGTCACGGCCGAAATCTTCGCTGCAAGCCAGCTGATGATGAGGCCCGGTCTTGCGCAAACCCAGGCCGTCCTTGCGCGTGAGTTGACAGGCGGCACCGACGAGGCTGCGCGATTGTTCCGGCAGGCGGTGACTTTGACCCGGCAGGTGGAGCGGTCCCGAATCTCGCTCGCTCGTCTGGAGGATTCGCCCAAGCCTGCTCCGGAGGATGTGATCAAGATCCGCGCCCTGAGGGCGGATCTGAGGCAATCGGAAAAGGACGAGGTCGCGACTCAGGCCGAACTCGCCAAATTCCCTCGCTACCGGGCGGTTTCGAGCACGACGATCGCGCTCCCGGAGCTTCAGAAGATTCTTCAGGACGGCGAGGGCTATTATCGGATGACCGTCGTTGGCGACGGGGTTTACGCTCTGCTCGCGACGGCAAGTACGGCTCAGGCGGTGAAGCTTCCGATCAGTGCGGAAGAGCTTGAAGGCCAGGTGAATTCGCTTCGCGACAGCATCACGACGATGGAGCGCGGGCAGGCGATGATCTACCCGTATGACGTCGCTCTTGCACACAAGCTCTACCTTGACCTGTTCGCACCCTTTGCGGCGCAGATCCCGTCGATCAAGCATCTGGTGTTCGAGCCCGATGGGGCGATGCTGAAGCTGCCGCTCAATCCTTTGATCAGCGATCAGGCGTCCGTCGACCTCTACAACAAGCGAGTGGAAGCCGACGAAGAGGCCGTTTTCGATTTCCGCGGAATCAACTGGTTCGGCCGTGCCCGCGAGATCAGCACAGCAGTGTCGCCGCGCGCCTTTGTCGACATGCGCGCTGCTCCGCCGGCTTCCGCCCCCCGCCAGTATCTGGGGTTCGGCGAGAACAGCAAACCGCAGACGGCGGCGCTGGCGAGCCTGGTTGCGGCAAGCGTCGACCGCGACTGCACGCTGCCGCTGTCCAATTGGCAACGGCCGATCTCCGCTCGCGAGCTGGTTGCCGCGGAGCAGATCATGGAGCGCTTCGGCGGAGCGGGATCGCAGGTGGTCACCGGCGATGCCTTCACCGACACGGCGATCCTCGATCGCGACGACCTCGACCAGTATCGGGTCATCCATTTTGCAACTCACGGAGTGGTGACGGAGTCGCGTTCCAAATGCCCGACCCAGCCGGCTCTGCTGACCAGCTTTGGCGGCGAGGGTTCGGACGGGCTTCTGACCTTCCGCGACATCTTCGACCTTCGGCTCGACGCGGACCTGGTTATCCTGTCGGCATGCGACACTGCCGGCAAGGCGAGTTCAGTGGCGACTCAGGAGGCCGGTCTTGGCACCGGTGGCGATGTCGCGCTTGACGGGCTGGTCCGGGCGTTCGTTGGTGCTGGCGGGCGTCTGGTGCTGGCGACTCACTGGCCAATTCCGGACAATTACGATGCAACCAACCGGCTGATCGGCGGACTGTTTACCGCATCGCCCGGGACGGGCACCGTCACCGCGCTTGGCCAGTCGCAGCGAGTGTTGATGGATGAGCTGGATACGTCGCACCCGGTTTACTGGGCGGCCTTCGCTCCGGTCGGGGA
>JACDCV010000185.1 GCA_013817375.1 Sphingomonas sp.
ACGATGATCTTCGCGTTCGGCACGTAATAGTCCGGCCCGAATTGATACTCGCCGACAAGGCTTGCCGCAGCGCTGGGGTCGAGCGGCTCGGCACGGAGTGCCGGCATCGGCTCGACAGGAGTCCCGAAGTAGAGCGCGCCGATCGCACGCGCGATGGCGGTGGTGACCGAGATGTACGTGTTCGCCAGCACGACAATCGTGACGCCGTCTCTCACATAATAATCGGCTTGGGCGGCAAAGCCTGGCGAGCGGCCGTTGACATGATGGACGTCGCGCCCGTTGGCCTCGCTAAGGAACCAGCCATAGCCGCTGTTCGGCGTGTGCGGCGTGAAGGTCGCTGCAACGCTCGCCGGAGCGAGCAATTGCCCCTCGTGCACGCCCCGAATGAAGCGGAATACCCCTTGCGCATCGGAGTAGAGCGAACCGTTTCCGGTCTTCGCGGTCCAGTCCAGGAATACCGCCCGCTCCAGGCCGACGCTCCCCGACGGCGCGTACCCTGTCGCGATGTTCGGCACGATCAGAGTGTCGGAGTTCTTGTGACCGGTCTGCCTGAGGCCCAGCGGATCGATTACTGCGGACTTCACGAAGCCGCCGTAGTCAGTCCCGGAGACCTTCTCGATGACGAGGGCCAGGAGATTGTAATTGGAGTTGCTGTAGCTGTATTTGGCGCCAGGCTCGAACTCGAGCGGCTTGTCTTTGAACATGGCGACGAGCTGCTCCGGAGTCTGGGCCTTCCGCTGCGCGTCGTCATATTCCGGGAAGTCGTTGATGTTCGGAATGCCGGACGTGTGGGTCAACAGGTGGTGAAGCGTCAGCTTCTCGCCGTTCGGATAGTCGGGGAGGATCGCCGCCAACGGCGCCTTGGGATCGACCTTTCCCCGCTCGGCCAGCAGCATGATGGCCGCGGCCGTGAACGGCTTGGAGACAGAGGCGATCTGGAACACCGTTTCAGAGCCGTTCGCGACCTTGTGCTCGATGCTGGCGTGGCCGTAGCCCTTGTTGAGCACCACGCGGTCGCCGGCTGCGACCAGGATCACTCCGGAGAAGTTATTGGTTCGAAGCAGCGGCTGTAAATAGGCCCCGACCGATCGGTCGAGCGCGGCCGAGTCCCGCGCCGGCGGTGGAGCCGCCTGGCTGGCAGTCGACTGGGCCTCCGCCGCAGCGGCGGCAGAGCTGGCGATAATCATGGCGATGACAGCCGCGAACAGCTTCATTGGCGCTCCCCCAATCACGAGCGCCAGTCGCGCTACAGGTGTAGCATGCTACATTTGTAGCGTAGCTACAAGAGCCGACATCTGCCCACCTCGCATTGGGAGCAATTGTCGGCTAGCCGCAGCTTGGTGAGCGCACTCGACATCTTCGTCATTCTGCTCTTGCTCGGCGGAAGCGCGGTCGGGTTCGTGCGCGGCTTTGTCTACGAATCCCTGTCGCTGCTCGCCTGGGCGGCGGCGATTGCGATGCTCAAGCTCTTCCACGGGCAGCTGTCGGGTGGCCTCGACAGCCTCGTCGGCACCGCCGCCGCGGCCTCGGTCCTCGCCTTCGCTTTGCTGTTCGTTCCCACCTTCATTCTCGTGAAGCTTCTCGCCCGCTCGATCGGCGGCAAGACCCGCCGCTCGCTGCTAGGACCCGTCGACCGGGTGCTCGGCGGCGGCTTCGGGCTGGTCAAGGGCCTGCTTGCAGCGACCCTGTTCTTCCTGTTCGCAAACCTTGCGACCGACCTCATGTACGGCGCCGATACCGAGCGGCCGGAGTGGATGACCAGCTCGCGCACCTATCCGCTGCTGAATGCGAGCGGCCGGGCAATCGTCGACTGGGTCGAGACCCGGCGCCAGGCCGGCGAGGATATTGAGGGGCAATCATGATCCGCCTCCACGACACAATGGCTCGCGAAAAGCGCGACTTCGTCCCCGCCGACCCCAAGCGTATCACCATGTATGTCTGCGGGCCGACGGTCTACGGCCGCGCCCATATCGGCAATGCCCGGCCCGCGGTGGTGTTCGACACACTGGCGCGGTTGATCCGCCATACGTACGGCCCCGACAGCCTCGTCTATGCCCGCAATGTTACTGACGTCGACGACAAGATCATCGCCGCGGCGCAGGCCGAAGGCGTCGAGCCGTCGGTGATCACCGAGCGCTACGAGCGTCTCTATCTCGACGACATGAGCGCTCTCGGGGTCGCTCCGCCGACCATCGCTCCCCACGCAACCGCCGAGATCGCGCCGATGATCGCGATGATCGAGCGGTTGATCGGCCTCGGTCATGCCTATGAGGCTGAAGGCCATGTGCTGTTCTCCGTCCCCGGCGATTCCGATTACGGCGCTTTGTCGCGACGCGACCGCGAGTCGATGATCGCCGGCGCCCGGGTGGAAGTCGCGCCCTACAAGCGCGACCCCGCCGACTTCGTGCTGTGGAAGCCGAGCGACGACAATGTGATCGGCTGGGATAGTCCGTGGGGCCGCGGCCGCCCCGGCTGGCATATCGAATGCTCGGCAATGATCCGCGCTCACTTGGGCGAGACCATCGACATCCACGGCGGCGGGCTCGACCTGATATTCCCGCATCATGAGAATGAGATCGCCCAGAGCCGCTGCGCCCACGGCGGCGCTCCGCTCGCCCGCTATTGGGTTCACAATGGCTTCGTCGACATGGGCGCAGAGAAGATGTCGAAGAGCATCGGCAACGTCGTCACGCCGGTCGATCTGCTCGACGCAGGCCACGAAGGCGAGACTCTTCGCCTTGCGCTTCTGTCGGCCCATTACCGGCAGCCGCTGCCGTGGACCGGGACGCTGATCGAGCAGGCGAAAGCCACTCTCGACGGCCTCTACCGCACTGCCGGCGACGCCTTGCCGGGTGAGGCGGACGCAGGGGTCGTGGTAGCGCTATCGGACGATCTCAACACGCCGCTGGCGCTCTCCCGGCTGAACGCTCTCGAGGAACCTGCATCGCTCAAAGCGAGCGCGGCCTTGCTTGGCCTGCTTACGAAAAGCGCCGACGAGTGGTTCAGGGGCGGGACCGACGAAAGCGGCATTGAAGCGCGCATCGCCGAGCGGGCCGACGCGAAGAAAAATCGCGATTTCGCGACGGCCGACCGAATTCGCGATGAACTGAAAGCTCGGGGAATCGTCTTGGAGGACACACCCTCGGGAACCAGCTGGCGCAAGGAATGAATGTCCCCCTCTACACGACCGACATCCTGCGGCTTGCAGCCGCGCTGCCCGAGCCGCGGCCGCTCGCGCAGGTTGACGGCTCCGCGTCGCGGAGATCGCCCACCTGCGGGAGCAAAGTGGCGGTCGAGGTGAAGCTTGGCGGGGACGGCCGGATCCACGCCTTGTCGCAACAGGTCGAGGCCTGTGCGTTCGGCCAGGCGTCGGCCGCCCTCGTCGCCGCCG
>JACDCV010000186.1 GCA_013817375.1 Sphingomonas sp.
CGTCTACATCGGTTACGACCAGCCGCGGCCGATGGGACATGGCGCGCAGGGCGGACGGATTGCCGCTCCGATCTTCAAGGATTGGGCCAAGGTCGCCTTCAAGGACATGGACAAGGTGCCGTTCGTCGCTCCTGCCGGGATCCGCTGGGTGCGGGTCGACCGGGCAAGCGGGCGCCGGGTCTTCGGTACCTTCCCGACCACGACCGACGCAAAGTCGGCGGTCATCTGGGAAGCGTTCCAGCCGCAGACCGAACCTCGCCGAAGCTACCGCCGCCAGGGCGGCGAAGAGGAAGTTGCAGTCCAGCCGCGGCAGGCAGCCGCAAGGCGCCGGGTTCGGCCAAGAGCCCCGCAAGGCCAGGCGCAGCAAGGCCAGCAACAACAGGATCAGCCGGCGTGGATGCGTCCGCTGCCGCCGCCGCAACAGCAGCCCCCCTTGCAATCCACCCCCGGCGCTCCTTAGTCCGCGACCATTGTCCGCTCGATCTCGCGGCACGGAAGGACCCAATTGATGCGCGCCGAAGCGCAAGCCCATATCGATCAGATCAACGCCGCGACCGCGCTCCTTCGCCGTTTCCTCGACTGGGATCGTGCGCAAAAGCGCCTCGAGGAACTGAATGCCAGGGTCGAGGACCCGCAGCTGTGGGACGATCCCAAGGCGGCCCAGGAAGTGATGCGCGAGCGTCGGCGGCTGGATGAAGCAATCGGTGCGACAACGGCGATCGAGCGGGAGCTTGCCGACACCGCCGAGTTGATGGAGATGGCTGAAAGCGAAGGGGATGACGCTCTTGTCGATGAGGCGGTTCGAAGCCTTGCCGAGCTCGCCGAGCGCGCCGACCGGGACAAAGTTGCAGCGCTGCTCGCAGGCGAAGCGGATGCAAACAACGCTTATGTCGAGGTCAATGCCGGCGCCGGCGGAACCGAGAGTCAGGATTGGGCCGAGATGCTGCAACGGATGTACACGCGCTGGGGCGAGCGGCACGGGATGAAGGTCGAGCTCGTCGATCATCATTCGGGCGAGCAGGCCGGGATCAAATCGGCGACTCTGCTGGTCAAGGGCGAGAATGCGTACGGCAATCTCAAGACCGAAAGCGGAGTCCACCGGCTCGTTCGAATCAGCCCGTACGATTCGGCCGCCCGCCGCCATACCAGCTTCTCAAGCGTCTGGGTTTACCCTGAGGTCGATGACGACATCGATATCGAGGTCAATGATTCCGACCTTCGGATCGACACCTACCGCGCGTCAGGTGCTGGCGGGCAGCACATCAACACGACCGACAGCGCGGTGAGGATCACGCACCTGCCGACGAACATTGTGGTGGCGTGCCAGAACGAGCGTTCGCAGCACAAGAATCGCGCGTCGGCGATGAAGCAGCTCAAGGCGAAACTGTTCGAGGCGGAACTCCAGAGGCGCGAGGATGAGGCGGACGCGGCCCACGCTGCCAAGACCGACATCGGTTGGGGCCACCAGATCCGAAGCTATGTCTTGCAGCCCTATCAGCTGGTGAAGGACCTTCGCACCGGAGTCACATCAACCTCGCCCGGCGACGTTCTCGACGGCGCGCTCGATCGGTTCATGTCGGCGGCCCTGTCGCAGCGTGTCACCGGCGAAAAGGTCGAGGTCGAGGATGTCGACTAATCCTCCCCGGCACGGGGAGGGGGACCAGCGCAGCTGGTGGAGGGGGGGTCGTGCCGGCCTCCAGCCCCGCTCCGTCAGCGCTTCGCGCCGCCACCTCCCCGGCTCGAGGAGGATCGCTCTCCTCGTATCTTTCGCCCTCGCCTCCTGCCGTTCGGAACCGGACCAGGAGCGATTCCCGACACTGGATCGTCCGGTCGCTCCGATCGTCGCCGACTCATTCTCGACCGAAGATGTGCGTGACCGGATGGGAGAGGCGACCCGGGTGATCGAGCTCGCAGGGGTCGCGCCGGGAATGTGGGTGGCCGACGTCGGCGCCGGAGAAGGCTATTATTCGATTCGACTTTCGCCGGTGGTGGGCCGCCGCGGCCGGGTCCTGGCCGAGGATATCGTGCCCGAAGTCCGCAATCGTCTCGCCGAGCGGGTCCAGCGCGAGAATCTGGACAATGTCGCCGTAATGCTCGGCGATCCCGACGACCCCAAGCTCCCCGCACGCTCACTCGACCGGGTCTTCCTGGTGCACATGTATCACGAGGTCGCCTCGCCTTATGCCTTCCTTTGGCATCTTCGGGAATCGCTGAAGCCGGGCGGACAGATCATCGTCGTCGATGCGGACCGGCCGCCCAACCGGCATGGGATGCCCCCCAACCTGCTTCGCTGCGAATTCGCCGCGGTGGGCCTTGGGCTGAGGCAGTTCCAGCCGCTGGGTAAAGGCGATTCCTATTTCGCCGCGTTCCAACCCGTCGGCGAGCGCCCGCGCCCGGGCGCGATCGAGCCTTGCAAGATGAAGGGCTAAGCAGCCTCAGCCTTGCGGCTTGCCCGCTTGCGCTCATGCGGGTCGAGGAAGCGCTTGCGGATTCGGATATGCTTGGGCGTGACTTCGACCAGCTCGTCGTCCTGGATGTAGGCAATCGCCTGCTCGAGCGTCATTCGCCGCGGGGGGGTCAGGCGGATATTCTCGTCCTTGGGGCCCGAGGCGCGGAAGTTGGTGAGCTGCTTGGACTTCAGCGGATTGACCTCGAGGTCCTGCGGCTTGGCATTTTCGCCGATGACCATGCCTTCGTAGAGGTCGTCGCCGGGCGAGATGAACAATATGCCGCGATCTTCGAGCATGTTTAGCGCGTAACCGACCGCCTTGCCCTGCTCCATCGAGATCAGGACTCCGTTCTGGCGGCCCTGAATGGGTCCCTTGTGCGGCCCATATTTCTCGAACAAGCGATTCATGATTCCGGTGCCACGGGTGTCGGACAGGAATTCGCCGTGATAGCCGATCAGGCCCCGTGAGGGCGCCGAGAAGGTCAGGCGAGTCTTGCCGCCGCCCGACGGGCGCATGTCGGTCATCTCGGCTTTGCGTTGCGCCATCTTCTCGACGACGGTTCCGGAATATTCGTCATCGACGTCGATGACGACGGTTTCGTAGGGTTCCTCGCGGCCGTTCGGACCATCGCGGAACAGCACTCGCGGGCGGCCGATCGAAAGCTCGAAGCCCTCGCGGCGAAGGGTCTCGATAACCACGCCGAGCTGAAGCTCGCCGCGTCCCGCGACCTCGAAGCTGTCATTGTCGGCAGCAGTCGTCACCCGGATGGCGACATTGCCCTCGGCCTCGCGCTCGAGCCGCTCGCGGATCACCCGGCTCTGCACCTTGTCGCCGTCACGCCCGGCATAGGGGCTGTCATTCACAGCAAAGTTCATTGCCAGGGTCGGCGGGTCGATGGGGCG
>JACDCV010000187.1 GCA_013817375.1 Sphingomonas sp.
CCCATTCCTTTTTGCGGATGCCCTGCGCCCACAGCAGCGCGTCGAGGCCGTGATGGTCGAGCTTCGCGTCGGCCACTTGCGCAAGCGCGGGCTTGGCGCGGTAGGCAACACCCAGCCCCGCCTCCTCGATCATCAGACTGTCGTTGGCGCCGTCGCCGATCGCAAGCACGTCCTCCCGGCGAAGGCCGAGGCTGTCGCGAGTTTCGACCAGTGCATCCAGCTTTGCCCGGGCATCGACGATCGGGTCTTCGACCTGTCCGCTCAATTGACTGCCGTCGAACAGCAGCCGGTTGGCGCGGACATGGTCGAACCCGATGAGCTTCGCGATCGGCTCTGCGAAAGATAGAAAACCACCGGAGATCAGAAGCGCGGTGGCGCCGCCCGCTCTCATGGTCCGGACCAAGGTGGCAGCGCCGGGGTTGGGAACGACCCGCTCGGCAAGACAGCGGGCAATCGCGTCTTCCTCCAGGCCCGACAGCAAGGCTACGCGCTGGCGAAGGGCGGCCTTGAAATCGAGCTTCCCCTGCATCGCTTGCTCGGTGATCTCGGCCACTTCGCGCTTTAGTCCGGCGAAGTCGGCAAGCTCGTCGATGCATTCCTGCCCGATGATGGTCGAATCCATGTCGGCAACGAGGAGCTTTCGAAAACGCGGCTCCTCCGGCTGAACGACCACGTCCACCTCCGGGAGCGCCTGCAACGCCCAGGCGACCGCCCGCGCATCGCTGGACACGCAAAGATCAGCCGCGTCGCCTTCGTCGATCCAGTCGGCGAACCGGGCACCGGGGTCCAGCTCCCGAAGCAGGCCGAGAGCCCGGTCGAGCAGCCTGTCATCCAATCGTCCCGCTGCTATCAGCGTCGCAACCAGCATGGGCAAGAAACCTCCTCTCCTCTTAATCGCCGGGCCGACGGCAAGCGGCAAGTCGGCACTTGCGCTGGCGCTCGCCGAGCACTCCGGCGGAGTGATCGTCAACGCCGACAGCGCGCAGATCTATCGCGATCTTCCGATCCTCAGCGCCGCGCCGACGGCACAAGACCGCGAGCGGGCCGAGCACCGTCTCTATGGAGTCCGCGATGGCGACGAACCCTGCTCCGCGGCTGACTGGTCGGCGATGGCGAAGCGCGAAATCGCCGACGTTCACGCAAGCGGGCGAATTCCGATCCTGGCCGGCGGCACCGGCCTTTACATCCGGACCCTCCTCGACGGCATCGCACCGGTTCCGCCAATCGACCCGGAAATCCGCAGGCAGGTTCGCGAAGCGCCGGTCGAGGCCAATCGGGCGAGGCTCGCGGGGGCGGACCCTGAAGCCAGCGCCCGGCTGAACCCCGCCGATACCGCCCGCATCGCCCGAGCGCTCGAGGTCGTTCTTTCAACCGGACGACCAATCGCGCAATGGCAGGAGCAGCGCGAAGGCGGAATCGTTGCGGATGTCCTGCTGAAGCCGCTCGTCCTGCTTCCTCCGCGCGCGTGGCTCTACGAACGCTGCAACGCCCGCTTCGAAGCGATGATCGACAATGGCGCGGTCGAGGAAGTGAAAAGGCTGCTCGCCCGCGGCCTCGACCCGTCGCTCCCCGTTGTCCGCACGCTTGGACTAAACGCGATCGAAGCCCTGCTGGCCGGCGAGATCAGCCGCGACGAAGCCATTGCACGCGGGCAGCAGGCGACGCGCAATTATGCCAAGCGCCAGTACACCTGGTTCGCCCACCAACCGCCAGCGGGATGGCCCCGCTGGACCCAAAAGTTGGACTCGCGGGCCATGGGCGAGGCTCTGGCTCTGCTCCACCCAAGCGCGTAGGGCGCAGACCATGGAATTGACCCGGGAAAAGGACATCGACCCGTCGCCGCTGGAAGGCAGGAAGGTCGCGGTGCTTGGCTTTGGCAACCAGGGCAAGGCGCAGGCGCTGAACCTCAAGGACAGCGGCATCGAAATAGTGGTCGGTCTTCGCGGCTCGTCGCTCAATCGTGCGGTCGCTCAAGAGCTTGGCCTCAAGGTTGCCGATCTTGCCGACGCTACTGCCTCGGCGGACGTGGTGATGATGCTGTCTCCAGACGAGATCCTCGGCGATTTGTACCGCGAAGTTGAGCCGCATCTGCAACAGGGCGCGGCGCTTGGCTTCAGCCACGGCCTGGCCGTCCACTTCGGGCTTGTGGCTCCGCGCGACGACCTCGACGTCTTCCTCATTGCGCCCAAGGGCCCGGGGACGGCGCTGAGATCGCTCTACAAGGCGGGAAAGGGAATGATCGCTCTGTGGGCGGTGGCTCAGGACCGGACGGGCTCGGCGCGCGCGATAGCGCTTGCCTACGGCCGGGCGATCGGATGCGCTCGCGCCGGCCTGATCGCTTCCTCGTTCGAAGAGGAAGCGGTCGCCGATCTGTTCAATGAAAATGCGGTGGTGTGGGGTGGAGTGCCCGAATTGCTCCGAGCCGGGTTCGAAACCCTCGTCGAGGCCGGGATATCACCCGAGATCGCCTATATGGAATGCGTCGGCGAGCTGAAGCTGATCGCCGAGCTAATCGACGCCCGCGGGATCGCCGGAATGCGCGAGGCGATCTCGAACACGGCGGAGTTCGGAGCAATGCTCGGCGGCCCGGCGATCATCGGCCCCGAAGTGCGGCAGCGGATGAAGACGGTGCTTCAATCCGTGCGGTCCGGCGAGTTTGCCCGGGCGCTGCGCGCCGAAGCGCAAGGCGATTATCCAAAGCTGAAAGCTGCGCGAAAAGCGGCGAGGTCACAGCCGATGGAGGACGTGTTCGCGCGGCTTGACTCGATGACCCGCGACTAGCCGATTTCGTCCGCGACCGGGTTGCGTTCACCCGTCGAGGCCCGCTCCAGATAGACGCGCTGGAGCTTGCGGTGCGCCTGAGCGGCTTCGCTATCGGTCGCTGCTTCAGCGAGCTCGAGCTCCTCGGCCGCGCGCTGCGCATAATAACCGCGGTCTCCGCTGCCTTCCTGCTCGTCCATCGCTCTACTCCTGCTCAACTGGCGACATTAGCATGATTTGGCGCTCAAGTCCGCAGCCTTGCCGAAGACCCTAAAAGCGAAGCGTTACTCCAAGTGCGACCTTGCGTGACTTGCCGCCGGTGGGCAGGCCGGAATCCTCGTCATATTTGGGCTTCATCCTGAACAGGCCGAGCCCGATTCGCGTGTTGGGCCCCACGTCGCGGCCGACGATGATGCCCTGGCTGACCTTGAGAGTGCCGTCGGGAGCCCGATATTCGACCACCGGCAAGGCGAAGTCGCTCCGCCCCAGTTCGAGCCTGGGTTCCGACTGATAGTTGTGGCTGATGGAAGCGGCCCCTTGCTGCTGCGCAAGCTCGGGCGATGCACACG
>JACDCV010000043.1 GCA_013817375.1 Sphingomonas sp.
TCGGATCACCTACCGGTTCAAGTAAAAGGGGCCGCCGGTGCGGCTGATCCTCGCTTCCGCAAGTCCGCGCCGGCTCGACCTGCTGGCTCGAATCGGCGTCGTCCCGGACGCCATCATCCCTGCCGAAATCGACGAGAGCGTCGTCAAGGCCGAGCTTCCGCGTGATCACGCACTTCGCCTGGCGGTTGAGAAAGCGCAGGCGGTCGCCGCTCGAGAGCCCGACGCCCTTGTTCTTGCCGCCGACACCGTTGTCGCCGTTGGCCGCCGGATCCTTCCCAAGGTAGAGGATGAGGCGACTCTTCGCGCCTGCATGAAGCTCCTGTCGGGCCGGCGGCACCGGGTGATGACCGGAGTGGCGCTCGCCGCTCCCGGGCAGCCGCTGCGAAGCCGGCTGGTCGAAACGATGATCGCGATGAAAGCGCTGTCGGCTGAGGAAATCGACTTTTACGCGTCGCACGGGGAGTGGCGGGGAAAGGCGGGCGGCTATGCCCTCCAGGGCTATGGCGAAGTCTATGTCCGCCACATCGCGGGAAGCTATTCAAACGTCGTCGGGCTTCCTCTCGCGGAGACCCGCAATCTCCTCAAAGCAGCTGGATATCCGATTGCCTGACTGGCTGATCGAGCGCGGGATCGGCGAGACCCGTGCAGTTCGGATCGAGGGCGACGCGATCGTCGAGGCGAGAATCCTGCTGGACGGCACAGTGGCCGCCGGGACCGTTCTCGAGGCGCAGCTCAAGCAGGCCGGCGTTCCGGCGGTCGCCGCGGCTGATGGACAGGAGTATCTGCTCCCCAAGGGCGCGCCGGGCGTGACCGAAGGCTCGGAGATCCGGATCGAAATCACTCGCGAGGCGATCCCCGGCGCCGAGCCGTGGAAGCGGCCGCTCGCGCGCCTCGCCGAGTCTTCCGGTTTTGCTCCCTTCGAAGATGCTTCCGCGACCCCCTTCCCTGCACCGGCCGATCGTCTCGAGGAAGCCGGCTGGTCCGACCTGCTCGACGAGGCCCGAAGCGGCATCGTCCGCTTTGCCGGCGGCGAGCTTCGCGTGTCGCCGACGCCGGCGATGACCCTCATTGATGCCGACGGCCATCTGCCGCCGCCGGAGCTCGCTTTGGCCGGAGCCAAAGCGGCTGCGCGAACCATCATTCGCCACGGGATCGGCGGCTCGATCGGGATCGACCTTCCGACCCTCGCCGGAAAGGCACAGCGCCAGCCTGTCGGCGAGGCTGTCGACGCCATCCTGCCGAAGCCGTTCGAGAGGACCACGGTGAACGGCTTCGGCTTACTTCAGATCGTCCGGCCCCGGCGCCACGCTTCGCTGTTCGAGCTTGCACAGGATTGCGCCGCCTTCGAGGCGCGCGCGCTGCTCCGCCGGGCCGCGCGCGAGAAGGGCTCGACCCGGCTGGTCGTCCATCCCGCGGTTGCCGCCGTCCTGCAAGGCAAGGCCGAGTGGCTCAAAATGATTTCGCGCCAAGTGGGCGGCGCCGTTACCTTGCGCTCCGACGCTTCACTCCCCATCCATGGCGGCTATGCCGAATAAGCCGAAGACCTGCCCGCTTTGCGGAAACCCGCCGTCGCTTGACCACGCACCCTTCTGCTCGCGCGGTTGCAAGGACCGGGACCTGCTGAAATGGCTCGGCGAAGGCTATCGCATTCCCGGCCCGCCGGTCCCACCTGACGGGGTGGACAGTGATGAGGGCGAGGGCTAGTGAGCGCGTCGCCTTCGGCGCCGCCTGCGGCGCCGGTCAGGCCAGGCTTCTTGCGGACCGGCCGGCCCACAAGGCGATAAGCCCAGGTAGCTCAGCTGGTAGAGCACGTGACTGAAAATCACGGTGTCGGCGGTTCGACTCCGTCCCTGGGCACCATCGCCTCATTGCACGCCCCGCCCTCCGCCGCCGGAAGCTGGGCTTCGACCATGACCCTGCGGTTCTTTGCCCGCCCTTCGGGGAAGTCCGTCCCATCCGCATTGGCGTTTGGAGCGACCGGCCGGCGCTCCCCGAGCGCGATCAGGCGCAGCCTCTCCCGCTCCACGCCGTTCTCGGCAAGATAATCACCGACCAGGCTGGCGCGTCGCTCCGACACGCGCACGTTCTGCTCGTCGGAGCCACGCGAGTCGGTGTGCGCGCGGATGATGACGCACCCGCCCTGCCCGATGACCGGCTGCTTGAGCAAAGCATCCAGCTTCGCCGCCGCCGCCTCGGGAAGCGCCCCGCCGGCCTGGGCGAAATCGAGAGTCACTTCGGCAGCGTCGATCCGAGCTGGCGGCGGGATGTCCGTTTCGGCGAGCACGTCTTCGCGGATGATCGACCCTCCCGGCTTCGGCGCGTCGGCGACGTTCGAAGGAGCCGGAGCATTTTCCGCCGGCTGTATATCCTCGGCGGGACTACCGCCTGAATCGCAGGCGAGAAGCAGCAGGGCCGAGGCCGCAGGAACGATCCACTTGCGTTGAAAGACCATCATTGCGGGTCACCTTGCTTGGTCGAAGTGCGGGGCCTGGTCGAAATGGGGACAACCTCTTGTGGCGGCGCATAGACGACGACCGTCTCTCCCTTGTGCGGAGTCGGCCGCGACGCATGGGTGAAGAAGCGCAGCCGGCCATTGCTGCCAAGGATGAGCAGCGGATCCGCCTCGGGCGAATCCTGCACTGCCGGCGCGTTCGACTCCGAGACAATGTCCGAGGCGCCGCTGGCCTGAAGCTTCCACCCCTGTGAATGACGCCGCTCGAGGTCCTCGACACCAACGCCCGAGGTGAACAGGGCGCGGCCGCGCAATGTGTCGGGCAGGCGCCGCGGATCGTCTCCCGCCGAGTCGCCGACCTCGTACACGGAATCGCGGCCGATCTCGGGTGCGAACTCGCTGCACACGAGCGAGTTATAGGCCTCATTGTCCGACGCTGCGATCAGGGCCTGGAAACGATCGAATTCGACATGGTCTTCGGTCGCTTCTGCGAGGATCTCGCCGTGGTAGGTGCCGAGGCCCAGCGCTCGCGCCGCCGACAGCCGTTGCCAGCTATTGTCGGCAATCGTCACCGGTATGCTGCGGGCCTTCAGGAATTCGCCCAGCGATATGCTCCAGCTCGTGCTTCCGACGATCAACACGCCCTTGTGTTCGCCGTCGGTCAGACCGAGCAACAAAGCGAGGGGCCGGATGGCGAAGCCGTAGACAATGATCGTCCCGGCGACGACTGCGAACGAGAGCGCGACGAGGGTGCCGCCGTCACCATAGCCGATCTCGTCGAGCCGCAGGGCGAACAGGCCGGAAATCGCGACCGCGACGATGCCGCGAGGTGCAACCGCGCTGACGAGCAGCCGCTCGCGCCACGGGATCCGGCTGAAGGCCAGGGACAGCAGAACGGTCGCCGGCCTGACCAGCAGGATCAGGGCGACGACGAAGGCCAGGAAGCGCCACTCGAAGCGGCGAAGGATTTCGAGGTTGAGTGAGGCCGCCAGGAGGACGAACAGGCCCGATACCAACAGAACGGTGACATTCTCCTTGAACGGCATGAAGGCGCGAGCGCTCGACAGGCGCATGTTGGCAAGCGCCATCCCCATGATGGTGACCGTCAGGAGCCCGGTTTCCTGATAGATTTGTTCGGCCAGCACGAATGTCGCGATAACTGCGACCAGCAGGACCGGCGCCTTCAGGAACTCGGGCACGAGGCCGCGCGGAAACGCCCATGCAATGGCGCGTGCCGCCGCGTAGCCGAGCAGGCCGGCGACGATCGCCGCAGTGACCAGGTAGAGCAGATTGTCGATGAACGTCCCGCCGGTCTGCGACTGGCGCAGCCACTCGTAGGCGACGACCGCGCAAAGCGCTCCGATCGGGTCGTTGACGATCGCTTCCCACTTGAGGATCGCCCGGGGGCGGCTGCTGACATGAGTCTGGCGGAGCAGCGGCAGGACCACGGTGGGGCCGGTCACGACCAGGATTCCGGCAAACAGGATCGCCACCGGCCAGACGAGCCCGGCTATGTAGTAGCAGGCGATCGCGCCAAGCGCCCAGCCGATGGGGACTCCGAGCAGCACCAGCCGCTCGACCGCTCCGTCGGACCTCTGAAGCTCGCGGAGCTTGAGGTTGAGGCCGCCTTCGAAAAGGATGATCGCCACCGCGACCGATATGATCGGCTCGAGCAGGTGCCCGAGGCTTTCTTCCGGGTTGATGAGGCCGAGCACCGGGCCCGCGACAACGCCGGCGAGGAGCATCAGCGCGATCGCCGGAGTCGCTGTCTTCCACGCCAGCCACTGGGCGCCGATCCCAAGCACCCCGACCAGCGCGATGGTCAGCGCAAAATCATGCATTCGCCGGGCTTCGCCATTGGCACCAGATGCTCCTCGTCAGGAGAAGAGAGTCAGCTCGGCCACCGCCTATGCGGATTGCAGCGGAACCGGAAGCCCATGGCGTCGCGGGCGCCACCATGCCGCCGGGTCAGCGCTCCGGACTTTCCATGATTTCGACCAGGACTCCGCCCATATCCCCCGGGTGGACGAAGAAAATTGGAGTCCCGTGGGCGCCGATGCGCGGCTCGCCTAGGACCCTCGCACCATTCGCCTCGAGATCGGCCTTCGCGGCGTCGATGTCGGGGACCTCGAAACAGACGTGATGCTGCCCGCCGGCCGGGTTCTTCTCGAGAAACTTGAGGATGGGGCTGTTGTCGCCAAGCGGCTCGATCAGCTCGATCTGGGAATTGGGCGTGTCGACGAAGCACACACGCACGCCCTGCGCAGGCAGGTCGAACGGCTCGCCGTGAGGCTCCGCCCCGAACATCGTGCGATATATTTCCAGGCTCTTCTCGATCGACGGAGTGGCGACTCCGACATGGTTGAGGCGGCCGAGTTTCATCTGTCCTAATTCCTGAATCCGAGGCCGAGGAGAAGGTCCGCGGCGATGAAGGCGATCAGCGCCAGGCTGATGCCATGGAGAGCGAGCAGCGAGAAGAATTTTGCCTCGCCCTCGCTGCGCTGGAGATGGGTTCGGTAAAGCGGGATTCGGCCGGTGCTCAGAGCGCGCAACATCCGCGCCGCGATCAGCGGCACCAACGCCAGGCAGACGATGCCGACGAGCAAATTCTCGCCCTGGAAACTCACTGCTCGACAACCACCTCGGTGGTCACGCTGTTGGCGATGAAGCAGGCGTCATGTGCCCTGTGATGCAGATCGGCGATCGCAGCTTCGTTGGGCGCTCCCTCCCCCCAGCTTATTCGCGGGCGAAGAGTCACCTTGCTCATCCACATCTTGCCATCGTCGCGCCTCTCCAGCTCGCCCTCCGCCTCGTCGACATACTCATCGACAACGAAGCCGCCGCGCCGGGCGAACTCGACGAAGAACAGCATGTGGCAGGACGCCAGCGAGGCGACGAACGCCTCCTCCGGATCGACTCCAGCGGGGTTGCCCCACGGATCGGGAACGATGTGCGGGCTCGGCCCCGCGGGAACGGTCAGCCCGCCGTCGAACGCCCATTCGTGCGCGCGGCTGTACTGGCCCTTGGCGAAACCTTCGGCGCCGTCGCGGCTCCAGCGGATTGTTGCGGTATAGCTGCTCATTCGCCCCTCACAGCGGAATATTGTCGTGCTTCTTCCACGGATTCTCGAGCTGCTTGTCGCGCAGCTTTCGTAGCCCAAGCGCCACGCGCCGCCGCGTGGAATGCGGCATGATCACGTCGTCGATATAGCCCCTGCTGGCCGCCACGAACGGATTGGCGAAGCGCTCTTCATATTCGGCGGTGCGCTCGGCGATTTCTTCCGCCGTCTTGCCCCGGAAGATGATCTCGACCGCGCCCTTGGCGCCCATCACGGCGATCTCGGCGGTGGGCCAGGCATAATTGAGGTCGCCGCGAAGGTGCTTGGACGCCATCACGTCATAAGCGCCTCCATAGGCCTTGCGGGTGATGATTGTGATCTTCGGCACCGTTGCTTCGGCATAAGCGAACAGCAGCTTAGCGCCGTTCTTGATGATGCCGTTATGCTCTTGCGCGACTCCCGGAAGGAAGCCCGGAACGTCGACGAAGGTCAGGATCGGGATTTCGAAAGCGTCGCAGAAGCGAACGAAGCGCGCCGCCTTCTTGGAGCTGGCGATGTCGAGCACGCCGGCGAGCACTAGAGGCTGGTTGGCGACGACCCCGACCGTTCGGCCTTCGATCCGGCACAAACCGGTGATGATGTTGGCGGCATGGTTGGGCTGAAGTTCGAAGAAGTCCCCTTCGTCGGCCACTTTCCGGATGAGCTCGTGCATGTCGTAGGGCGTCGCGGCGGACGGCGGGATCAATGTGTCGAGGCTGTCCTCCTGCCGATCCCACGGATCGTCACTCGGCCGCACCGGAATGTCGTGGCGGTTCGACAGCGGCAGGAAGTCGAAGAAGTCGCGGGTCGCGAGAAGCGCATCAATGTCGTTTTCGAAAGCGACGTCGGCGACCCCGGACTTGGTGGTGTGAGTCACCGCTCCGCCGAGCTCGTCCTGGGTGACGACCTCGTTGGTGACGGTCTTCACGACGTCGGGGCCAGTGACGAACATGTAGCTCGAATCCTTCACCATGAAGATGAAGTCGGTCATCGCCGGCGAATAGACGGCGCCGCCGGCGCACGGGCCCATGATCAGGCTGATCTGCGGGATAACTCCTGATGCCAGAACGTTGCGCTGGAACACCTCGGCATAGCCGCCGAGGCTTGCGACCCCTTCCTGAATTCGCGCGCCGCCTGAGTCATTGAGGCCGATGACCGGCGCGCCGACCTTCATCGCCATGTCCATCACCTTGCAGATCTTCTGCGCGTGGCGCTCGCTGAGCGAACCGCCGAACACCGTGAAATCCTGCGCGAACACATAGACGAGGCGGCCGTTGATGGTGCCCGATCCGGTGACGACTCCGTCGCCGGGGATTTTCTGGGCCTCCATCCCGAAGTCGGCACAATTATGCTCGACGAACATGTCATATTCTTCGAGGCTATCGGGGTCGAGCAGGACGGACAGACGCTCGCGAGCGGTGAGACGACCCTTGGCATGTTGCGCTGCAATACGCTTCTCGCCGCCGCCGAGGCGGGCCATCTCGCGCCTTTTTTCTAGTTCCTCAATGGTGGTCGCCATGCATTCCCCTCTGGCAGGCGGTCTATGTGTCCTCACACCTTCCACGGCAGTGCTCGACCGGTCAATCGCCGAGGGCAGCTATGCTGCACTGCAGCACAACATTAGGTCGTTCACCAGCTTCAGTGTATAGGAACCGCAACGGTACCAAGCCCGTTGATTGGGTAGGTTCTCAAATCAGATGGAGTGAAATGCAGATGCTGACCAGTGTCAGAGTGCCAGTTGTGTCTGAAGCCGAGCACTCGGCGCCGGATGACGCCCGCCCCACCTTGATGTGCTTTTCGCACCTGCGGTGGGACTTTGTATTCCAGCGCCCGCAACAGCTGATGAGCCGCTTTGCCGACGACATGACGATAATCTACTGGGAGGAGCCGATGGAGACCGGCGCCGGCGAAACCCCGAAACTCCAGGTTCGCTCGGCGGAGGATTTTCCGAACATCCGGATCGTCGTTCCGCATCTTCCTGAAGGGCTGGACGAGGACCAGCGCGATATGATGCTCAAGCGGCTGCTTGACGCTTATGCCGCCGGGCTGAGCCGGCCGCTGGTCGCCTGGTATTACACGCCGATGATGCTGACCTTCTCGCGCGATCTCGACGCCAGCGTCACCGTGTTCGACGCGATGGATGAATTGTCCAAGTTCAAGTTCGCTCCGGCCAGGCTGCTCGAGCTTGAGCAGGAGCTGATCGACCGCGCCGACCTCGTCTTTACCGGCGGATCGAGTCTCTTCGAGGCGAAAAGGGACCGCCACGACAGCGTCTACCTGTTTCCGTCCTCGGTCGACCGCAAGCATTTCGCGAAGGCGCGCTCGGCACTTCCGCAGCCCGAAGACCAGGCCGCAATCGCGCAGCCGCGGCTCGGCTTCTACGGAGTCCTCGACGAACGATTCGATACCGAGCTTCTCGGACAGGTTGCTGAAATGCGACCGGACTGGTCGTTCGTGATGGTCGGCCCGGTCGTGAAGATTTCCGACGACGATCTGCCGAAGCGGCCGAACATCCACTATCTCGGATCCAAGAAGTACGAGCAGCTGCCGGCCTATCTGTCCGGCTGGGACGTCGCTCTGATGCCGTTCGCGATGAACGAATCCACGCAGTTCATCTCGCCGACCAAGACGCCCGAATATCTCGCCGGCGGAAAGCCGGTGGTGTCGACCCCGGTAAAGGATGTCGTGCGCCATTACGGCCAGCTTCAGGGCGTAGGCATTGCCGCTACCGCGGACGAGTTCGTCGAGCAATGCGAGCATATGCTCCGCCTCGACGCAGACGGCGACTGGCTTTCGGAAGCCGATCTCCTGCTCTCCGCCAGCAGCTGGGCCACGACCCAGGCGCGGATGGCCGCGCTGATCGGCGCGCTCATCGGCGAGCGATCGACTTCCAGTTCCCCGGCGCTTCTGGTGGCTGCCGAATGAGCGAACAGTCGAGTACCGGGCGCGGCCGGAAGCCTTATGATTATCTCGTTGTCGGAGCCGGTTTCGCCGGCTCCGTCATTTCGGAGCGGCTGGCGAGCCAGCACGGAGCGAGAGTCCTTCTGATCGACCGCCGGCCGCACGTCGGCGGCAATGCCTATGACGAGAAGGACGAGGCCGGAATCCTGTACCACAAATACGGGCCGCACATCTTCCACACCAACAGCGACATGGTCGTCGACTATCTGTCGCAATTCACCGACTGGCGTCCGTACGAGCATCGCGTTCGCGCCTGCGTCCGTGACCAGCTGGTTCCGATCCCGATCAACCGCACAACCCTGAACAAATTGTTCGGCCTCGACCTTGAGACCGACGAGGACGCAGCCGAATATCTGGCGTCCCGGGCCGAGCCGGTCGACGACATCCAGACATCCGAGGACGTGGTGATCAATGCCGTCGGGCGCGAGCTCTACGAACTGTTCTTCCAGGGTTACACGCGCAAGCAATGGGGGCTCGACCCGTCGGAGCTGGACAAGCAGGTGACGTCGCGGATTCCGACTCGAACCAACACCGACGACCGCTATTTCGGCGACAAGTTCCAGGCGATGCCGCTCAACGGCTACACCGCCATGTTCGGAAAGATGCTCGATCATCCGCTGATCGAAAAGCGCCTCGGCGCCGATTTTCGCGACATCAGGGAGAAGGCGGACGAGCTTGCCGACCACATCGTCTACACCGGACCAATCGACGAATATTTCGACTATCGCTTCGGCAAGCTTCCCTACCGAAGCCTGAAATTCGACCACCGGACGCTCGACGAGGAGCAGTTCCAGGAAGTGGCGGTCGTGAACTACCCGTCCACCGACGTCCCCTACACGCGGATCAGCGAATATAAGCATCTGACCGGGCAGAAGCATCCGCGCACCAGCATCACCTATGAATATCCGGCGGCAGAGGGCGATCCTTATTATCCGATCCCGAGGCCGGAGAACCAGCAGCTGTTCAAGCGCTACGAGGCGCTTGCGGATGAGACAGACGGTGTGACCTTCGTGGGCAGGCTCGCCACCTATCGCTACTACAATATGGACCAGATCGTCGGGCAGGCGCTCGCAACGTTCCGGCGCCTTGACGAGAAGCGACAGGCCGAAGAGCCGCGGGAGACTGCGGTCGCCGCCGAGTGACGTCGAGCGCGCCGCCACTGGAACTGTGGGGCGGTGTCGAGTGCACCGTCGTCCGGATTGGCGATGGTTTTCGCGACCAGGTCGTGGAGACCGGTCACTCGGCGCGCCTTGGCGACGTGGATGCAATGGCCGAGCTTGGGGTGAAGGCCGTCCGCTACCCGATCGTTTGGGAAACGGTTGCTCCGCAAACGCCGACCGAGCTCGATTTCTCCTGGCACGACAAAAGGCTGGAGCGGCTTAAGGAGCATGGGATCCGGGTGATCGGCGGGCTCGTCCATCACGGATCGGGGCCGCGCTACACCAGCCTTCTCGATCCCAAATTCCCCAAGCTGCTCGCCGATTATGCAGCGAAAGTGGCCAAGCGCTATCCGTGGATCGAGACCTGGACCCCGGTCAATGAGCCGCTGACCACTGCGCGATTCTCCTGCCTCTACGGCCATTGGTACCCGCACGAGCAAAGCATGGAAGCGATGTTCCGGGCCCTTGCCATCGAATGCCACGGGACGCTTCTGGCGATGAAGGCCATCCGCAAGGTCAACGTCCACGCGAAGCTGATGGTCACCGAGGATCTCGGCAAGACCTTCGCCACCGACCAACTCGCCTACCAGGCCGAGCATGAGAACCAGCGGCGCTGGCTGAGCCTCGATCTGCTTTCCGGCCGGGTCGTGCCCGGGCACCCGTTCCACCAGTGGCTGGTCGACAGCGGCGTTTCCGAGGAGGTGCTGGGCGAGCTGGCAATGGGAGCAGGCACGCCTGACCTCATTGGCTTCAACCATTATCTGACGAGCGAGCGCTTCCTCGATCATCGCACGCAGCGCTATCGCGATGTCGAACCTGGCTCGAACGGCCGCGATACCTATGTCGATGTCGAAGCGGTGCGGGTCGATCAGCTGAAGCGCGATCTTGGTCCGGCCAAGCGGCTGATGGAGGTCTGGGACCGCTACCGGCTTCCGCTGGTCTATTCCGAGGTTCACCACGGCTGCACCCGCGAGGAGCAGGTTCGCTGGCTCGTCGAGGTGTGGGAGGCCTGCGAAAAAGTCCGGCGAAAGGGTGCCGATGTCCGCGCAGTCACTCTGTGGTCGATGTTCGGAACCGTCGACTGGCGATCCTTGCTCACTCGCCGCGAAGGCGTTTTCGACGTCGGCGCCTTCGATACCCGCGCCGACAAGCCCCGTCCGACCCAGGTCGCCAAGGCAGCGGCGAAGCTCGGCCGCGGCGAGAAGTTCGATCATCCATTGCTCGACCTGCCGGGCTGGTGGCGGCGTCCGGGCCGCTGCCATTCGCGCCGCCGCTTCGACATGCTGCCGAGCGACTGCAGCCACGCCCGGCCGCTGCTGATCACCGGTGCCACCGGAACTTTGGGCATGGCTTTCTCCAGGATTTGCGCTCACCGCGGGCTGGCGCACGTGCTGACCAGCCGCGCCGAGCTCGACATCTGCGACGAGGCTTCAATCGCGGCGGCAATTGATAAGTACAAGCCGTGGGCGATCATCAACACGGCAGGCTTCGTTCGTACCTGGGAAGCCGAGCAAAAGGCCGATGAGTGTTTCAGGGCCAACGTCACGGGGCCCGAGATGCTTGCCAGAGCGTGCAAGCTCAAAGGCATTCCGCTGGTCACTTTCTCGTCCGACCTGGTGTTCGACGGCAAGCTTGGCCGGTCCTATGTCGAGCCCGACAAGACCGCGCCCGCCTGCGAATATGGGCGAAGCAAAGCGGAAGCCGAATCGCGGCTGATGGAGATTGGCGCCGACTCCCTGATCGTTCGCACCAGCGCGTTCTTCGGGCCGTGGGACCGTCACAATTTCCTGTTCAACACCATCGAGCGCCTGAAGCGCGGCGAGGACGTGGTCGCAAGCGACAAGTCGATCGTTTCACCGACCTATGTTCCCGACCTCGTCCAAGCGACTCTCGACCTGCTTCTCGATGAGGAGAAAGGCATCTGGCACCTGACCAACGAGGGCGCGGTCAGCTGGCACGAGCTTGCCCAGGAAGTGGCGAGCATTGCCAAGGTCGCTCCGGGGCGCATTCGACTATCCGAGGACGAGGACGAAGCCGACACCAGCCTAAGCAGCAATCGCGGGCAGCTCCTCAGGCCCTTGCCGCAAGCGCTCGACGATTTCGTCCGTCATTCCGAAGCGCTCCGCGACCTCGCCTGACGGCTGAGGGAAAGAATCGGCTTCTCGTGCTTTCATGACCGTAATGAAACAGAGACAGCACTGGCCGGCCAAGCTGTGGCTCGTCCGTCACGGGCAGAGCCAGGGCAATGTCGCCCGCGATATCGCGGACGAGGCGGGGCATCACGAAATCCAGATCGATGTTCGCGATGTCGATGTCCCATTGTCCAAGCTTGGCCACCGGCAGGCCAAGGCGGCCGGCGAATGGTTCGCGTCGCTTGCCAGGGATGAGCGGCCGGAGGTGATCCTGACCTCGCCCTACGTCCGGGCAAGGCAGACGGCGAAAGAGATATGCGAAGCCGGAGCGCTTGCGGGCGGTCCGCAGCGGCCGATCGTCGACGAGCGGCTTCGCGAGCGCGAGTTCGGGATTTTCGACCGGCTGACGACTGCCGGGATCCGCGCGCGCTTCCCTGAGGAAGCCGGGCACCGGACGATGCTCGGGAAATTCTATCACCGGCCGCCGGGCGGCGAGAGCTGGGCCGACGTGATCCTGAGGCTTCGATCGATGTTGAACACGATCAACCTCCATTATTCGGACCGGCGCGTGCTGGTCGTCTGTCACCAGGTCGTCGTGCTTTGCTTTCGCTACATATTGGAAGAGCTGGAAGAAGCGGAGATCCTTCGAATCGACAAGCAGGCGGACGTGCTGAACTGCGGCATCTGCGCTTATGAGTTCGATCCCGACGAACGGGGGCTGTGCGTCCCCAAGCTGGACCTGTGGAACCATGGCGCGCCGCTTGAAAGCGAAGGCGCCGAAAAGACGGCCGAGCCGGACATGATGACGGGTTCGCGGTGAGCGAGCCTATGGCGCTCGACCGCCAGGCGCTCGAGGCATTCCCGCTCCCGCCGATCGAAAATGGCGACAAGCACAACCACGGCCGGCTCCTGATCGTCGCCGGCAGCCGAACGCTCGCCGGAGCTGCGCTGCTGTGCGCGAAAGCGACGATGCGCGCAGGCGCCGGCAATTTGAAAATCGCAACGGTCGAGAGCGTTGCCGTCCACATCGGGGTAGCGATGCCCGAGTCGCGGACTATCGGGCTCGCCGAAGACGAGGACGGGGGCTTTGATGATGCTGCCGTCGAACAGGTCGCCGAACTGGCCAGAGACGTGGACGCAATCGTCGCCGGTCCCGGGATGTTCGAAAGCTCGGCCTGCAAAGCAATGGCGCAAGCCGTCCTTCAATCGGGCGCGTCGCTTGTCCTCGACGCCGGCATGTTGCGCTCGCTGCCGCCTTTGGCTGAACAGGCAAGGCGAGCCGCGCAGCCGCCGATCCTGCTTCCGCACGCTGGTGAAATGGCAGCGCTTCTGGGGTGCGAGGAAGCGGACGTCGAAGCCAATTCGATCGACTGCGGCAAGGCCTGTTCGAAGCGATACGGAGCGGTGACCCTCGTCAAGGGATCGGTCAGCCACGTCGTCCGTCCCGACGGGCGCGTATGGACTTTCCGCGGCGGCGCTTCGGGCCTCGGCGTTTCGGGAAGCGGCGACACTTTGGCCGGAATCGCCGGCGGCCTCCTTGCGCGCGGAGCCGATCCACTTACCGCCACATTGTGGAGCGTCCTGCTCCACGGTGAGGCCGGAGAGATGCTGTCGAAGAAGGTCGGTCCGGTCGGCTTCCTGGCCCGCGAAATTTCGGATGAAATTCCAGCGCTCCTGGCGCTCTAGGAGCGGCCCGCCTGGTGGCGCTCGAGCTCGTCTCCAACCAGCTGAACCACGTGTATGACATTGGTGGATCCGGCAGTCCCGAACGGAACTCCGGCCATGATCACAAGCCGGTCGCCGCCTTTCGCGAATTCGTGACGAAGCGCCATCCGCTTGGCCTTCTCGACCATCTCCTCGAAGCTGGTGACGTCGCGCGTGTGCACTGCATAGACGCCCCACAGAAGGCCGAGGCGGCGAGCGGTCGTATGCGAATGGCTCATTGCTAACAGCGGCACCGCCGGGCGCTCGCGGGCGACCCGGCGGGCGGTCGAACCCGAGCTCGTGTAGCAAAGCATCGCCCGCGCCGAGATGGTGTTGGCGATGTGCCGGGCCGAGCCCGCGAGCGCGTCGGGGGTGGTCGGCTCCAGCTTGGTCTCGGTAAAATGAATCCGCCCCGGATAGACGGGGTCGCTCTCAACGCTCCGGGCGATCCGATCCATCATCTGGACCGCTTCGCACGGATAGTCGCCGGTGGCGCTTTCGGCAGACAGCATCACGGCATCGGCGCCGTCGTAAATGGCGGTTGCGACGTCGCTGACCTCGGCGCGCGTCGGCGACGGCGCATTGATCATCGATTCGAGCATCTGCGTGGCGACGACGACGGGCTTTCCGAAGTGCCGAGCAGTCGCGACGATCTTGTTCTGCAG
>JACDCV010000188.1 GCA_013817375.1 Sphingomonas sp.
TCTCGATCTTGTGCCGCTGGCGATAGAGGATGCGATCGTGCGGAATCGGCACCTTGCGGTTGGCTTTTGACGGGATACATGGCGTGATGCCGCGCTCGGACAGGGCATCGCGAAACCAGTCGGCGTCGTAGCCCCGGTCGCCGAGCATGGCGTCGGCCTTGGGCAACGCATCGATCATCAGCGCCGCGCCTTTGTAATCGCTCATCTGGCCTTCGCTGAGCAGCATCACCAGCGGGCGCCCGCGGCCATCGCACACGGCATGGAGCTTCGAGTTTAGGCCTCCTTTGGTGCGCCCTATACGTCGGGGAAGAGCCCCTTTTTTAAGAGGCTGGCGGCGGTGCGGTGGGCTTTCAAATGAGTGGCATCGATCATCAGTTGGTCGGACTTGCCACCCCTGGCCGTCAAGCCCGCGAAGATCTTGTTGAACACGCCCAGCCGACTCCATCGGATGAAGCGGTTGTAGATCGTCTTGTGCGGCCCGTACTCCTTGGGCGCATCGCGCCACCGCAGTCCGTTCCTGATCACGAAGATGATCCCGCTGATTACCCGTCGGTCATCGACCCTCGGCACCCCATGCGACAGCGGAAAATAGGGCTCGATCCGGCGCATCTGCGCCTCAGACAACCAAATCAGATCACTCATGGCAGCGCCTCCTCGCGCCGCCATTGAATCAACCAATCACCACTTAAGCAAGCAATTTAACGGGTCCTGAGCCTAGCTCGCCGCATCGCAAAGCTGTCCAAAAAGCCAACTCCGCAACAACAAGTTTTCTCACCTAACCTTGTAATGATTTACAAGGTAGCTATATGGTCGTTGCCTTGCGTCGCGAGGTCTTGGAGCCAGGTGTGCGGCATGGACTAGCACGGTGTCCGCAGATCGAACTCTCCAAGTTGCTTTAACCCACTTGAGAATGGGAGAAAGCCAAATGAACCGACAATTGTGTTCGCCATCGTGCGGGAGGGCGCCCGCTTCTATGTCCGCGGCTTCGTCCTACGAGCCGCCCGTCACCTATTCGGCACTGGTCTACGCCGACCCTCTTGCCGAAGATCAATCAGACGACGATCTCATCGTTCTGACGAACCGGCAATGGATGCGCTTGGTATTCGTTGCCGCTGAAACGGGTGCCAGGTTCCAGCGGGAGGGGATCGACGTTGATCCGATCGACTGGTTGTCCGCGCCTCGACGCGTGTTCGACAATCGCTGTGCGCTGAAAGCTTGCACCGAACTGCCATCTTTCGTGCGAGCCTTGATACTTCATGGGTTGTCGATCGGCCTCGATGCCTCGCCGGAGGATCTGGACGGTCTTCTGGCCGATGAGCCTGATCACGTCTCGGCGATTAGGCAACCTTTGAGCAAAAGAGATGCGAGCCGGTTAAGTCCAGTTCCCGCTTAGCGGTCCGTCACGCTCCAAGCGAAAGGCGTCAACTGCATGGCGAACGCTGCAACAGGTGGCGTCCGGGTTCTCCCGGACGCCACCGAGGAAGGGACGTTCACGGGAACCATCATGCTCAAACAGCACGACATCCATGATCTCATCGAGCGGATCGAAGCCGGTGGCACCTGCAAGGTGCTCCACAAGGTGAAGGTCTGCGAAGGTCGCACCGGCGTCCCCTATTATGGGGGAGACACCTTCATCGGCGTCGTGGTCGATGTCGAGACGACCGGTCTCAACACCTCGACCGATTTGATCATTGAACTGGCCTTGCGCCGCTTCCGTTATGACAGTCGCGGTCGCATCCTGAAGATCGACGCCAACTATTGGTGGCTGGAAGAACCTGGCTGCCCAGTTTCAGCCGAAACCACGAGAGTTACAGGCCTGAGAGACGCGGACGTGGCCGGCCAGCGCATCGACGACGCCGAGGCAACGCGCCTGCTTCGCTCGGCTGGACTCGTCATCGCACACAATGCCGCGTTCGACCGCAAGTTCGTGGAAAGGCGGCTGCCGGAAGCCGCCGGTCTTTTGTGGGCATGCACCTTATCCGAGATCGATTGGGGCGAGGCAGGAATCGATGGGCAAAAGCTCGGCTGGCTTGCGAGCCAGGCCGGTTGGTTCTTCGAACCCCACCGCGCGAGCAACGACGTCGATGCGGTGTTCGTATTACTGTCGCACAAATTCCCGGACGGTCGCACGGCTCTTGCCGACTTGATCGCACGGTCGGCTACTCCGTCAGTCATCGTTGACGCCATAGGCGCGCACTATGACGTCAAAGAAGCGCTTCGTCTTCGCGGTTACCGATGGAACCCGGCTGAGAAAGTCTGGTCAAAGCAGGTGCCTCTGCCGGATCTCGGCCAAGAGGAAAGCTGGCTCGACCGGCATGTTTATGGCCCGGATCGGCGGTCTTCAGGCACTGGGCCGCGCCTGACACAAGTCGATGCGCGGACACGTTTCGCATGACGCTCTTCCCCCGCCTGCGCACCGACAAGCTCGAACACTCGGATCCGGTCTGATGCCGCGAGTAGCGCCCGGCCTGCGACAAATTTTCCCACCAACTGCACGTTCAAGGAGAGCCTAGTATGGAAGAATTCCCAGATAGCATCATGGGCCTTTTCTCGCCCGACCAGGTCGTCGACATGTCCGGCTACGTCGACAACTGCCAGTGCGAATGCCAACAACACTTTACTGTTCAGGACGGGCTCCTGAATGTTCATGGCCGACCGATCTTCGACCGGCTGCTGATCAAGGGTGACCTGCTGTTGCCCGACAATCAGGACATTAGGCGGCTGCCCGATATTCTGGCAGTCACCGGCACCATCAACCTGAGCAACTGCTTGAAGCTGGAATTCATGCCGTCGCAGCTGTTTGCCGATCGCATCTTCTTGGATGGCACCCAGATCCGCGAGCTCCCCACCAACTTGGTTGCCGACACGGTCGACCTTACGGGGTGCCCGAATATCAAGGAATTGCCCGCCGGCGCTGACGTGCGGATAATGAAGGCAGCCGGCTGCACGAACCTCAAGGAGATCCCCGCTGGACTTAAGTTCGCGTCTTTGGACCTTTCCGGCACAGCTATTGTCGAGCTTCCTGCTGACTTGACCATTTCGCACGAACTGCGGCTGCGCAGCTGTTCGAAGCTGACTACGTTGAACGAGGGAATGAGCGTTGGCGCGGGCATCGATGTTCGTGGCTGCGACATGCTTTTCACTCTGCCGCGAAGCGTTCAACCGACGATCGCTATAACCGACGGAATGATGATCATTCATGATCATGTCGTTGTGCCGAAGATGAGCAGCGAGGAAGCGGCCATGTGCCTCGGCGTTAAGGGAAACGCCGCGCTGCCACAC
>JACDCV010000044.1 GCA_013817375.1 Sphingomonas sp.
TTGGGGCGGCAGCGTCTATCCGATGGTGCCCGGCCACGAGATCGTCGGCATCGTCTCCCAAGTCGGCTCCGCGGTTAGCAAGTTCAGCGAGGGCGACCGGGTGGCGGTGGGCTGCCTCGTCGATAGTTGCCAGAATTGCCCGCAGTGCAACGCGGGCCACGAGCAATTTTGCGTCGAGGGGCTGGTCGGCACCTATAATGCGCGCGACCGGCAGTCGGGCGACCCGACGTTCGGCGGCTACAGCGATCATATCGTCGTCCGCGAGGAATTCGTCCTGAGCCTCCCCGACTCGCTCGACATCGCCCGCGCCGCGCCTCTCCTGTGCGCCGGGATCACCACTTACTCGCCGCTGAAGAAGTTCGGGGTGGGCAAAGGGACCCGGGTCGCGGTCGTCGGCCTCGGCGGGCTCGGGCACATGGGCGTCAAGCTTGCCGCCGCGATGGGCGCTGACGTGACGATGATCACCACTTCTCCGGAAAAAGGCGAGGATGCGCGCGATCTTGGCGCTCACGACGTGCTTCTTTCGACCGACCTGAACGCGATGAAGCAGGCAGCCGGCCGCTTCGATTTCATCCTCAACACCATCCCGGTCGGGCACGATGTTTCGCCGTATCTCGGGCTTCTCCAGCCCAATGGCGCGATGGTCGTCGTCGGCGCGATCGACGGCCTGACGGGCGTCCATGGAGGCCTGCTGGTGATGGGCAACCGGTCGCTTTCAGGATCGCTGATCGGCGGCATTCCCGAAACTCAGGAAGTGCTCGATTTCTGCGCCGAGCACGGAGTCCTTCCGGAATGCGAAATTATCCGGATGGACGAGGTGAACGAAGCTTATGAGCGGATGGAGAAAGGCGACGTTCGCTACCGCTTCGTCATCGACATGGAGAGCCTGTCCTGATGGAAGAGACTGTCCATCCGGTTCCCGAAGGGTTCAACGCCAAAATCGGGCCGCAAGAGCTGACCAAGATGCGCGACTGGGCCGAGCGCGATCCGGACGGCTTCTGGCTTCACCAGGCGGGGCGGCTCGACTGGGTGAAGGTGCCCGAGGAGGCGGGCGACTGGTCGTTCGACGAGGAGCATTTCCACATCCGCTGGTATGGCGATGGCCAGCTGAACCTGTCGGTCAACTGCCTCGACCGTCACCTCGAAGAAAACGGCGACCGAACCGCAATCATCTTCGAAGCCGACGAGCCGGGCGAGGGGCGCCGGATCTCCTATCGCGAGGTTTATGAGGAGACCTGCCGCTTCGCCAACCTTCTGAGGTCGCGCGGGATCGGGCGCGGCGACCGCGTCATGATCTACATGCCGATGATCCCCGAAGCGGCTGCGGCGATGCTCGCCTGCGCGCGGATCGGGGCCATCCATTCGGTCGTGTTCGGCGGCTTCTCACCCGACAGCCTCGCTGGCCGGATCGCCGATTGCGACGCCTGCGCGATCATCACCGCCGATGAGGGGGTGCGCGGCGGCAAGCCGATCCCGCTCAAGGCCAACGTCGACGAAGCTTTGGCGAAACGCGACGTGCCCACCGTCATCGTCGTCACCCGCACCGGCGCCGACATCCCGATGAGGGAGGGCCGCGACGTCTCTTTCTCGGCCGTTCGCGACCAGCTCGAGACCGACTGCGAGCCCGAGGTGATGAATGCCGAGGACCCGCTCTTCATTCTCTACACGTCGGGTTCGACCGGCCAGCCCAAGGGCGTGGTTCATACCACCGGCGGCTATGCGGTGTGGGCTGCGACCACTTTCGAATGGGTGTTCGACTACAGGCCCGGAGACATTTTCTGGTGCACCGCCGATGTCGGCTGGATCACCGGCCACAGCTACGTGGTTTACGGGCCGCTGGCTTGCGGCGCGACCAGCGTCATGTTCGACGGCGTCCCCAATTATCCCGACTTCGGCCGCTTCTGGGAAACTGTCGACCGGCTTGGAGTCACCATATTCTACACCGCTCCGACCGCGATCCGGGCGCTGATGCGCGAAGGCGACGAACCGGTGAAGGCGCACAGCCGCAAATCACTTCGCCTGCTCGGAACCGTCGGCGAGCCGATCAACCCCGAAGCCTGGTCATGGTATTGGCGCGTAGTTGGCGATGGCCGTTGCCCGGTGGTCGATACCTGGTGGCAGACCGAGACCGGCGGAATCCTGATTTCGCCCTTGCCCGGAGCAACGCCGATGAAGCCCGGCTCGGCAACGCGCCCGCTCCCCGGGGTCAAGCCGCTGCTGCTCGATTCCAATCACAACGTCCTTGGCCTCGAAGCCAGCGGCAATTTATGCATCGCCTCGTCCTGGCCGGGGCAGATGCGCACCCTGTGGAATGATGACGAGCGCTTTTTCCAGACCTATTTCACCACCTATCCCGGCCTCTACTTCACCGGCGATGGCTGCCGCCGCGACAAGGATGGCTATTACTGGATTACCGGCCGGGTCGATGACGTGATCAACGTCTCGGGCCACCGCATCGGCACTGCCGAGGTGGAAAGCGCCCTGGTCGCTCACGCCAAGGTCGCCGAGGCCGCGGTCGTCGGCTTCACGCACAACATCAAGGGGCAGGGCATTTATGCTTATGTGACCCTGAACGCCGGGGAGGATGGCAGCGATGCCATCCGCCAGGAGCTCAACCAGGCGGTGCGCAAGGAAATCGGAGCGCTCGCAACGCTCGAGAAGGTCCACTTCACCCCGGCGCTTCCGAAGACCCGCTCGGGAAAGATCATGCGGCGGATCCTGCGCAAGATTGCCGAAGGAGAGACGAGCGGCTTTGGCGACACCTCGACCCTCGCCGATGCCAGCGTCGTCGATGCCTTGCTCGCCAGCCGGCAGTGAAGTTTCTGGCAGTTCTCGCGGCGGTGGCAATCGTCGCCGCCTCGCCGGCATCGGCGGCGGATCTCGACTTCGTCGGCTTTTTTCTCGGCCGCACCCAAGGCGAAAACGAGGTCAAGATCGCGTTTCGCAAACCCGTTCGCCAGGTGACCGAGAGCATCGGCAAGAAAGCCGCCAACGGCGACCTCATCCTCATCGACACGATCAAGGAAGAGGGCAGGCCGGTGAAGACCCGGCGCTGGGTGATGCGCGCCGCCGGCACCAATCGCTTCACCGGGACCATGTCCGATGCGGTTACGCCCGTCGAGGTCCGGGTCCAAGGCAGGACCGCGACCCTGCGTTACAAGATGAAGGGCGGGATCAGCGTCGACCAGACGCTCACCATCCGTGACTCGAACACGGTGACGAACCACGTTGCCGCAAAGAAGCTCGGCGTCCGCCTGGGCCGCCTCGACGGAGTGATCCGAAAGCTCGACTGACGAAGCGACGCTGCTTCGGGGCGGGGACGAGCAGATCGGGGGCGGCTCTGCCTGGCGGCAGGCGATTGAAGCCGAGTTCAACGCCGCCCCCCATTGCGCGACGCATTGGGGGCGCTATCCATTTCTCCCGGCGGGGAGGCGGTGATGGCGAGCGCAGCGGACGGCGAGCAGAAACCCTGGTCGATGAAGCGGGTGATCGCGGCTTCGTCCGCGGGCACCGCGTTCGAATGGTACGACTTCTTCATCTTCGGCAGCCTCGCGCTCACCATCCAGAAAGTCTTTTTCGCCGGGCTTAACCCGACCGCGGGACTGGTTGCGGCGCTCGGCCTGTTTGCCGCCGGCTTCGCATTCCGGCCGCTCGGCGCGATCATCTTCGGAGTGATCGGCGACCGCCTCGGCCGCAAGAAGGCGTTCCTTGCGACCGTCAGCCTGATGGGCGCAGCGACCTTCCTGATCGGGCTTCTTCCAACCTATGCGACTGCGGGGATCATCTCGCCGATCCTTCTCATCATTCTTCGGATCCTTCAGGGGATCGCGCTCGGCGGCGAATATGGCGGAGCCGCAATCTACGTCGCCGAACATGCGCCCAACCATCGCCGCGGCTTCACCACCGGCTGGATCCAGATCACCGCCTCGATCGGCCTCGTCGCCGGCCTTCTGGTCATCCTCGCCACCCGCACCGCGGTCGGCGAGGAAGCCTTCCTCGACTGGGGCTGGCGAGTGCCGTTCCTGATCTCGCTCATCCTCCTGGCGATCTCGATCTGGCTCCGGTTCAAGCTTTCCGAGAGCCCCGCATTCACGAAGTTGAAGGCGGACGGCGACGTGTCCATCTCTCCCATCCGCGAATCCTTCGGCCAGTGGGCCAATCTGAGGCGGGTCCTGATCGCTTTCTTTGGGATCATGCTCGCTCAAGGCGCGGTGTGGTATTTGGCCTTCTTCTACGTGCAGGTCTTCATGACCAGGTCGCTTGGAGTTCCCGAGCCGACCAAGGACGCGCTGGTGCTGGGCATGACCATCCTTAGCGCGCCGCTCTATATCTTCTTCGGCTGGCTGTCCGATCACGTCGGCCGAAAGCCGGTGATGATCGGCGGGATGCTGCTTGCGCTGGCCGCATATTACCCAGGTTTCCACGGCATCGCCGCGGCTGCCAATTCCGCTCTGGTCGAGGCGCAGGAGCGAAGACCGGTGGTCGTTCATACCGATGCTTCAACCTGCTCGGTCCAGTTCGACCCCGTCGGCACGCGCCAGTTCCGCACCTCCTGCGATATTGCAAGGAGCCTCCTTGCCTCGACCGGAGTGTCTTATTCGAGCAGGCAGTCGGCCGATGGCCGGACCATCGTCGCGGTGGGCAACGAGCGGCTTGAAGTGCCCGACGGAAGCGCTCTGTCGGGAGCGGAGCTAAAGGCGCTCAAGGCAGAGACCGGTGAGCGAATCGCGTCGGCGCTCGCCGTCGAAGGCTACCCGGAAAGCGCCGACCCCGATGCGATGAACCTGCCGCTGATCTTTGCGTGGCTGATGGTGTTCGCGGTGGCGGCGACTGCAGTCTACGGCCCGCAGGCGGCGGCATTGGTGGAGATGTTTCCGACCCGCGTCCGCTACACGGCGATGAGCCTGCCCTATCATGTCGGCACCGGCTGGATCGGCGGCTTCCTGCCGGTCACCAGCTTCGCTTTGGTCACCATCACCGGCGATATTTACGCCAGCCTCTGGTACCCGGTGGTGTTCACCGTGATCCCGATCGTCGTGTCGCTGATCTTTCTTGAGGAAACTCGGGGGAAACCGCTGGAAGACGTCTAGCTTAAGCGCACCAGTGGATGTCGATCGGCTGCTCGGCTTCGGCGAGCACCCGGCCGATCGGAAGCTGTGAGCTCTGCCCGTCGGCGATCGCCAGCTCGAGCAACTTGCGGTTGGAGTCGCCGCGGACAGTGATCAGCACCGTTCGGGCCGACAGGATCGATGAGCGGGTTAAAGTCACCCTCGGCGCCCCGCCGCCTTCCGGCATCACCCCGACCGCTCGCCGCGCCTTGGGCGCCTCGAGCGCGTCCTGAAAATCGGCTCCGGCGGCGATTCCCGCGGCGTTCCCTTCCTCCTCGACGCTGAGCCAGACCAGGTCCGGCGGCCACGGCAGGTCCTGGAGCCGCGCGTCGGCGGAATTGCCTGCCAGCCGGTAATCGTCGAGCACCGTCGCAATCGGGATCACCCGCGCCCCGGTGGGAAGGAATATCTGGGCGATAGCCCGGGCGCTGCTGTCCTCGCTATCGACTCCGACGATTGCGTCGTCGCTAGGGACGATCGTCACCTGCCGCCATTGCAGCTCGGCGGCGGCGAGGGCCGGAAATATCTCCCTCGCGGTGTCGGTCGCCGGAAGCGCTACCAGCGCGGCTGCGCGAGCGTCGAGTGCGCTGGCGATGATGAAGCCAATATCGCCTGCGACCGCCTCGGCCATCTCGTCCGGCGAATCATAGTCCCACCATTCAGCTTCGATCATCGGTGTGTCCTGCTTGAGTTACTGCGGCGGGTCTTGGCGATATCCGGACCATCCGGCAACCGCCTGGCCCGATGCATTGCGCGCCGGGTTATAGCGCAACCGCGCCTGAACGGTGGCGCAAACGTGCGAATCGATCGCCGGTATGCCGGTGCCGCGATCGACGATGCACTGGATGACCGAGCCGTCGGCGCCGACTCGTATCCGGGCGAACACTGGTGCGCCGCGCGGCCAGGCGCGCAACATCTGCTGCGGGAAGTCACGGCCCCTAAGGACGGGCGTTAGCAAGCGGGGCGGATCAACATAGCCGCCTCCGCCGCCCCCTCCGGAGCCGCCGCCCGCTCCTCCGGAGCCCGTCCCTGTGCCGGTGCCGCCGGCGCCGGTGCCGGGACCGCGCACGTCGGACGCGCCCTGGGTCGGGTCCGCTCCCTGGTTGGGCGTTTCGGTAACCGCCATCGGCACCGGCAGCGGAAGCGCGATCCGTGGCCTTGGAGCGACGACAGGCGTCGCCTGGCTGCGAATGTTACGCGGGCTCGCAGCGCCCTCCGCCTCTCTTGGGCGTGGCGGCTGCTGCGGCTGTTGCCGCTCCTGCTGCTGCGGTTGCTGCTGCTGGATCGGCTCCGGCGGCGGCGGCGGCGGATCGTTGATGTCGAACACCCGGAGCGTTCGCTGAGGGTCGGTGACGTCGATGTGGCCGGTCGCGTTCAGGAGCGCGAACAGCAAGCCGACGTGGATCGCCGCGACAGCCGCAAGAGCGCCGCCTTTGTCGCGGCTATCGAGATTCGCCCTATACATTCATCCAGTCCAACGCCGCGGACCGGCAGCAGTTTCTCGTTACGCTATCGTTATCGAGCTTCGCGCGCGCCGGTCGATACACTTCCCGGCGGCCGTCCTCCGCCGTGGCTCGCGCGTCCGCCTTTCGCGGCAATCTCGCGCTGCTTCTCACGGCTCATGGCCGCAAAGCCGCGCTTCGAACTTCCGCTTTTGGTTGTGAGCATGGTCGTCTCCTGTCCAACCGCCGCGAAAGAACGCGCCGGAGACACGGCAGTTCACCCAAGTGATCGAAGTGAATCGCTTGCCGGCTAGCGAAGCGGAAGCCGAAGTCCGATCCACAGGGTCCGCGGGCTCGCCCGCTCCACCAGGCCATCGTCGCCAAGAGTGGCGACCACCGTCTCGTTCAGCAAATTGTCGCCCCGCGCGATCAGCTGAAGCCGCGCGGTCAGCGGCCATTCGCCAAAGGCGCCAACGGTTGTCGCAGGCGCCAGTTTGCGGAGGTTGAGATCGTCTTCGAACTGGGAGCCGACATGGCGAACCACCAGCGATGCGCCCCGGCGTCCCGCGTTCCAGCCCAGTCCGCCCGTCAGCGCGACCTTGGGCGTCTGCGCCGGCCGAAGACCGTCGAGCGCCGCTGCCTCGCCCGACGCTTGGACTTCGGCATCTGCAAAGCTGGCGCCAAGGCGCAACGACCACGCCCCTTCGCGGAACTCGCCCGAGGCCTCGATTCCGCGAACCTCCACCGAATCGACGTTGAGGCGCTGGCGATAATCGCCGGCCACGAAGCCTACGCCGGGGAACAGGCCGGGCCCGCGTCCAAGAGTCACATTGGCAATGGAATCCGACAGGCGGTTCGCAAAGACGGTCAGTGACAAATCGGCCGCTCCGCGGCTGTAGCTTATGCCCGCTTCCGCTCCGGCGAGGCGTTCGGGGTCGAGCAGGGGGTTGGCAGCGGTCGCGTCGGAGCCTGCGCGGAACGGCCGGAACAGCTCGTTCAACGTGGGCATCCGCCAGCCGAGATAGGCGGCAGAGCGAAGGTTGAAGCCCCCGCCGACGTCGAGCAGGGCGCCGGCACGCGCCGTCGGGCGCCAGCCGCTGCGGCTTTGGAAACGGTCGTCGCGAGTGACCTGTCCGGTCGCCAGCAGCCGCTCGACGAGCTCGCCGTCCGAAATGCGCCAATGGTCCAGTCTCGCGCCTCCGGTGAGGGTGAGCGGACCCCTGCTCCAGGTCGCCTCGGCGAAAGCACCCTCGGTGCGGGTCTCGCCGCCGGCCACGCGCCGCCGGGTCGGCTCGCCCGCGACGAACGAATAAAGCTCACGCGATTCGCCGGTCGTAAGGCGAGCGTCGGCACCGAGGCGAAGCTCGATCGCGCCGCCCACCGGCGGGCGCACCTCGATACTCCCGCCAGCCCCTCGCGACGGCACCGAATCCTGGAGCGCCACCCGGGACGCGCTGGTGCGATCGTCGTTGACGCTTGCGAAGCTGCTTCGGAAATTGCGCCACTGCGCGTAGCCGGTGGCCGCCCATATCCAGCGGCCGCTGCCGACGAGGCGAAGCGACGCATCGGCACCGCGGGTGCGGTTGCCGGTGAACGGCAAACCGCGCTCGCGAACGTCGACGAAGCCAAGGCCGCTGGCCTGGAGCTCGATCCCGGAAGCGACCGGAGTGATCCAGCGCGCCCGGACATTGGCCTGGCGGTAAGGAGAATTGCGATCGACTGGCCCGCGGGTCCCTTCGGTCACCGGAATGAAGCCGCTGCTTCGCGCCGCCTGGCCGTTGATCGTGAACAGCCCCTGCCCGACCTCGGCTCCGAGATAGCCGCGGCCGCTGACGGACTGCCGGCTCCCGACCTCGAAAGCGCCATTCGCGCCCTTGGCCGCAAGGCTGCTCATCTCGATGACCCCGGCGAGCGCTCCGGAGCCATAGGGAACGCTTCCGCCGCCGCGGATCAACCGCACTTCATCGAGGCTCGCCGGATCGAAAGCGGGCCAGGTGACCCAGCCGCCGAACGGGTCCGCCTGCGGAACGCCGTCGAGGATCAGAAGAGCGCGGCTCGACGCGTTGCCGCCGAGCGCGCGGAGCGTGACGCCCTGGCTGGTGGGATGGCCGCTGGTGGAGTCCGACCTCCGGAACAGCTGAAGCCCCGGAACCTGCTTCAAGATTTCGTCGAGCTGGTGGGTCGGCGCATTGGCCAGCGCATCGCGCCCGATCGTCTCGACCGCATAAGCGCGCTCGGCCGCGGGATCGGGCAGCGCCTTGCCGGTGACGATTATGATAGCCGGGGGCGGCTCAGGGGGCGGAAGCGCTTGTGGCATTGCCTAGTGAGAGTCCTTGCGCAAAAGCGGCATCTGCGTTTCTGAATATCCGGAATCACCGACGCCTCAGCGAACGAGACGGCTTCGCCGCGACGCCGGATTCCAAAAGGGCTATTGAAGACCGTTACGAATGCATCGTCTGCACCGTCGGCGGCGCCACTGATTTGAATTCTCGGTTCTCCGCAATAGCTTGTCAATGCTCCGCCGAATTTCTGAAGGAGGCCGTTCCTGCCAAGTTCAATCTCGACCAGCCGCTCGCGGATGGCGCCATTACGTCGGCTGCTCCGGTGGTGGCGCGGACCATTGTGGCTGGCTGCGTTAGGTACCGGTTCGAAGAGCTTCGTGGACAATCCCATCTTGGGATCTGCCCGACTGAACCGCGCCGGACTCCATGTGAACAGATTGAAGCTTGCCCATTCGCTTGCTTGGCGCCGCCGGCGCAAACTTGCCACCGACGTTCCGGCGGCTTGGCGCGAGCAGTTCGACCGGAATGGCTTCGTCGTGGTGCCCGACTTTCTATCTCGCGAAACTTTTGAGCGGCTGAGATCCGCGCTCCTCGATCATGAATGGGACTGCCGCGCCCACCAGCAGGGTAGCACGGTAACTCGCCGAGTGCCGATCGGCCCAGATATCCTTGGGCGCATCCCGGAGCTTCGAACTCTGCTGGCCAGCAGCCGCTGGAGAGGCCTCCTCGCCTATGTCGCAAGCACCCGCAGCCAACCCCTGTATTATATTCAGACAATTGTCAGTGGAATCCCTGGGGAGGCTCCCGACCCGCAGCTTCAGATCCATTCTGATACTTTCCATCCATCGCTCAAGGCGTGGCTTTTTTTAACCGATGTAGCTGACGACGGAGGGCCGCTGACCTACGTTGCGGGCTCGCATATCCTGACGCCGGAACGTCTAGCGTGGGAGCAAGCGAAGAGTAGCACGGTTGTCGCGACGGGGGACCGACTGTCTCAGCGCGGATCATTCCGCGTATCGGCCGAAGAGCTGCCACTGCTTGGTTTGCCAGCCCCGATCCGGTTCGCAGTTCCCGCGAACACGGTGGTGGCGATTGATACCTTCGGTTTCCATGCGCGGGCTGAGTCCGACCGACCAACTGTACGAGTCGAGATCTGGGCCTATGGGCGCCGAACGCCCTTCCTGCCGTCAGTCGGGTTTGATCCCCTCTCGTGGCGACCGATCGCCGATCGCCGTGCGCAGTGGCTCGCAGCGATCATGGACTGGCTGGATCGGCTCAGCCTGGCTACCCAACATTGGCGGCCCGCTGGTCGCCGTCGTCCGGTCGACCCCTGATGCAAATTCGAAGTCGTCCTGAATGCATCACGCTAATCTGAGTGAACCGCCGTGTAGGGCACTTGCAGATATTGGAGCGCCCACTTCCCGGCGCCGCGGAGTCCACTCGTCCGCCGGGAGAACAAAAGCTCACTCACGTTAAGGCCGACCCCGACGAACAGTCGGCGCCGTAATGGTTCCCCGAGGTCTTCCTCTTCCTTCGTGAAGCCGCGGGCGTAATAGCCGGCGTGGAGTTCGACGAGTCGCAAAGGAGTGCGACGGAATCGCTCGAACCCCGACAGCTTCAGCGCGAACAAGTACCGCTGGCCGCTGTAGTCGGTAATGGGGCTCCGCACAGCCTTCCCATCGCGGTCACAATGGGGAGCCGGAAAACAGGATAGCGCCCGCCACGTGCTTCGTGACGGCGTATAGAGCAATCGAAAGTCGATTTTCTCCCGCAGGCCCGGCACCGAACGCCTGGCGACGGAAAAAAGCGCGCCGGCAGTGTCGGCGAGAAGATCTTCATGCGAAAAGCCGTGATCCTTCGAAAAACCGTCAAAGACCTCGACGTAAGTCATCAGGCCCATCGCCAAAATCGCACCGGTGTAGGAAGCGGAGCGAGCTTGCGATGACTGTTTTTCAATGCCGTCAGCAAAAAACTCGGCCAGCACGTACGTCGAGTAGGCATGTCCGAGCTTGTCCATGCCCATGTTGGAGGTTTCTTTCCCGAACCAGCCCTCTGAATTGAAGCGGAACGGCGAGCTTCCCCAGTTCCAGTTGGCGAACCCGCCAGCGCTTATAGCCGCGGCGGTGCCGCCGACTCTCCACGGTATGGAGGTCGCTTGATCCCAAAACACATCCAAGCCGTAGCGATCGTCCGATTGGGCCGGACGACCCTCGTGGACTTCCGCCGAACCCTCATCAGCGGAACCCGCGGCGGGCGGTTCCGAAAGGACAGCGGACGTACTGGCGACGCCTAAGTGCGGACTGAGCGGCTGGCGGTTCAATCCGATCTGGTCGGTCAACGGCAGCGGCTGAGATTCACCCGTCGGCGCGACAGAGCCGTCCACGAGGCGGCCGAGCTGGAAATCCGAATGACCGGCGCCGAGGAGGTCTGCGCAGCACTCCACGGCCTCTGTTTTAAACGAATGTTGGCCGACAGGGGGCTGATCGGGAGCTTGGGCCGCATGGATGAGAACCGAAGCAAGGAGGTACGCTGGCATTGTTTGAAATCGCACTCGTTTCAAGAACAGGCACTCTAGAGCAGTAGGCGACGACACACACGTGCGAAAGGCATAGCTAAGTTTGACGGTCTGTAGCTGCGGCGAATTGCCGCTGAGGTTAACTTGCTCGGCGCTTGTTGGCCCTGCTGACCAGCACGGCGATTGCGGCTGTCACAAGGCATGGCAGAACCCAGTCGAGCCAGGGATCAAGGTGCTGCCAAACGCGATAGTCCAATCCACCCCACCAAGGCATGTTCGCCCTGAGCCCGTCGCCATGCTGTTCAATCCAACGATACTCAGCCTGCGCTATCTCGCGGGCGATTGCCCAGGTCGACGCGACCGCGGCTGCGGCTCCCCAGCTACCCCAAACATATGCGACGCACAGCTGGAGTGCGACGGCAAAGAGCAGATGAGCGATCATGATCATTCAGGGCCAGATTATGACCGGTGAGAAAGCGGACCAGGTTCAATATGGAAACGGCCCGGGAGCGAACTCCCGGGCCGTCCATTCTAAAGCTACCGCTTGCCTTAGCCGCGCTCGGGCGCCGGCGGTGGTGGCGGAGGAGGCGGCGGCGGAGCCGGGCACATCTCGGTCGCCATAATCACCGTCCCGTCCGGGCAGGTCTGCGTCGCCGGCGGCGGCGGCGGCGGCGGCGGCGCCATCGGCACCATCGGCGGCGGCGGCGGTGAGGCCAGGCCGAACTTCATGCCCAGACCAATAAGCCCGGTGATCATGTGCGTTCCGCCCGAGATCTGGCCGCGCTTGTAGTCGGAATAGCGGCCTTCCGCCTTCACGTAGAAGGGTCCGCTCACTTGCTGCTCGATGCCGGCACCGGCGGTCCAGCCGCCCCTGTTGTAATCGTCGTAGATAAATCCGGGGCGAGGTCCGCGATGTTCGAACGCGCCCTGCAAAACTTCCTTGCGCTGCGCGTTCCGAACGACGCCGCCCTTGACGTAAACGAGCGTTGCAGGCGTCACCATCACGCCTGCGCGGGCCGCGATCCCAAACTCTTCAAAGCTCTTGTGATTGACGAAATTGCCTTGATCCACGGTACGGACCTCTGCGGGGCAATCCTCTGACGCTTTAAAACACGCGCCAGGCCACCAGTAGGTGGCTTCGACACCTAGAATGAATCCGCCGACATTAAAGTCGGCACCTGCGGCGGCGCCGTAGCCGAATGAACGATCCTCATCGCCAGCGGCGCTGAACTGGCTCCCGCCGGCCTGCACCTCCGCACGCAAAATCTGAGCGCTCGCCGGCTGAGCGGCAAGACCGATTACAAGAGCGAGCGCACTCAACGCGCCTCCGCGAATTTTTCTCATCATTAAATCCCTTTCATTCGTGTATGGCACGTGTCTGACTTAGACCTAAGTGACATCTGTATCACGTCACCTGCAGAAATACCCGTAGCACCTCGTGTGTTCCAAACCCTCAACCGAACATCCTTATTTACCATCAGCAGGGCAATTCCGTCAAAGGAGTTCGGCTCTAGTAACTATACAGCGATCCGGATACTAGCTGGATCGCAACCGCATCTACTCTATTCAATCTATACTGGTTCCTTATCAGCGAGGCATTTTCTGCCCGCTGTTGCCACGGAGCAACAGCGTCAGCGGCAGGCAGATTCACGGAATTCGCGGCAGTTTTCGGCAAGTTTGCGTAGAAGCTAGCCCTGCAGAGGCTGAGCGATTAAAATATGAGGCCGGGACCGACTGCATGAACCGTGTTTGCCGGGATGTAGAAAAAGTCGCCGGGCTCGACGTCGTGCCATTGAAGAGGTCTGCGATGCGACGGTCTGTGGCGTTCAAGCTCGTTAAGGTAGTCGCCAGCTCGAAACGCGAATATACGGGGCCGCCCTCGGATGCGGGAGCCGAGCTACTATGGCGCTAGCCGTCGCGAGCGTGGCATTGGTACCACTCGGCAGCGGTAGCTCAAGGCTCCGGATTGTTCTTAGCTTGATTTTTTTGGCAAAATGGCTTTTGCAGAATCACAGGCGCCTTTTGGCGCAATGGCGTTGTACAGTAGCGACTTCAGCGCTTTTCGCATCAGCATTAGGAAGAAGTAGTAATGACCGTCCAACTTCATGCCCGGCCAATTGCGTCACCCGAGCAGATAATCCGTCGAGCGGCAGAGGTCATCACAACGGAGGCGCGAGCGCTGGACAGTCTTGCTGCGTCGCTTGGCGGGTCCTTCGTCGAGGCCTGCGAAGCCATTCTTGCATGCTCCGGCCGAGTCGTAATCACGGGCATGGGGAAGTCGGGTCATATTGGACGCAAGTGGGCGGCCACCATGGCGGCAACGGGAACTCCCGCTTTTTACGTTCACCCTGCTGAAGCTGCCCACGGCGACCTGGGAATGCTCGTTTCTGGGGACGTCTTGGTCGTGATCTCCAATTCGGGAAACACTACCGAATTGCGTGCCTTCCTCCGTTACGCCGCCGCCATCGGAGTGACGGTGATCGGGATTGCGTCGCGTCCGGATTCGCTGCTGTTAATGGCGGCTGACATCAAGCTCTGCCTCCCGCAGACGAGGGAAGCTTGTCCGGCGAATATTGCTCCGACAACTTCTACAACTGTCCAGCTGGCACTTGGTGACGCCGTCGCAATGACATTGATGGACATGCGTGGGTTCTCGCGCGATGGCCTAAAGGCCCT
>JACDCV010000045.1 GCA_013817375.1 Sphingomonas sp.
TGCAGACGCGCAACGCCAGACCCTCGTCGGGCTGTTCGAAGCAATCGCCGATGCGCTGTTAGTGATCATCGGCTGGGTGCTGTGGCTGGCTCCCATCGGAGTGCTCGCGCTTGCCTTCAGTGTCGGCGCATCGGCCGGAGGCGCCGCGTTCGAGGGCCTGGCCCACTACATTGTCCTCATCTCGGCCGTCGGATTGCTCCTAACGCTCGCCGCTTACCCGATCGGAATCCTGGCGGGCAGAGTCCGGCCCGGCCGCTTCGCTCGAGCGATGTTCGCTCCGCAGAGCGTTGCGGTCTCAACTCGTTCGTCGCTGGCCTCGCTCCCGGCGATGCTCGCCTCGGCGCGGGTGATGGGAATCCGGGACGAAGTTGCCGACGTGTCGCTCCCGATCGCGGTAGCCCTGTTCCGAGCCACCGGACCGGCGATGAACGTTGCCGTCGCTTTCTATGTCGCTCACTGGTTCGGCTACGAGCCGACTCTGGGCCAGATGATCGCCGCCGTCGCGGTTGGAGCGGTGATGAGTTATGCGGCGCCAAGCCTTCCGGGCGAGATATCGTTCATTAGCTCGATCGCGCCGATCGCCATTGCGCTCGGAGTTCCGATAGCGCCACTGGCGCTTCTGATTGCGGTCGAGATGATACCGGACATTTTCCGTACTCTCGGCAATGTGACGATGGATGTCGCGGTGACTGCCGCAGTCGATCGCGGCGAAGGCGAAGCGTCCTCGAAAGCTGTCCCCGAAAGCTGAACGCCAGATGACCGTCGTTCGTCGGTTCGGCGGCGTATCGAAGCCTTTTGTCGGAATGCCGACAATCGCCTGACGCGGTGTCGACGGGCGCGCGACTTGAGCCCAGCCAAGGCTCATCCAGAGCCTGCGACGCGGGGCTCTTCCCCAACGAACCCCAGCTGGCTCCGCGTCGCAACGTGAAAGGAGACAAGAAATGAAAGCTCTTCCCGCATTTGGCGCACTGCTGACCGCTTCGGTGCTGCTCGTGCCGACCGTCAGCCAGGCCGCACGGTTCAATTCGGTCAGCGTGCCCTTCGCCGACCTCAACCTCGCCACGGACGGCGGCGCGACGATTCTCGAGAAGAGAATCACGAACGCGGCCCGGACCGTGTGCGAAATCGAGGACTCGCGTGACCTCGACCTGGCGAGCGCCACCTCGGCCTGTCGTGATCAGGCCGTTGCCGGAGCGCAGCCGGCATTCCATGCCGCGCTCCTCGAAGCCCGCAACCCTTCGGTAACCGTCGGCAGCGCGGCGATTGCCATTGTCGCCCAGTGATGGATCGAGGACGCCGCGAGCCTGAACCGGGTGCGCGGCGTCTTTCGATGTCCCCTTATCGGCCGACGATTGCCCTGACCCGGTCGGAATAGAGCCGTCCCACCGGCTGTTCGGTGCCGTCGGCCAGGCGCGCGATCCAGCGGCCGGAAGGGTTTCGGCTAAAGCCGGCGATAACATCCTTGCGAACGATCGCCGAGCGGTGGAGCCGCACGAACAGCGCCGGATTGAGCCCTTCCTCAAGCGCAGTCATCGAATGGTGGATCAGCCAGCTCCTGCGGCCGACGTGAAGACGCATATAATCGCGCTCCGCCGAAACCCGGTCGATGTCGCGTGCCGCGATTCGGACCAGCCCGCTGAGGTCGGACGCCCAGAATTCCTCGATCCATCCCGAAGACACGGCTGCGTTCGTCGATGGCGCGCGGCGGTGCTCGAGATAGTCGCGGGTCCGGTCGAGCGCGCGCTGAAGCCGCACCGGATCGACCGGCTTCATCAGATAATCGACTGCCGCGACTTCGAAAGCCGCTACTGCGAAATGATCGAATGCGGTGACGAACACGACCGCCGGGGTAGGGTTGTGGGTGGCCAGCGAGCGGGCAACGTCGATGCCGTCGAGGCCTGGCATTGCGATGTCGAGAAGAAGCAAATCGGGATGGAGAGCCTGCGCCATGTTGATGGCCGCCTCGCCCTCGCTCGCAGTGCCGACCAGGGTTGCTCCGTCAGCTTTCGCAAGCAACAGCTGCAGCCGCTCGGCGGCGAGTGGCTCGTCGTCCACCACGAGGACGCGGATCGGTTGTTGCTCAGTCATCGCGCCTCACCGGCATCGTCAGTGAAACCTTGTAGCCGCCGCCGGCCATCGGACCGAACCGGCACTCGGCCCTGCTTCCGAACCGGGTCTCCAGCCGCTCGCAGACATTGGCGATTCCAAGGCCGGTGCCTTCGTGAGTCGCAGCGGGCAGCTGGTCCTTCTTGCCGTTCACCAGCTGGTTGCTGACAATGATCGCCATGCGGCCGTCCGGAAGCGTATTTCCGACGATCCGGATCAGGACCTTGTAGCGGGTTTTCGATACTCCATACTTGATCGCATTCTCGACGATCGGCTGCAGAATCAGCGCCGGAAGCCGGGCCGACTGAAGCTCGTCGGGAACGTCGATCTCGACCTGAAGCCGGTCCGGAAAGCGCGTCTTCTCGATCTCCAGATAAAGACGCTGAAGGTCGATCTCCTGCGCCAGACTGATGTCGGCGGCGGGATCGAGCGACAGGCTGCTTCGGAAGAACGTCGATAGTGCCAGCAGCATCGCCTCCGCCCGGTCGCTTCGGCCGGTCATCACCAGCGAGGAAAGCGAGTTGAGCGTGTTGAAGAGGAAGTGCGGATTGACCTGATAGCGAAGCGCGCGGAGCTGCGCGGCCTGGGCTGCGCCCTCGGCCTCGGCGGCCCGTTTCTGCGCCCTTAGCGCCTGGGCCTGCGCCTGCATGGCCAGATAATAAGCGCTCCACGCCATGAAGAAGAACAGCCACACCACGGCCGAGTCGGCGGCAATACGAAGCTGAATGTACGGATCGAGCGCGCCCACCCGTGGCCAGGTGACCGTTACCGGCGGCTGGCCGTCGCGTTCAATGACCGTCACCTTGCCGGTCTCGGTGATCCGATATCCCTCGGCCGACACGAAGCGGATCTGGTCCTGCGGGCGTTGCTGATACTTGTCGATGAACATCAGGATTCCGGCCATCGACGCAGCGGCGGCAAGCGAAGCGGCCGCTGCTGTCCCGACCCGCTGAAACAAGCTTGCCCGGTTTGCGAACAGGCTGAGCGTCGCATAGATGAAGAAGGTCAGGACGATTCCGACGCCGATCGTCACCGCCCGGTTCTCGATGATCGTCAACGGGTCGCGAGAGAGGAGGGCGCGAGCGACGACGGTCGCGGCGTAGAACAGCCAGAAGCCGAATATGGACTTCACGGCGAGCGGCCAATCGGTAAACGCGGGTCTAACCCGCAGCGGGTGCTGCAGCGGTTTCATCACCGACGCTTTTACGCGTGCAAGCGTTGAGCGGCCATTGCCGAAACAGCGTGTTCGCAGAACCGACCTGGCCGCCGGTCGAAAGCGCCGTGTTTCGGAACGGGCTGAGCAGTCCGCTCGTTCGGTCTGTCCTGGGCTATTGGAGCGAAGATCTTGGACGAAGTCAGACGCAAGAAAGACCGGCCACCACCGGCGACGTTTTCCGACGATCCGGAGGCGGGCCTCGAGGAAAAGCTTCGCCAGAACCCGGACAATTGCGACGCCAAGGTCGATGTCGGAAGCGATGAATCGATGGACGCATCCGACCCGCCGTCGGTGGTTCAGCCGGAGCATAATGAGCCGGTGCCTTCATCCAGTTATGAAGAGGACGACAAGGGCTGAGACTTGTGACGGTGCCGTTTCTATTACGTTGCACATAATCAACAGTGGCGGCGCCTTGCGACCAAGTGTGAGATATTAACATTGCTAACACTGCCCCCCTCTGATTCAATGTGAACCGGGGTGGGACAAGTGGTTAAGCAATACGAAACTAAGACAGCCGCATGATCCCGATAGGCAAAAGGAGTCGGGGTCATGATCACGAGGACGAGCCAGCCAGCTAATGGCGCGTTGCTGCTCTCGGAAATGAAGGAGTTTGCGGGCTTTTCAAAAGCCACGCAGCGCTACATTCGCCGGTCCCTCGACGTTGCTTACGGACGCCGCGATCCGCTCGAATGCTGGGCCCGGGACGAGGGCGAAGCCGCTTCGATCCGCGCGCAGACGCGTCTCTACAAGCAGCTCGATCACCTGCGCATGCAGGTTCCCGACGACAGCGGCCTCGACATGATCGACCCGTTCCTTGGCACGTTGATCACTCTTTCGGCGTTCGATCTTGGCCAGGACCGGCTTCCGCACTTCGCCGCCTATCGCTTCCTGTACGAGCGGCTTGTCGGAGCGGCTGCACGGCCTTGGCTGCCGGCTGCCTTCTGCGCCGCAGCGGCGCTTCCGCACCTTCATCCGGAGCGGCGGCGAACGCTTCTTCAGTCGATCAGCGAAAGCTCGGCGACCGCTGCCGGCTGGTCGAGCCGCGAACCTGCATTCTGGCCCGAATGGGTCGAGAAGGTGGACCTTCGCGCCGCCGCTTAAGGATCGGCTGTCACCGACGGATAGATGTCCGCAAGCTGCCGGAGCGAGTCTTCAGCACTCTTGTGGTGAACGAAAATTCCGCCGGCATCTTCCCACAGCTGCCGGTGGTTTTCGCGGTCGTCCACCAGAACGTCCCCTTGCTCCATGTGCAGATGCTTTTCCCGCGCCATGGTGGTGATGATCGGAACCCCGGGAAAATGCTCGGCCGCCCAGCGCTCCTTTTGCGGAGCCGCCCACTTGCCGAGCGGAAGGCCAGTGAGGATCGTCGGCTTGAGATGCTTGACCGCGTCGAACAGCCGCCGCGCATCGGACATCTGGGGAAGCCCGCCGTAGAAATTGCCGTCGCTGGCCAGCCGCTTCCAGAATTCGCCTCTCCCGTGCCGCGTCTCGAACTGGGCTGGGCTCATTCCCAGGATAGCCTTCGCACCGGCGTCGAAGTCGGCAAGGACCCCGTCACAATCGAGGAACAGGTGCGGCTGCTTGTCCGTCACCATTTGAAGCGCGCCGGCTCCAGGTCGACGGATATCGGCCGGTCAAGGTGCTTCCAGCCCTTGTCGCGAAGCAAATCGTTGCTTTCTTCGGCCTTGCGCCCGGAGCCGAGCGACCAGGTGATGTGAAAAGTCGATCCGTCGGGGCGGTCGGTTGTTCCGCCCACCGCCACCACCAGGCATTCCAGGCTGCTTCCGTCGTCGGCGTGTCCAACGACCTCGGCATCCATGTTCCGGGGTAAAGGTGTGTCTTCAGTCGCACCGGCGTGAAGGGTCACATGGTCGGCGATCGTCCGCTCATATTTCGGTGGAAAGCGATCGAGCAGCCGCTCGCGTTCGTCTTTGGGAAGCTTCCAGCCTGTAACGTAGCCAGTCATTTTGGCTTAACCGCTAGACTCGCGGTCGGGTTTCAGCGGCCGAGCCGCTCGACGAGGTCGCGGGCGAATTCGGCGAGAGTATCGTCGCGAGCGCCCATGATCAGGATTCGATCGCCCGGCCGCGCCTCTTGGAGAAGCCTGTCGGCGATTGCTGCGCGGTCAGGCACATGTTCGGCCCTCGCGCCCCGGGTCGCAATCTCTTGCGCAAGCCAGTCGGAGCCGCGGCCCTGGTCGACCGTGCCGCCCTGGTAGACGGGATCGGGCAGGTACAGCCGGTCGTCGCTGGACATTGCACCGGAAAAGCTGCCGGCGAGCTCATCACCCATTTTCGCGATGGGTCCATAGCCATGCGGCTGGAACATGATCAGCAACCGGCCCGGTTGCGCCCTCAAAGTCGCGAGGGTCGCGTCGATCTTGTCCGGATTGTGCGCGAAATCGTCGATCACCGTCACTCCGCCGGCTTCGCCAACCCATTCGAGCCTTCGCCGAAGCCCTTCGAACCGCTCCAGCGCCGCCGCTGCCTCGGCGACCGGAACGCCGATCTGGCGAACCGCGGCGATCGCAGCCAGCGCATTGGACGCATTGTGACGCCCCGGAAGCTGAAGCCGAACCTCGTGCCGGTCACCCTTGTGGTCGATGTGGAAGGCCACTCCACCCGCGAGCAGCTCAAGATTGCGTCCGGCAAAAGCGGCGCCGGGAGCGTCGAAACCGTAGCCGACGAGCTTGTCCGGAGTCAGGGCTTCGGCGATCGCGCGTGTCTCCGGATCATCGAGATTAAGGACCGCTTTTCGCGCCTGCAAAAGGAAGCCCGCGAACAGCCGCCTGAGCTCGGCCATCTCCTTGTGGTCCAGGCTGATGTTGGTCAGCACCGCGACCTCGGCCGTGTAGAGCGCGATCGACCCGTCGCTTTCGTCGACCTCGCTGACGAACAGCTCCGCGTCGCCAACCAGGGCGCTCGCGAACGGCGCGGAAGGCGTGACGAAATTCTTCATCACCGCTCCGTTCATGACCGTCGGCTGGCGATGGCAGGCGTGCAGGATCCAGCCGATCATTCCGGTGACTGTCGACTTGCCGCTGGTGCCTCCGACGGCAATGCTGTGCTGTGCGTCGTTGAGAAGCTGCGCGAGAAGCTGGGGTCGCTTGAGGTGAGTCAGGCCAAGCTCGCGGCCGCGAACGACGTCCGGCACCGTTTCCTCGACCGCGCCCGAGGTGACCAGAGTCATGCCCGGCTGCAGTCCCGACCCGTCCTGCGCGAACAGCTGTATGCCCAGCGATCGCAAATAATCGAATTTGTGGCTCGTCCGCCCGGCATCGAGCGACCGGTCGGAGCCGGCGACTCGAGCGCCCGATGCGCGCAGGATTGAGGCGAGGGGAAGCATTCCGCTGCCGCCGATCCCGCAAAAGAAATAGCTCATATCGTCCATGTGCCGCGCCCTATTGGCGTGGCCGCCGCTTGGCTAGTGGCAGGCGCCGCCGCCGGGCCATCCGGTCCAGCCGGCGCCGCGGACGACGCGTCCGGGCTTGGCTCCGCTATGGGCGCCGCTTTTCACCACCTGGACGCCGTTGACGAACACGTCGCGAACCCCGGTCGCAAGCTGCTGCGGCTTGTCGAACGTGGCATGGTCCTTGATCGTCGCCGGGTCGAACGACACGACATCGGCATACATTCCGGCTTTTAGCGAACCGCGATCCCTGATCCCCAGATTGGCGGCGGGGAAGGAAGTCAGCCTGCGGATCGCATCGGCAAGGGTCGCGGCTTTCTCGTCCCGAACATATTTGCCCAGCAGCCGGGCGAAATTGCCATAGGCTCGCGGGTGCGTGCTGGATTTGAGGAACACGCCTTCGGGAGCCTGCGACGCCGCGTCCGAACCAAAACCCATCCAGGGGATTGCGACCTCGCGGCGGACATTCTCCTCGCTCATCCCGAAATAGACGACCTGGATCCGGGTCCCGTCGGCGATGATCAGGTCGGCTGCGACCTCCTCCGGGCGCTTGCCGCGCTCGCGCGCGACGGCGCCGAGAGTCTTTCCGGTAAGGGGCTTTAGCGCCTCGCTCTTGAACCCGACGAGGAGAATCTTGTCCGGTTCCTCGACCACCAGCTTGGTGTTCTCGGTTGCCTTTGGTCCGCGCATTTCCGCAAGCGCTTTGGCGCGGGTCTTGGGATCCTTCAGCCGCTGGACCCATTTCTCGAGGCCGCCGTCCTGGACCCACAGCGGAAAGGCCGCGTCGAAGCCGGTCGAGCTAGCCGGATAAGTGTACATGTCGGCGGTGATCCGCTGACCTGCGGCCCGGGCCGCCTCCACTCGGGCGATTGCAGCATCGATCTTGTGCCAATTGTCGCGGCCCGACTGCTTGAAATGGTAGATTTCCGCCGGTGCGCCCGATTTGGCCGAAATTTCGATCAGCTCGTCGATCGCCTCGAGCAGCTTTGGTCCCTCGTCGCGGATGTGGCTGATGTACATCCCGCCGCACTGCGCCGCTTCCCGGGTGAGTGCGATCAGTTCGGGCGTGTCGGCGAAATTGTCCGGAGCGTAGATCAACGAAGATCCGACTCCGACCGCGCCGTCCTTCATCGCTGCCCTGACCAGCGCCCGCATCCGGTCCAGCTGCCCGGGCGTGGGGTCGACATCGAGCTCGCCAAGCTCATGCTCGCGCACCGTCCCCGACCCAACGAACGACGTGACATTCGGGCTGATCCCGCGCCGCTCCAGATAGTCGAGAAATTCGCCGAGCGTGGTCCAATCGATCGCATATTTGATGTCGCCCTGGCGCTGGATTCGGAGCGCTTTCATTCCGTCGCTCCACGGCCCCATCGATTCGCCTTCCCCGAACACCTCCAGCGTGACGCCCTGAAGCGTGTCGCTGAGCCCGCGACCGTCTTCGATCAGGGCGACGGGCGCCCAGCTCAGCATGTTGATGAAGCCCGGCGAGACCGCCATTCCGGTGGCGTCGATCGTCTGCCGGCCCGGCGCGGGCGCTTGCGGTCCTACAAAAGCGATCCGGTCGCCGCTAATCGCAACGTCGCCGAGAAACGGCGTTCCGCCCGAGCCATCGTAAATAGTCCCGCCACGGATCACGACGTCATATGGCTGAACCACCGGGGCTGCGGCGAGCGGGGCGGGGGCCGGGGCAATTGCGCAACTTGAGATGAGCACGGCGGCGGCTGCGGCGAGCGCAAAACGGATTGGGCTTTTCATCCTCAACAAGTGCCGTATTTGCTTGTCTTACGCCAGTGGCAAGTCGGGGAATCCATGCGCATCGCGGTCGTCGCGCCTAGCAATTCAATGAAGCAGGAAACCGCCGCGCAGGTGGAAGCGGTCGTCCGCGGCCGCGGCGACTGCGAAATCATCTTTCATCCGCAATGCTTTCTATCCGACGGCCATTTCGCCGGGAATGACAAACAAAGGCTCGCCGCGCTGCGCGAGATGATGGCCGACGAAAGCGTCGATTCAATCTGGCTCGCTCGCGGCGGCTATGGGTCGAACCGAATTGCTGAAGCCGCCTCGATCGATATTCCGCAAGCCGCACGATCGAAGCTGTTCATGGGCTATAGCGACACCGGCTTCCTTCTCGCCGCCCTCCACAAGGCCGGCCTTCGCGTTGCCCACGGACCGATGCCTCAGGACGTTCTTCGCAATGGCGGCGAAGCAGCGGTGAACCGGGCGCTCGACTGGCTGGTAAGCCGCGACTCGAAGGCGCTCGAGCCTAGACTCACGCAGCCGGCAGTGGCCCTCAACCTCACCGTATTGTCGGCGCTGCTCGGCACCGTTCTGGAGCCGGACTTCGCCGACGTCGAGCTGCTGGTGGAGGAGGTCGGCGAGCATCATTACCGGATCGACCGATTGATGTTCCACATCACGTCGAACGCCAACGTCCGCAGGGCCGCTCGGATACGCCTGGGCAGAGCGTCGCAAATCCCCGACAACGACCCCTGCTTCGGCCAGGACGAGCAGGCGATCGCCGCGTTTTGGTGCGATCGCTCCGGGATTGAACTGGGCCCGCCCGCGGACATCGGTCACGACATATCCAACACGGTCGTGCCGTTCGGCCGGCCGCCCTCTTGAACAAGGTCGCAATCGCCATTGCAAAGAGGGGCGCTTTGCGCTCTACAACCTGGAGGACAACAGGAGGGCTAAATGGCACAAGGGACTCGTAAAGCAGGCGGCGGGCTTGCTCGTCCGGTTCAACCTTCACCCGAGCTTGCGAAAATCACTGGAAGCGACCCGCTTCCGCGCAGCCAGGTCGTTTCGAAGATGTGGGACTACATTCGCAAGAACAACCTGCAAAACCCTCAGAACAAGCGCGAAATCGTCGCTGACGATACGCTGAAGCCGGTATTTGGGGGCAAGGACCGAGTCAGCATGTTCGAGATGAACAAGCATCTTTCGAATCATCTGAAATAAGCTCCGGACCCACTGGGGCAGAAGGGCCTGCGGCTTGCCGCGGGCCCTTTTTCTTTGGCTCCAGCGTCCGACTCGGCCCGTTCAGCGGCACATGGTCCAGCCGTTCGTGCCCCGGTTGGCAACGTCGAGATGCAGATGGTCGCGGTGGGCGGCATTGTAATCGGGCGACAGGACGGTCGAGAACAGGCCGCAGGCACCGTCGCGGACCTGGCGAAGAAAGGCTGCCTCACGTGCGCCGCCCTCCCAGTCGCCCAGCACCGACACCCTTTCGCCGCTCTCCAGAGTGAATCCGGTAATATCGACCGCATCGGCCGTCGAATGTTCGCTGAACCGGCCCTCATCGCGCCCGTAGATTCGCCGGCAATTATAGCTGCCTGCGTGATGGACCTGGCTCACCTCCTTTCCAAAGTGCCGTTGCGCAGCGGGCTGGACGACGCGGACCTCGAACAAATGAAGCGCCGCAGCAACCGGACAGCTCGTGACCAGCCCAGCCGGGCTGTAACCGGTCGAGCGGCCCGCAAGCCGGACCCCGTCCTCATAGCCGCAATTGGGGGGCGATCGGCGCGGCGGCACCGGCTCGTCGCCGACCGCCGTGGTTGCAAGCAGCGCCCGGCAGAGCTGCGGCTCCTCGCCGAGACTGGCGATCTTGCTTGCCGTGAAGCGGCCGACCGGATCTTCGAGGCGAAGCTTCGTCCAGGGAAAATCCTGCGGGTGGCGCTCAACATAGTCGCGCCCGAAGAAATACCCCGCCGCGAGGACCGCGAGGAGCAGAACCAGACATCCAAGCCCCCGCATCAGCCGCGCCAGAGGCCGTCGAGCTTCTCGCGTGTTACGGGATAGCCGACCCCGCCCGGGATGGTGATGAAGCTCTCGCCGTCCACTTCCTCGACCCAGGGGCTGATCGGCTCGATTGTGTGGGCTCCGGCATCGGCGCGCATCGCATCGAAGCTGTCATGAAGGGCCAGCCGCTCCAGATTGCGCCGGGTCGGGAAGATCAGCCGCGCCTCGCCGCGGCCCTCGCGCTCGAGTGCTTCCTTCGCACCGATCCAGAAGGCCGCATTGCATTCGCCCTCCACGTGATTTGGCTGCCAGTCAGCCACGGGCGCGCGAGCGAGGAAGAACAAGGTGTCGAAACGCCTGGTGGCGTGGAACTTGGGCACCCAGCGAGCGAAAGGCGTCAGCGCGGCCAGATCGAGTTGGAGACCGCGCAATCGAAGCAATTCGCCGAAGTCCTCCCCGGCAAGCAGCGCCGATTGCAGCTCGAGCGATTCGCTCTTCGACTGCAGAGGCCGGATTCCGACCGGGATCGCCGTCTCTTCGAGCGTTTCCCGGATCGCAGCCACCCGCGCGGCTGCCTCGTCCGCACCGCCGAGCACCCGATCGCCGTCGTCGATTCGCCCACCGGGGAACACCAATGCGCCGCCGGCAAAGGCCATTCCCTGGGACCGCTCGACCAGCAGCAGTTCCGGCGGCCCGTCGGCCCGCTCGCAAACCGTGACCAAAGTCGCTGCCGGAATCGCTGGGCTGATCTCCATGCGCAGGCAATTAGGCGATGCCGCCACCAAGAAAAAGGCCGCCGGCTGGCATAGCGCGGCGGCCCGGTTCTGTGACGGAAAAAGCCGACTACATGCCGGCGATATCCTCATCGGCGGGCGTTTCGGCGCCTGTCGCAGTGTCGCTGGTCTCCGCTTCCTGCTGAAGGTTGGCTGCCTGGGTCTCGAGCGCTTCCGACTCGGCGGCTAGGTTTGCCGCCTGGTCCGACAGTGAATCGAGGTCCTGAGCGGCTTGCGAATTGTCTATTGTGTCGAGCCGGTCCTCATTGCCCCGGTCGCACGCGCCGAGCGTGATTAGTGCAAGAGCGGCTGCTGCCAGGCTGACTTTGTTCATTGCTTACCTCGTTCAAAAAGTGGCGTGTCCGTCAATAACAGGAGCCGCGCCCGGATTGCCAGCATTGCTCTCCAACCGGCCGGAATCCTTGCGATTGGCACTCAAAATCCCTATCTGGCGAAGTGTCGGGGCAACCCGGCTATGCCGGTAGAGTGTTAGGCGGAATAAGCATCTCGGACCCGGGGGGCAGTACCCCGGCGCCTCCACCATCAGCAGCGACGAAATTGAGGCGCTGCTGATGATGGGGGCGAAACAGGATCGACGAGTGCAATAAAGGTCTGGCTGCCGGTCGGTATGAGACCACCGTGACGGCTCATAAACACAAGTGCCAACGATAATGAGGCGCTCGCTATTGCTGCGTAACTGACGGCCTAACGGTCAGAAGTTACAAGGTTTAAGCGCGGTCGGACCCCACCGGGCAACAGAAGGGGATTCCAGCGGCTCCCGGGAGGGCCGGGCAACAGAACCTCCCGGACTTATTTCTCCTCAAATGAACCGATTGCGTTTGGCTGGGGGCGCTGCCACCCTTCCCCTCACACCAGGGAGGGTTTCATGCGTCATCTCGCCATTGCTTTGCTCGCCGCCACAGCGCCGCTTTCGTTCGCCGCCGTTCACGCTCACCAGGCTCCGGCTGCATCAGCTTCGAAACCGGTTCCCAAGGAGCAGCTTCTCAAGCCGGCAGCGGACGCCGCTCATTACGTGGTCGTCTCCGACGCCGGCAAGCATGGCGACATGTGGCGCTGGACCTTGCCCGACGGCCGCATCGCATACCGCCACTCGCAATCGCTTCGCGGCTGGATCAGCGAAGTCGACCAGACCGTCGCCGTCGGTCCTGACGGGCGGGTCGCGAGCATCGAGGTGCGCGGCATTACCCCCAGCGGCGACGCTGCCGAGACCTTCTCCGTCAGCGGCAACAGCGCCAGCTGGAAGAGCACGGCCGATTCCGGAGCCGTAGAGGGCCGCAACGGCCATTATATCCCGGCAGGCGGCATTTCGCTCGCCAACGAGACGCTGATCAACGCGCTGGCCGCGGCGGGACCCGCCGGACTCGACCTGCTTCCCAGCGGCCATGCGACGATGAGCATCGGCCCGAGCCTGACGGTCACCGGCCCCAATGGCCCCAAGACCGTCAAGCTTGCCACCGTCTGTGGAATCCTCGCCTCGCCGCTCACCGTCTGGCTGGATGAGCAGAACAGATATTTCGCCGACATCGGCTGGATTTCGGTGGTTCCGAAGGGCTTCGAAGCCACCGCCAACACCAAGGCGATGCGCGACCTTCAGGACGAGCAGACTGCGGCGGAAGTCAAAGCGATCGCCGCTCGCTTCCTGACCGCTGAAGCCAAGGCGCCCGTCCTGTTCGACAACGTCCGGCTGTTCGACGCCGACAAGGGCCTGTTCGTGGAAAACCAGGCGGTGCTCGCGCGCGACGGAAAGATCGCCGCTATCGGCGCTGCGGGATCGATCACGGCGCCGGCCAACGCCCGTCTGATCAACGGCCAGGGCAAGACGCTCGTCCCGGGCATCTGGGACAGCCACATGCACATCGGCGACGATTGGGACGTGCTTGCCAACATGGCCAACGGAATGACCAGCTTCCGAAGCCCCGGAACGATGCTCGACCGCGCCCAGGTGGTCAAAACGCGCCGCGCCGCCGGCGAATTGCTGATGGGCGAGCCGTTCATCCAGGCGATCATCGACAAGAAGGACCCGCTTGCAGCCCAGGGCAGCATGACCGTGTCCAGCGAAGCAGAGGCCATCGCCGCGGTTCGGCAGATCAAGGATGCCGGCCTGTGGGGCGTGAAATTCTACACGTCGATGAATCCGGCGTGGATCGCTCCTGCAGCGGCCGAGGCGAAGCGGCTCGGACTTCACGTCAGCGGGCATGTCCCGGCGACGATGCGGCCGCTCGAGGCCGTCCGCGCCGGCTATGACGAGCTAACGCACCTCAACTTCGTCGTCATGCAGGCGATGCCCAAGGAAATCGTCGACAAGGCGAACACGGCGGAGCGGATCGCGGGGCCAGCGCGCCTCGCCAAGGACGTGAACTGGGACTCGCCCGAAATGCGCGCCTTCATCGCCGAGCTCAAGCAGCGCGGGACGATTGTCGATCCCACCCTAGTCATCTTCGAATCCATGCTGACGATGGACGGCGGAACTCCGGCGCCCGCTTACGCGCCTTATGTCGGGATCATCTCGCCGGTGTCGGACCGCTACTTCAAGTCCGGCGGCTACCCGCTGGCCGACGGCTTCACCCGCGACGATTATCGCAAGAGCTATGCGAAGATGCGCGACCTGGTCGGCGAGCTTCACGACGCTGGAGTGACGATCGT
>JACDCV010000046.1 GCA_013817375.1 Sphingomonas sp.
AGGTCGCTTTCCCCGTAGCGAGCGAGCCCGGCCGCAAATTGCTCCTTGTCCGGAGCGACCCGATCGATGGCCGCATTGGCAAGGCCGGTGAGCGGCATCGCTTGGGGATCGACCGTCTCTTCGGCGGTATTCCACTCGTCGGCGATCGCTTCGGCAAGAGCAAGGTTAGGGACAATCAGAGGTTCGCGCCCGGGGGTCCGGAGCGGCTTGCCGTCGAGCTTCACGCCCCAGCCGCCATTGCCTTCGCTGACCGCGGCCTGCTTCCAGAAGCGCTTCACCGCTTGGCCTGATCCTCCTTGTCCCAATGCTTCTTGAGGAGCTTGGGCGCGACGAGCGCATCGATGAGTCCAAGGACCAGCAGGACTGACCCCACCACCGGCCAGCCGCCCTCGCGAAGAACATCGGTGAACATGATCGCCAGCCCGGCGAAGAAAATGGCAAGGCCCGCGAGCCGGGCGGCTGCGAACCAGTAAAAGCGGCGCTTCCATTTGGCGTCGTCAGTCATTGACCGCTTCCCCCGCGAGCGTGAAAACCTCCGCCGGCATTTCGGCGACAGCGCTGGCGCCGGCGGCGACCAGCTCTTGCGGCTCGTGATATCCCCAGGCGGCGCCGATCGCATGAGCGCCGGCTGCGACGGCCATCGCCATGTCGAAGCTGGTGTCGCCGACGATGATCGTCCGCTCAGCTGACGCGCCGGCGTCAGCCATGGCTGCCAGCGCCATTTGCGGCGAAGGCTTCGACGGGTGCCGGTCGGCGGTTTGAAGCGAGATGAAGCGGGCGTGGATGCCGTTAGCCTGGAGGCAATGGCGAAGGCCGCGATCGGACTTGCCGGTTGCGACGCCAAGCAGCCAGCCTTGCGATTCCAGCGAGTCGAGAAGGTCGAGGATTCCGTCGTACAACGGCTCTTCCACAAGCCCCTGCTGCCGGGCGCGGAAGAAGCAGCCCTTGTAGGTTTCGGCAAGTTCGAGATGGTCGCTTGTGCTCGAGCCCGGCACCAGCGCCGCCATCGCTTCGGTGAGGCTCAGCCCGATCACTCGCTGGCAGTCGCCGGACGGTGGAAGGTCGATCGCGTGCGCGTCGAACGTCTCCGCAAGCGCCCGATAAATGGTCGCTCCACTGTCGACGAGAGTGCCGTCGCAATCGAAGATGGCGAGCTTGGTCACCGCCGCTTGGGCTTGTCTTGCGAGCCCCTGGAGCGCCGCTCGCCGCGCCGTTCCCGGCGGCGGGTCTTGGCGGCCGCGGCCACCCGGCGCTCCTTGACCTGCCGGATTACTGAAGCGTCCGGACCGTCGAGCGGCATCATGTCTCCGGCAAGGCGCGAGAAACCGAGCATCTCCAGGCTTTGTTCGAAATGTTCGGGCAAGTCGGCGGTGACGTCGATACTTGCCTTGTCGGGCGCGTCGATCCGAAGCTGCCTCGCGTGGAGGTGGAGCTTGCGGCTGATGCTGCCGGTGAGTTGCGCGTCGACCCCGCCATATTTGCCGTCGCCGACGATCGGGAATCCGATCGCTGCCATATGAACGCGAAGCTGGTGGGTTCGGCCGGTCAGCGGCTGAAGCTCCAACCAGGCGGCACGGTTGCCGGCGCGGTCGATCATCCGCCAGCGAGTCCTGGCGGCAAGGCCGTTTTCCTCATCGACGTACATCTTTTCGCCGCCGGTGCCGGGCTGCTTTGCCAGCGGCAGGTCGATCATGCCTTCCTCACCGGACGGGACGCCAACGACCAGCGCCCAATAGACCTTCTTGGCGGTGCGGCCGGAAAAGGATTTGGAGAAGAAGGCCGCGGCTCGGGCCGAGCGGGCGACGAGCAGGACCCCGGACGTATCCTTGTCGAGCCGGTGAACGAGCTTGGGGCGGTTGCCGTCGTCGTCGGCGAGGCCGTCGAGAAGCCGGTCGAGATGGTTGTGGGTCTTGGTGCCGCCCTGAGTCGCAAGGCCCGGCGGCTTGTTGACGACGAAGGCATCGCGGCTCTGGGCGATGACCAAAGAGCGGACGAACGCCGCTTCCTCGGGCGTAACGGGATCGCGCAGGGGCTGAGCTCGCGAGCTTTGCGCCGGCTGCGCCTCCAGCGGTGGAATTCGGATCGTCTGCCCGGCCTCTATTCGGTCGCCCGGGGTTGCCCGCTTCCCGTCGATCCGGATCTGGCCGGTGCGCGCCCAGCGTGAGATGATGTTGAAGCTGACGTCGGGCTGGTGCCGCTTGAACCAGCGATCGAGGCGAATGCCGTCGTCGTCTGCGTTTACGGTGAAGGTGCGGGCGTCGGCCATGGACGCGCGTTATCAGTCCCTAATCGTCATTGCGAGCGGAGCGAAGCAATCCAGCTGCGAAGGCGTGCTTCGTCGCTAGCGCTGCTCGCGATGACGGTTTCCCCAATAGTCGAAAGCCTGGCGCTGAAGCTTGCCCGTCAGGGCCTTTGCCTCCGGCCCGGTCCACAGGCCGTCGTAGCCGTGGAGCGTTGCTCCCCCCATCCACCAGCCCTGCCCGGGGAGGCCATCGGATTGCCGAACGACCAGGACGGCAAGCTCAGGCTCCCCGGTCGCCGCGGCCTCGTCGTCGATGATCGCAAGCACCTTGCACAAGGCGCGCATCTTTGGCCGGCTGAACCGGTGGCCGAGCAGGTTGAGAAGCTCCGAATACGTGATCGCTTCGCTGGCCGCAGCCGAGGCGACCAGGTGCCTTCGGACTTGCGCAGGATCGGCAAGCAGCCCTGCCGAGGACATTATTTTGGCTGGTCGGCGACCGGGGTCAGCTCGAACACCTGGATCTTCTCGCCGCTCTGCGGCCCCGGGATCACCAGCCGCCAGCGGAACGGGGCTATGCGCTCGAATACGCCCGCCATGTCGCGCTTGGGATCGTCGCCATATGCGAGCGGCTCCTGCGCGTCGCCAAGCGCAAGGCTGCCCAGGAATATCATCCGGTTGGCGTCGTTATCGTCCCACAGGCGTCCGGCGGGCCTTTGGCTCCCGGTCTGCTTGACGATGGTCAAAAGTCCTTCCTCATCCACCTGTACGTAGCAGAAGAAGGGCCTGAACTTCTCGAAAGCCGGGGAGCGGCGGTCGGCCTTGCCGATGCTGATCATTCGGCAATTGTAGCTTCCCGGCGTCGGCTGCGGCCGGGGCAGCCGGGCAAGCGGCTTGAGGAGGTCGCCTTCGGCGGCGATTTCCCTTCGAAAGCGCGGCTCGGCCTCGGACAGCGCCTGCTGCCAGGCGAGACCGAGCCTGCCGATCCTGTCCTCGTCGCTCGCGGTCGCAACGACTTTCCAAAGGTCGGACTTGCTCACCTCTTCGACCGTGACCGTGGCGCCGCTCCGAGCGCGCTGGGTCGCCGTCTGGCACCCGGCAGCGAGCGCCAGGAGCGGAAGTGTCCAGAGCCATGGTGTCAGTTTCACAGGTGCAATCTCACTCGCTTCGCCTCTGCGTCGTGACAGCCTCGGTGGCGCTATGCAACCAACACCCGCTTCACCAAAGTCTTTGAATTCCGCTTGGGCGCGGCTAGGCGCGCGGCGGATGAACGCCCGCCCAGCCGAGCAGCCGCAAGACAGAGCAAGTCGCGGCCTGTGGTTCGGAGTGGCGGCCTATGGCCTGTGGGGCGTCCTTCCGATCTACTTCAAGGCGATCGACCAGGTCGGAGCGATCGACATCGTCGCCCACCGGGTACTGTGGTCGGTGCCGTTCCTGTTCCTGCTATTGTTCGTGTTCGGCGGAATGGCCGACTTCAAGCGAGTGATTCGCAAGCCGCGAACGATCGGTCTGCTGGCGGTGACCGCAGTGCTGATCGGGATCAATTGGCTGCTCTACGTCTATGCGGTGGTCAGCGGGCACATCCTCGCCGGAAGCCTCGGCTATTATCTCAACCCGCTGGTCAATGTGCTGATGGGCCGGCTGTTCCTGAAGGAGCGATTGTCGTGGCTGCAATGGGCCGCCGTCGCCATTGCAGCCCTGGGCATATCGGGCCTCGCGTTCCAGGCGGTCGGGCAATTGTGGATCAGCCTCACGCTGGCGGTGACGTTCGCGACCTATGGGCTGCTGCGAAAGATCGCACCGGTCGACGCAACGTCGGGGCTGACGGTCGAGACCAGCCTGATCCTGCCGCTGGCGCTGGCGTGGCTGGTGTGGGGTATCGCCGCCGGCCGGCCGATGTTCGGCACCGGCGGCTTCGAGATGACGATGTTGTTGCTGGCCGGAGTGGCGACGACGGTGCCGCTGGTGCTGTTTACCGCCGCCGCGCGGAGGCTTCGCTACTCGACCCTTGGAATGCTCCAGTTCCTCGCGCCGACCCTGCAGTTCATCTGCGCGGTCTTTTTGTACGGCGAGGCGTTCACCCGCTGGCACGCGATAGCGTTCGGCTCGATCTGGCTAGCCCTTGCGCTGTACGTGATTGCGCTTGTGCGCAACGCCAAGGCAGCCGCCGCGCCGATGCCGCCCGAGTAAGGAACCGCGGCGTCGCTCATTCTTTGACGCTTCATGTTCAGAGCCTTTCTCTTCGCCGCGCCCGTGCTTCTCGCGGGCTGCGCCACAGCTCCCGCCCAGCCGAGTCAGGCACTCGCCTGCCCGATCGTCGCGTCGAGCGAGTGGAGCGCCTGGATCAATGCGATGCCCGGCCCCAATGCCGGTCCGCGGCTGATCGTTGCCGGCAAGGTCACCGCTCCGACGGGCGGCTACACCTACGCCTGGCGGGACCTTCGAGTGATGGAGAGCAATCCGGTACAGATCGTCGCCGATCTTGAAGCGCTTCCACCCGAGGGCCCCGCGACCCAGGCCGTCACCACCAGCGACGTTCGCGGCGAGTGGTCGACCACCCCGCCGGTCGGTTCGGTGACGGTTACCTGCGGAAATCGCGTGCTTGCGCGAATCTCGCCTGTCGAAACGGCGCATTAGGCTGTAAGGCGAGCCTCATGCTCAACATCGTCTCCCTGATCATCGGCGTCGTCTCATTGATCTTCGTCGCCATCGCCTTCCTCCCGCTGCTCGGCTGGGCGAACTGGCTGGTGGTGCCGCTGGCGATCCTGGGAGCGGCGATCGGAGCGATGAGCAGCGGCACTTCGGGCCGCAACCTCAACCTGTTCGTCATCGTCGTCGGCGTGCTCCGGCTGATGCTCGGCGGAGGGATCATCTGAACCGCGACAAGCGGATCGACGCTTACATCGAGCGGGCGCAGCCGTTCGCCAGGCCGATACTGCAGCATATTCGCGAACGCGTTCACGCTGCCACTCCCAACGCAGAGGAAGCGACCAAATGGGGCGCGCCGGCCTTTTTGGTCGGCGGGCGCATCCTTTTGATAATGGCCGCTTTCAAGGCCCACGCTGCGCTAAACTTCTGGCGGGGGCAGGAGCTTCGCGGTGACGAGGCGAAGGCCGATGCGATGGGGCAGTTCGGCAGGATCAGGTCGCTGGACGATTTGCCCGCTGATGCGGCGCTGGACAGGATTATCCGTGACGCTGCGGCGCTGGCCGAAAGCAAACCGAAGGCGCGCAAGATCAAGCAATCGCCAAAGCCCGCCGCGGTTATGCATCCCGATTTCGCGGCCGCTCTTCAAAAAGCACCGAAGGCCAAGGCAGCGCTCGACGGCTTCCCGCCATCGGCGCAGCGCGACTATCTGGAATGGATCGTCGAGGCCAAGCAGGACGCGACCCGCCACAAGCGCATTGCAACCGCCATCGAATGGCTGAGCGAAGGCAAGCGCCGGCACTGGAAATACGAAAAAGCGCCTGGCTAGCGCGCTTTAACATAGCGGCCGGGTGCGTTCTCGATCGCCTTGAGCTTGCCTTCGCCGGGAATCCGGGAGCCTTTGGCTTTCACCGTCTTGCCGTCCTGAGCCTTCAGCCAGTCCAGCCAGCGCGGCCACCAGCTGCCCTTGTGCTCGGTCGCACCTTCAATGAAGCTTTCGAGAGTGTCGAACGGCTCGCCATTCACCCAATGCTGATATTTCTGCGCGGCCGGCGGGTTGACGACCCCGGCGATGTGGCCCGAGCCTGCGAGCACGAACGTCTTGGCGCCGGCAAAATGGTCCATGATCTTCCACACGCTTTCGGGCGGCGCGATATGATCCTCGCGTCCCGCCTGGATGAACGCCGGAGTCTTGACGCTGCCGATGTCGATCGGTGTGCCGTCGATGTGGATGCCGCCTTTTTCGACCAGCTTGTTGGCTTCGTAGAAATCCTCGAGATAGGCGCGATGCCACTTGGCCGGCAGGTTGGTCGTGTCCGAGTTCCAGTGAAGCAGGTCGAACGGCGGCGGCTCCTCGCCGAGCATGTAATTGTGGACCACATAGTTCCAGATGAGGTCGCGGCCGCGAAGCAGGTTGAAGGTCGCCGCCATGTAGCGTCCGTCGAGGAAGCCCTTCTCGGCGGTCAATTGCTCGAGCAGCTTCATCGTCTCGGGGCCGGTGAACAGCTTGAGGTCGCCGGCCTGGCTGAAGTCCACCTGGGCGGTGAGGAAGGTCGCGGATTTCACCTTCTTCGCCTGCTTCTTCGACTGGAGGTAGGCGAGGGTTGCGGCAAGGGCGGTGCCGGCAACGCAATAGCCGACCGTATGTACGCCTTCGACGCCCAGAAGGTCGCGGACGGTGTCGATCGCGTCGATCTGGCCCTTGAGCACATAGTCGTCGAGAGTGACGTCGGCGATCGTCTCGTCCGCCGATTTCCAGCTGACCATGAACAGCGAAATGCCATTGTCCACGCAATATTTGACGAAGCTTTTCTCGGGCGTGAGGTCGAGGATGTAGAAGCGGTTGATCCACGGCGGGAAGATGACGACAGGCGTTTCCAGCACCTCGTCCGTCGTCGGGGTGTACTGGATCAGCTGGTAGAGGGGCGTTTCCCTGATCACCTTGCCGGGGGTCGCCGCCAGCGTCTTTCCGACCTCGAAAGCGCCGGCTTTGGTCTGGGTCACCTGGCCCGCGGCAATGTCCTTGAGCATGTTGGCTAGGCCGTTGAGCAGATTTTCACCGCGAGTCTCGATCGTCCTCTTAAGGACCTCGGGATTGGTGAGCGCGAAATTGGACGGGCTCATCGCATCGACGAACCCCTTGGTGGCGAAATGCAGCCGGGCGCGCGAGTCGGAGTCCAGCCCCTCGACCTGGTCCACGGTGCCAAGCAGCCGGTCCGAGACCGCAAGATAGGTCTGGCGGATCTGGTCGAACACCGGGTTGTCGCGCCATTCGGGAGCCGCAAACCTCTTGTCCCTCTTTTCGGCAACAGCCCCGGTCTCCAGGCCAAGCATCTTGCCCCAGGCCTCGAGGCCCTTCGCCCAGGCATCAGCGCCCGCGCTCATCATGCTTGCAGGGTCCGGCGGCGCGCCTGCCGGAGCGTTGAAGAAGGCAGGCGGGAAGGCGCCCCAGGCGGGGGGAGCCGCCGGCCCGGGCTGGGAGGTCTTCAGGCTTTGCGCCCAAGCCTCCATCAGCATCTGCTGCGCACGGCCCATCACCCAGGTCCAGTGCTGCCAATCTTCGAGGGTCGGGGCGTCCGCCGCGCCGGTTTTCGTCTCTTGTGCCATGGTGCCCATGTAGTCGTCATCGCGAGCAAAGCGAAGCGGCCCGCCGCTACTGTGCATTGCTTCGTCGCTACTCTGCAGCCAAATATCCACCGATGGAGCGGACCAACCCCATCCCGGCCGCGCTGGTCCTGCTCGATTATTTCGGGATCGCGGTGTTCGCCTTTTCGGGAGCGCTTCTCGCGGCCGAGAAGAAGCAGACTTTGGTCACCTTCATCTTCTTCGCCGTGGCGGCCGGAGTGGGCGGCGGAACGCTCCGCGACCTGCTGATCGGGGCTCCGGTATTCTGGGTTCACCGCAATGCGACGCTTGCCATCTGCATCCTCGCCGCGCTTCTGGTGTGGGTTGTAAGCCGCCGTCGTTTCGCCGGCGCCGCGTTTCTCTGGTTCGACGCAGCCGGGCTTGCCGCCTACGCGGCCTACGGAGCAGCAAAGGCGCTGGCCTTTGGAGTGGCGCCGCTTCCGGCCTTCGGGATGGGAGTCCTGACCGCCTGCGCCGGCGGAATAATCCGCGACGTGCTTGCCGGCGAAGAGTCGATCCTGATGCGGCCTGAGCTGTACGTGACGGCGGCAGCACTCGCTGCCGGCCTGTTCGTTGCGCTGTCGCTGGCGGGGGTGGCCGGCTGGATTGCCGCGCTCATTGCGGGCAGCGCCGGTTTCGCGCTTCGAGGTCTCGCGATCGCCCGCGGCTGGTCTCTGCCCGCATATCGGGACTAGGAGCCCCCAATGCTGCCCGAACTCATGCCGACCGAGACCCGAGTCTCGGAAGTTGCCCAGATCATTCAGCTGGCGCTCGCTCCGGTATTCCTGCTCGCGGGCATCGGTGCATTCCTGAACGCCTGCGTCGGGCGGCTTGCGCGCATTGTCGAACGGGCTCGCGCCATCGAGCAGCAACTGCTCGGATCGCGCGGCTCCGAGCATGATCGGCACCTTGGCGAAATCCGAATTCTCGACCGGCGAATGGCGCTGGTGAGCCGCGCGATTTGGCTGTCGGTCCTCTCCGCCGTTCTCACCTGCGCGGTCGTCGTGCTGTTGTTCGCCGGAAGCCTTCTCGAAGCGGAGTTCGGAACGACCATCGCTTTGCTGTTCATAGCCAGCATGATCTCGCTGGGCTTTGCTTTCGCGGTGTTCCTGGTCGAAACCCGAGTCGCTTCGCGGGCAGTTCGAATCCGCACGGAGGTGCTCGAACACCGGGCCGACGAGCAACCCTAGCCTTCTCGACAGGGCCGGTTCGCGCTCCTATCGCTCGGCGCGAGCAACACAGGAGTTTCACGCGCACCATGAGCGATCGCGTCCAGAGTTCATCAGTCCTCGACCGGGTCCTCGTCCTCGAGATGGTTCGAGTCACTGAAGCCGCAGCGATCGCCGCGGCGAAGTGGATCGGCCGCGGCGACAATGATTCGGCGGATGCGGCGGCCGTCGAGGCGATGCGCGAAGAGCTCAACAAGCTGCCGATGGACGGCACCGTGGTCATCGGCGAGGGTGAGCGCGACGAAGCGCCGATGCTCTACATTGGGGAGAAGGTCGGGTCCGCTCAGGACGGCGGCCCGCGGATCGACATCGCCCTCGACCCACTCGAAGGGACGACCATCACGGCAAAGGCCGGCCCGAACGCCCTTGCGGTTCTCGCCATTGCCGAGAACGGCTGCCTGTTGAACGCGCCCGACGTCTATATGGACAAGCTGGCGGTCGGCCCCGGCTATCCGGAAGGCACGATCGATCTCAACAAGTCGCCCGCCGACAATGTCCGGGCAATCGCCCGGGTGAAGGGGGCCGAGCCGAACGAGATCATCGCCTGCGTCCTCGAGCGCTCGCGCCACGACAAGATCATCGCCGAGCTTCGCGAGCTTGGCTGCGGGATCAAGCTGATCCCCGACGGCGACGTTGCCGGAGTGATGGCCACCGCCGATCCCGACACCGGGATCGACATCTACATGGGAAGCGGGGGTGCTCCCGAAGGCGTTCTAGCGGCGGCAGCACTTCGCTGCGTCGGCGGGCAGATCCAGGGGCGCCTCACCTTCCGCAACGACGACGAGGTGGCCCGCGCCCGCCGCTGGGGGATCGACGATCTCGACCGGGTGTACACGATCAAGGAGATGGCGAGGGGCGACTGCATCTTCGCGGCCACCGGAGTGACCGACGGATCGCTCCTGCAGGGGGTCCGCACCCGCAAGGACTGCCTGACCACCGAGAGCATCGTAATGCGCGCAAGCTCGGGCACGGTCCGCCGGGTGCTGGCCGAACATTACAAATTCGGAAGCCAACGCAGCCTCTAGACCCGAGCCGCGCGGTGGCTACACTTGCCCCTGTGGGGGACATCGACATTTCCGAACAGCCGGGCGCGCTGGAGCCGGAGCTTCTCGCGGTCGAGCCGTCGTACAAGAACGTGCTTCGAGTGCGCCTCGCCGCATTCTGGGTGCCGGTGATCATCGCGGCGATCATCCTCGACCAGGCGATCGATCACACCGCCTTCTACGGCCTTCCGACCACGCTCGCTCCGCTGATCGCTTTGATCTCGCTCGCCCTCGCTCCGCAGCGAATCTACCGGCACCTCGGCTACCGCCTGAGCGACCGACTGCTCCAGGTCGTCCGCGGCTGGATGTTCCACACCGACACGATGGTGCCTTTTGTTCGGGTCCAGCATATCGACGTCACCCGCGGCCCCATTGAAAAGCTGTTCGGCACTGCCACCCTGGTCGTCCACACCGCCGGCACTCACAACAGCATCGTCACCCTTCCCGGGCTCGCTCCGGACCGGGCCGCCAAGATCCGCGACATCATCCGCGAGCATGTCCGGACGGATCTGGAATGACTGCCGGCGACCGCGCCGTCGGCGAGCCGGAGCGGCTTCACCCTTTGTTTCTGCTCACGGGCCTCGGCGGAGCGCTCCGCGGAATGGCGGGCGGCTATGCGTTCGTCGCTTACCTCGCCGTCTCCGGCCGGATGGGCACAGCGCTCCTCGCGGCGGGCGCACTGCTTGTCGTCCTCGCCATCAGCACCTTCATCTACTGGCGCCGATTCGCGTTTCAGGTCGGCGAGAACGAGATCCGGATTGACAGCGGCATTCTCAATCGGACCCACCGGTCGATCCCGTTCGACCGGGTCCAGGACGTCGATATCGGCCAGGGCCCGGTTGCCCGGTTGCTGGGCCTCGCCAGCGTCAAGTTCGAAACCGGCGGATCGGCCGGCAAGGAAGAGGGTGTTCTCCAGGCGATCCCGCTTGAGCGGGCGCAGGCGCTCCGCGAACTGGTGCGCGCCCGCCGCTCGGGAGCCGCGGCGGCCCAATTCGAGGAGGATGGCGCCGACGCGGCGCGACCGCCAGTCTATGCAATGGACGTTCGGCGCCTGCTTCTCGCGGGCGTGTTCAACTTCTCGCTGGCGGTGTTCGGAGCCTTGTTTGCACTCACCCAAACCGTCGGCGACGTGATCGGGTTCGACCCGTTCAACCGCTCCTTCTGGCTCTCGATCTCAAGCGTCAGCGAGCCGCTCCAACGCTTCATCCTCGCCAACCAGATCATCATTGCAATTGCGGGCCTGCTGTGGCTGGCGGTCGTCGGGATCGGCACCGGGATCATCCAGACCGCGCTTCGCAATTATCGCTTCCGACTCGACTGGAGCCATAGCGGGCTGCGGCGGCGGCGCGGCCTCATCAGCCTCAGCGACGTCACTTTGCCCGCCCGCCGCGCCCAGGCGGCAATCCTTGGCACCGGCCCGGTCCGCGAGCTGTTCGGCTGGAAGGAACTCAAGCTGCAGAGCCTCGCCAAGGACGAAGGCGGGGGCGGGGACCATGTCCTCGCGCCGCTCGCCACCGATCAGGAGGCAGGGACGATACTCGAAGCGATGGGCTGGCGACCGCTGGCCGGGTCCATTGCCTGGATCCGCGTGTCGCGATCCTATGTCTGGGCGCTTGTCCTCGCCGTCGTTCCGCTTGTCCTGCTCGCCTCCATCCAGATGTTCGTCGTGCCGCTGATCGGAGCGCTGTTGCTCGCCTTCATCGCCGGAGCGCTGGGCCTGCGCTGGCTCGCCTGGCACCGCACCGGCTACAGCCTCGAGCAGGACCGATTGCTGATCCGCACCGGCTGGTGGCGGCGCCGCATACTGATTTTGCCGATAGCCAAGATCCAGACCATCGAGCTTGCCCAGAACATCATCAGCCGCCGCTTCGGTAGTGCGTCGCTGGCGCTTGGAATCGCCGGCGGGACCGGCTTTTCGGCGCATTCCATCCCCGCGGTCCCGGAGAAAAGCGCGCGCGAGTTGCGCGCCGAGCTGCTATCCAGATTGCTATGAGTTTCGCACTTGGGGTTGAACGGTCCGCCAGCGGCCAGCCATGGCGTTGGCGGGGAGCAGGCGAGCCGTCGCCGGGCCTGGATAGCCTCGTCGACGAGCTTCTCCTTGCGCGCGGAGTGTCGCGTGACGATTTGCCGCGCCACCGCGATCCCAGGATCCGCGACTTCCTTCCCGACCCCTCGGCCTTCCAAGACATGGACAAAGGCGCAAAGCGGCTCGCCGACGCGGTCCAGGCCGGTGAGACCATCGCGATCTTCGGCGATTATGACGTCGACGGGGCGACCAGCGCCGCGCTGCTGACCCTGCTTCTGAGGCGGCTGGGGGCGGACCCGATGGTCTATATCCCGGACCGGCTGATGGAGGGCTACGGCCCGTCTGGGACGGCGCTCGTCGAGCTCCAGCGACGCGGGGCCGGCCTCGCAATCACCGTGGACTGCGGAGCGCAGGCGTTCGACGCTCTTGAGGAGGCCAAGGCTGCCGGCCTCGACGTCATCGTCGTCGATCACCATCAGTGCGCGACCCTTCTCCCGGTCGCTTATGCCTTGATCAACCCCAATCGGATGGACGAGAGCGAGCTGGCGTCGTCCCACGGCCATCTGGCGGCCGTCGGCATGGCCTTTCTGATGGGCGTCGCGCTTCTTCGCGAGTTGAGGAGCCGCCGCCACTTTGATAAAGGCCAGGCCGAGCCGAAGATTCTCGATCTTCTCGACCTGGTGGCGCTCGGCACCGTCGCCGACGTCGCCAGGCTCCACGGCCTCAATCGCGCCTTCGTCACTCAAGGCCTGAAGGTGATGGCCGCACGGCAGAACCCCGGCCTTGTCGCGCTCGCGGAGGCGGCGAAGCTGGTGAAGGATCCCTGCTGCCGGGACCTGGGCTTTGCGCTCGGTCCCCGGATCAACGCCGGCGGCCGGGTCGGCAAATCCGACCTCGGGGTCCGGCTCCTGACCTCCACCGACCCCGAAGAAGCGCGCACCATTTCCGCCGAACTCGACCGCCTCAACGAGGAGCGGCGGGCCATCGAGATGCTCGTCTGCGAGCAGGCCGAGGAGCAGGCGGCCAAGCTCAATGGGGCTTCGGTCCTCACTGTGATGAGCAGCGGCTGGCACCAGGGGGTGATCGGAATCGTCGCCGGGCGCCTCAAGGAGAGGTTCGGCCGCCCAGCGATCGTGATCGCCGAGTGCGAGGACGGCACCGGCAAGGGCTCTGGCCGGTCGATCTCGGGCGTGGACCTCGGCGCTGCAGTGCTTGCCGCCAAGGACAGCGGCCTTCTGGTCGCGGGCGGCGGCCACGCAATGGCCGCGGGGCTTACGCTTCCCAAAGGCGGGCTCGAGCCCTTCCGGGAGTTTATCAGCGACCGCCTCGCCACCGACATCGAGCGTTCGCGCGACGGCCGGGCGCTTCTCATTGACGCTTTGCTCAGCCCGGGCGGAGTGGTTGGAGCCTTGTGCGATTCGCTCGAAGTTGGTGGTCCCTATGGCGCCGGATGGCCTTCGCCCAAGATCGCGGCCGGGCCGGCGCGGCTGCTTCGCACCGGGATCGTCGGCGAGGGGCATGTCCGCGGCCTCGCCTGCGGCGACGACGGCAAGAGCTTCAAGTGGATCGCCTTCCGCACCGCCCAGACGCAGCTTGGCCAAGCTCTGCTGGCATCGCCGGCAGACCAGCGCTGGTGGCTGGCCGGAAGCATCAAAAGGGATGAGTGGAACGGCGGCAATGCGGCGGAAATGCACTTGGAGGATGCCGCGCTCGCTTGACCCTTCGGGGGCGCTCGCCTAACTCGCGGCGGCTTTTCCGGCCCCATCGTCTAGTGGTCTAGGACGTCGCCCTTTCACGGCGAAAACACGGGTTCGAGTCCCGTTGGGGTCACCA
>JACDCV010000047.1 GCA_013817375.1 Sphingomonas sp.
ATAGAAGCCGCGGGTAGCGTCGGCGCTTTCATCGTCGCCGACCACCAGATGCTTGAACATTTCCCAATGGCTGGTGAGATGGTCGCCAAGGTTCATCGCCATGAACCCGGCGAGCTGGAGAAAGCCCGGATAGACCCGCCGTCCGCCGCCAGGATAGATGCCCGGAACGGTCGCGACGACATTATGCTGGAACCAGCTCAGCGGCCGCTGGGTCGCAAGCGTGTTCACCGCTGTCGGAGCCTTGCGGGTGTCGATCGGGCCACCCATCAGCGTCAGCGTCCTGGGCCTGTGCGGGTTCTTGTCGGCGTTCATCAGCGCCGTCGCGGCGAAGGCCGGAACCGATGGCTGGCAAACGGCAATGACGTGCGGCCGGTCTCCGGTCCGCTCGCCAATCGTTTCCATGAACTCGATCAGATAATCGACATAATCGTCGAGGTCGAAGTCGCCGTCGCCAAGCGGGACCAGCTTCGCGTCGCGCCAGTCGGTGATGTAGACGTCGTGGCCGGGAAGCATCCGCTCGACGGTGCCGCGCAGGAGAGTCGCATAATGGCCCGACATCGGCGCCACGATCAAAAGCCTTGGCCCCGTCTCGACGCCTTCGCGGACGAAGCGCTTGAGCTGGCCGAATGGCTTTCGAAGGACCACTTCCTCGCGGACCTGGACGGTCTTCCCTTTGACCTTGACGGTCTCGATCCCGAATTCCGGCTTCCCGCGCTGGGCGGACGCGTGGGAGAAGACCTCGAGGCTGGCGGCGATCAGCGGACTTGCGGTGACATAGGCGAGCGGATTTGCAGGATTGGTCAGCCAGCCCGCTCCAAAGCCGGCGATCCTGCTCGCTCCTGCAAGAAAGGAGCGCTGCATCTCATAAGTGTCATAAAGCATGAGCGTCAGGTGGCCCCTATTTCGCACCTGCGCAAGGGTGATGCTGCAATGCAACAGGCCGCAGCTGGGGATCGTTTCGTGCCCTTACGGGCATTAACGCGATTACGTCGTGGCGCTAGTCGGCGTCTGCCGGTAGCACCGCGCAACTCTGTCTGGTCGCAGGGCAGAACAAGCAAGAGGTGAGCATTGGACTGGAACATCGCCTTGGCAGGCACGGCAGCTGGTTTCGCTACCGGCTTTGCAACCCTCATCGGTGCAGCCGCGATCCTGTTCCGGGGCTGGTCCGCCCCCAGCCGGCAGGACCTGATGCTCGGCTTTGCTGCAGGGGTGATGCTCTCGGCCTCATACCTTTCGCTGATCGTACCCGCTTCGACGATTGCTCGCGAGAACGGGCTGGGTTCGTTCGCCTCGGCGGCGATGATCGCGGCGGCGGTGCTGGCCGGAGCCGGGTCGCTCGAATTGTTGCGGCGCTCGGACCGATTGTCGGGCGCTGCCCTTGGCAAGTGGTTCCCGGCGGATGACGCCGGCAAGCGAATATGGCTGCTCGTCGTCGCAATGACCGCGCACAATCTTCCCGAAGGTGCGGCGGTGGGTGTCGGATTCGCCGCCAAGGACCCGAGCGTCGGTCTTGGAACCGCTATCGGCATCGGCGTCCAGAACCTGCCCGAAGGCCTGGCTGTGGCCGCCGCGCTTCTGACGCTCGGCTGGTCGCGCAAGCGCGCTATCCTCGCAAGTGGAGCGACGGGATTGATGGAGCCCCTCGGCGCGGCAATTGCCGTGACTCTGGTGGCGCTGGTCTCCTCGGTGCTGCCCATCGCAATGGGGTGGGCTGCCGGCGCAATGCTTTACATCATTGCGGCCGAGTTAATCCCGGCGATTCACCGGGAGGGCGGCGGCGCCCGGGCTACGCTTGCCTTGATGGTCGGGCTGGCGCTCATGCTCCTTCTGGACCTTGCTCTTGCCTGATCGCTTCAACGCTTGATGACGGGTTGGGATTTGGCCACGCTTCGCCGCGAATGGTTCAGCAACCCGCGTGGCGACATGCTCGCGGGAATCGTCGTGGCGCTTGCCCTCATCCCGGAGGCAATCGGCTTTTCAATCATCGCCGGGATCGACCCCCGTGTCGGCCTCTACGCATCCTTCTCGATAGCCGTCATCACGGCGCTGGTCGGCGGACGCCCGGGAATGATCTCGGCAGCAACGGCTGCGATCGCAGTGCTGGTGGTGCCGCTCATCCGCGATCATGGGGTCGAATATCTGTTCGCTGCCACCGTGTTGATGGGAATCCTTCAGATAGTCGCTGGCCTGCTTCGGCTGGACCTGCTGATGCAGTTCGTGTCGCGCTCGGTAATCACCGGTTTCGTCAACGCGCTCGCGATCCTGATCTTCCTGGCGCAGGTGCCGCAGCTCACCGGCGTGTCCTGGCACACCTATGCGATGGTCGCCGGCGGCCTTGCGATCATCTACCTTCTCCCGCGCCTGACGCGGGCGGTGCCCTCCCCGCTCGTCGCGATCGTCGTGCTTTCCATCATTGCCGTGTGGCTGGGCCTTCCGGTCAACCGGGTCGGCGACATGGGCGACTTGCCCAATTCCCTTCCGAGCTTCCTGATCCCCGATGTCCCGCTCGACCTTGAGACTCTCCGGATCATATTCCCTTACTCGCTCACCATGGCCGCGGTGGGGCTTCTTGAGAGCCTGCTTACGGCGCAGATCGTCGATGATCTGACGGACACGCCGTCGGACAAGAACCGCGAAACCAAAGGCCAGGGGATCGCCAATTTGGTCACGGGATTCTTCGGCGGAATGGGCGGCTGCGCAATGATCGGCCAGTCCGTCATCAACGTTAAGTCGGGTGGCCATACGCGGCTTTCGACCTTCGTCGCCGGCGCGTTCCTGCTGTTCCTGATCGTCGTTCTCGGACCCTGGGTTGCACAGATTCCGATGCCGGCGCTGGTCGCGGTGATGATCATGGTGTCGATCGGAACCTTCAGCTGGACCTCGATCAAAAACCTTCGCCACCATCCGTGGCACAGCTCGGTGGTGATGCTGGCCACGGTCGTGGTGGTGGTCTGGACTCACGACCTTGCGCAGGGCGTCCTGGTCGGCGTTCTGCTCAGCGGTCTGTTCTTCGCGAGCAAGGTCCGAACCCTGTTCACAGTGGCATCGCAGCTCAGTGCCGACGGCGCGACCAGGACCTACACGCTGGCGGGTAAAGTCTTCTTCGCATCGGTGGAGCGGTTCGTCGCCAGCTTCGATTTCAAGGAGGTGATCGACCGTGCCGTCATCGACGTTCGTCGCGCCCATTTCTGGGACATTTCCGCGGTTGCGGCACTCGACAAGGCCGTTCTCAAGTTCCGGCGGGAAGGCACCGACGTCGAAGTAATCGGCCTCAACGAAGCAAGCGCGACCCTGGTCGACCGCTTCGGAGTTCACGACAAACCCGGAGCCGAAGTCTCGCTCGGGGCGCATTGATGGAGACTGGGATGTTCAAGCTGCTCGCCTGCATCGATGCGTCGCAATATGCGCAAAGCGTCTGCGACTATTCGGCCTGGGTCGCGACCCGGCTCGACGCATCCGTCGAGCTTCTCCACGTGATCCAGCGCAAGGATTCCATGGCTGCGCGCCACGATCTCAGCGGTGCACTCGGTCTGGGCGCCAGGTCGAGCCTGATGGAAGAGCTGGTCAGCATCGAGGAAGCCGAAGCCAAGGTCGCCAGGGAGCAGGGACGAGCGTTGCTCGCCGCGTCCGGGCAGCGGCTCCGCGACGCCGGTGTCGGGCAAGTGACCATATTGCATCGCCACGGTGGGATCGTCGAAACGATCATCGAACGCGAAGCCGATGCCGACCTCGTCGTGATCGGCAAGCGCGGCGCCTCGGCCGATTTCGCCAAGGGCCATCTTGGAAGCAAGGTCGAACGGGTCGTTCGCCAGAGCGTGAAGCCGGTTCTGGTTGCGAACCGCGCGTTCAAGCCGGTCGAGCGGGCCTTCATCGCGTTCGACGGCGGCCAGAGCGCTCGCAAGGCGGTCAGCTTCGTCGCCACCTCGGCATTGTTCGAAGGGGTGGAGGTTCACCTCGTCCTTGTCGGCTCCGACGATGGCAAAAACCGCGACTCGGTCCGCTGGGCGTCGGAAGTTCTGGGCGACAGGTGCAAGCGCGCCGAGATCATCGGCGGCGATGTCGATCGCGCGCTGACCGCCGACGCTCAGCAGATCGGCGCGGACCTTTTGGTGATGGGCGCCTACGGCCACACCCCGCTTCGAACCATGATCGTCGGGAGCACGACGACGGCTATGGTCAGCCGGCTGATGTTGCCGGTGCTCCTGTTCCGCTAGAGTGGCGGCATGGATGAAGCCGCCGCACGCGAACGCCTGCTCCGCCGCCGGGCAGAGCTAAGCGACGAAGACCGGATGAGCGCCGCCGATCGCGCGCCGGTCACGCTCGACCAGGACAGCGTCGGCCGCCTCTCCCGGATCGATGCGATGCAGGTCCAGGCCATGGCTCTGGCGACAGAGCAACGGCGCGCCGCCGAACGGCGACGCATAGACGCAGCGCTGAAGCGGATAGACGCGGGCGAGTTCGGCTTTTGCCTGACCTGCGGAGAGGAAATCAGCCCCGCCCGCCTCGCGCACGATCCCAGCCTCAGCCAGTGCGTTGGCTGCGCTTCGGAAGAGCGCTCGTGACCGGCCGCTCGTCCGCCCATTGCGGACATTGCACGCGGCTCAATGCGTTATGATATGGGGCTGAGCGCATGGACCATCGGTGATTCACAGCTTCGCGATCAGGAAGGCGAGTATGAGCGATTTGATTGCGACGAAACCGAAAGCAGCGGGCTGGCGAGAACAGCATCTGCGCCTGGCGATCGAGGCCGCGCAGGTGGCGCTCTGGGCGTGGCACGTCGACGATGACCGGTTCGAGATGGACGAACGGGCGTTCGACCTTTGGGGCTTGCCTTTGGCTGACAAGGTCAGCTTCGAACTACTTTCTACCCATATTCATCCAGCCGACCGCGACAGGGTTCGAGCAGCTTTCTCGGCTACGCGCTCGGTCGCCGGCTCCTATGAAATCGATTTTCGGATCTGTCTTGGCGACGAAGTCCGGTGGATCTCGGCGCGAGGTCAGGGCGCCGATGAAGGCCTTGTCGATGGCGTGATGTTCGGGGTCTTTCTGGACGTGACCGGCCGCAAGCAAGCCGAAGAGGGAAGCGAGCTGCTTGCTGGCGAGATGAGCCACAGAGTGAAGAACCTTCTCGCGATTGCGGCCGGACTGACTCACCTCACCGGTCGCTCGGCTCAATCCGTCGAACAGATGACGGGCGAGCTCACTCAGCGCCTGACTGCCCTAGGCCGCGCCCATGACGTCGTCCGACCATTGCCTGGCGAGCAAGGCAAGGCGGCACTGCTCGGCGACCTGTTAGCGGTTCTGCTCGCACCGTATGACGAAACCGCCGCATTCTCCGGCCGCATCCGCGTCGCCGTCGCGCGCATGGGTGTTGGCGAGCGGACCGCCAGCGCCCTGGCGATGATCATCCATGAACTGGCGACAAACTCCGTCAAATATGGCTCGCTGTCCTCTCCGTCAGGCTTCCTAGACGTGTCAAGCACGACCGACGATGGCCAAATCTCCGTTGTCTGGGCAGAGACCGGTGGCCCTTCGATCGGCGACGAGCCGGTGCTGAAAGGCTTCGGCAGTCGGCTTATCGCCCGCAGCGTCTCGGCGGAGCTCGGGGGAGATCTTGCTTACGACTGGCAAGACACCGGCCTCGTCGTAACCATCCACATGAGCCAAAGCCGGTTGGCAGATTGAACTGCAGCCGGAGCTGCCAGGCCATCTCCGCTTTCCACCCATCGCGGACATCAGAAACCTCTGTCCTACAGAAGGAGTCCTGTGCCACAGCGCGCTTATGCCGGCCACGCTGCGATTTCCCGACTGCCATCATCGGGTCGGACCTGGCGAAGCTCTGGGCCAACCGCGCGCCGGTGCGCGCCGACGCACGCGTGACACTGCGAACATTGGGGCCTTTCGGCGCGCGTTGAGGCAAATCCCGCCTGCTGATAGGCGGGGCTGATGGCGGGGGACGCGGACAAGCAGCGGTCGAGCATCGGTAACCTGTGGCTCGTCTGGCGATTCGCCCTCCGCTATCCCAAGCAGATCGCGGGCGCCCTGCTGTTCCTGGTGATGTCGTCGGCCGCGACGCTGGCAATTCCCTATGGCTTTAAGCGGGTGATCGACCGCGGCTTCGGGAGCGGCGGCGCCAGCCCCGAGGCGGTTGCCCAGGCGTTCCATTATCTGCTGATGATCGTGGTGGTGTTGGCAGCGGCCACCGCCATGCGCTTCTATTTCGTTTCCTGGCTCGGCGAGCGGACGGTAGCCGATTTGCGGCTCGCGGTTCAGAAGAACCTGCTGACCCTGCCCCCGCGCTTCTTCGAGGAGAACCGCCCGTCGGAGATCGCGTCGCGCCTCACCGCCGATACCGCGATCCTCGAGCAGGTGATCGGCTCCAGCGTGTCGATTGCGCTCAGGAACATCGCCACCGGCATCGGCGGAATGATCTATCTGTTCTTCCTCTCGCCCAAGCTTGCCGGAATGCTTCTCATTGGAATTCCGGTGGTGTTCGGGCCCGTCATCCTGTTCGGCCAGCGAATCCGCTCGCTCAGCCGCGCGTCGCAGGATCGCATCGCCGATGTCGGAACGACGGTCTCGGAGACGCTTGGCGCAATGAAAGTGGTTCAGGCCTTCGGACAGGAGGAGCGCGAACTCGGGCGCTTCCGCGGCACTGTCGAGCAGGCGTTCGCAGTCGCTCGCCGCCGCTTCACCATGCGCGCTTTGATGACCTTCACGATCATCGCCCTTGTCTTCAGCGCGATCGTCCTGTTGCTGTGGGAAGGCGCAAGCGACGTCGCAACCGGCGAGATGACCGGCGGAGCCATCGCTGCGTTCGTCTTTACCGGAGTTCTGGTCGGCGGGGCCTTCGGAGCGCTCACCGAAGTTTATGGCGACCTGCTGCGCGGCTCCGGCGCGGCCGGGCGTATTTACGAGCTGCTGGTCGCCAAGCCGGAGATCCATGCGCCCAGAGATCCGGTGACTCTTCCCGAGCCGGCCGTCGGAAGCCTCGAGTTCGAAAACATCACCTTCCTCTATCCAACTCGGCCCGACGAAAAAGCGCTTCACGGTCTGTCGCTGTCCATCGCTCCAGGAGAGACGGTCGCGGTCGTCGGCCCGTCGGGCGCCGGCAAATCCACTTTGCTTCAGCTGGCGCTTCGCTTCTACGACCCGCAACTGGGCCGCGTTCTTCTCGACGGAGTTGACGTTCGCGACGCCGACCCCGCGCAGCTTCGCAAGCGAATCGCTCTGGTTCCGCAGGAAACGGTGATCTTTGCCGCGTCCGCGCGCGACAACATCCGCTACGGCCGCTGGGATTCAAGCGACGAGGAGATCGTCGCCGCAGCCAAAGCCGCGAACGCGCATGAGTTTCTGGAATCGACGCCCGGCGGCTATGACACTTTCCTCGGCGAAGGCGGAGCGCGGCTTTCGGGCGGTCAGCGCCAGCGGATCGTCATCGCCCGGGCGCTTCTTCGCGATGCGCCGCTGCTTCTGCTCGACGAAGCCACATCATCGCTCGATGCGCACAGCGAACAGCTTGTCCAGGAAGCGCTCGAGCGGCTGATCAAGACCCGGACCACAATTGTCATCGCGCACCGGCTCGCGACGACCCGGGCCGCCGACCGGATCATTGTCCTGGAAGGCGGCCGGATCGTCGAGCAGGGCACTCACGAGACACTGACGAAGGCGAACGGGCTCTATGCGAGCCTCGCCCGATTGCAGTTCGCCGGCGAAGCCGCCTAGCTCGAACTTCCGCCGCCGCCCGAACCGCTTGTGGTTCCGCCGCGTCCGCGCGACGAGGTCGACCGGGTGGTGCTGCGCTTCGTCGTTCGGCGCTTGGCTGCAGTGCCGCTCTTCGTTGCACTGGTCTTGCTCGCGGTTGCGCGGCCGGTAGATTTCGCGTTGCTCGGCTTGCGTGCCGTCGAGCTCTTCTTCGCCTTGCTTGCGCCGCTCTTGGTCGAGCGTGCGCTGGTGCTTCGCGCGGCCGACTTGCGGCCCGAAGTGCCGGTGCTTCTGGAAGACCCGCCCTCGTCCGGCCATTTGCCGGACATCACGCGCTGCGCTGCATCGCTGACCGCTTCGGCGATCAGAGCGCCGAGCCTGGTTGCGCTCGACATTACCGAGTTGGCGGCGTTGCTCGCGGTGTCCGCGGCTTCCATGCCCGCGTCCTTGATCGCCTTGCGCGCTTTGGGGCTGGCACTAATCGCGGCTGCAGCTGCGGCCAGGCCGGCCGCGAGCATTTCCTTGCTCATTGCCGCCTTGGCGAGCTTGTCGACCGTATTGTCCTTCTTCGACGAAGTCGACTTGGATGATTTCGCCGATCCTGAGCGCTTGGTGGATTTCGCCATTCGCAAACCTCCCTTTTTTCTCACTTATTAGACACACGAAACGAAAGAGAGTTCCGTTACAACGCCCAGGGCGGGCAAGGAAGGCGGCAGATGCATACGTTAAAGGGGACCGCTGCAGTGCAGCGATCCCCTCGAACATGGTCAGCGGCCGAAGGTGTCCGGCCGTTCAGCCACTAGGGCGTGCGAACGACCTCCTCCGACCTCTCTGCTGAACCATGAGACATCGGATCACCTCCTTTCGCTGCGTTGAAGCTGATACGAGAATGAAGAATCGAGCGCTCCACTACAAGTCTTGTAATGCAAACCAGATTGCGCAATTCTCTTCGACTTCGCGCTTTGGCCGACTCACCCCAGCGCGATCAACTCCTGCAGTCTTCGATCACTCGAACCGCTTCCGGCGACGTCGGAATAGTGGCCATCGGAGCGCCCGCCGCAGCAGTGGCGAAACGGCCGCGGCTGTAGGCGATCGCGTCGAGGAGCGGATCGCGGGCATTGAGATCGGCGCTCAAATTGCGGGCAGCGTCGAATCGCGACGGCAGGCTTCGCGCCATTGAGCTGGTCCAGATCGACAATGTCGGAGCTGCTGCCGGCACCGCGGAGCGGACGATCGAAACGACTCGAGTCGCTCGGTTGCAGCGAATGGCCAGGCGTTGCGCCTGGGCGCCGTCCCTGAACAAGGATTCGCTTCCTCCCGCGAACGGCCGATACAACCAGGTGCCCGATATCGCCGGATATTGGTCGAGGTTGGTCTCGACGGTAGCCTGCGAAGCGGCGGGGGCGCAAATCGAAAGCGCGAAAGCCGCGGCGGCGGCGAAAACTGTCTGTCTCATTTGCTCAGGCGTTCGACTTTTTCCTGAAGCTTCGCAAGCTCGGAGCGAAGTTCATCCAGCTCCTTTTCCGATGCCGCTCCGGCTTCTTTCGAGCCTGCCCCGAACCCGCGGCCGGCACCTTTGAATATCTCCATGTTGCGCTTGGCGATGTCGGCGAACGCATTGCCCGCGAACGTGTCGCCGATCGCCTGCTGGTTGCGCTTGACGGCGTCCATTGCGGCTTCGAGATATTGTGGAACCACCGCCTGCATCGAATTGCCGTAGAGGCCGATCAGCTGCTTCAGAAAGCTCACCGGAAGCATCGTGCTTCCGCGCGACTCCTCATCGACGATGATTTGGGTCAGCACCTGGCGAGTGATATCGTCGCCCGACTTGGCGTCGACGACTTCGAACTCGCGGCCCTGCCGAACCATCTCGGCAAGCCGGTCAAGCGTGATGTAAGACGAACTTTCGGTGTCATAGAGCCGCCGGTTCGCGTACTTCTTGATCGTCACCTTGTCGCCAGATTTACCCATGAACCGCTCCGATGACTTCCAGGACAGAGTAACAGACGCCAAGTGTGCGGTGCAACAAAACCATGCGCCGCGGCCGCTGCCCCTGTTTCTCGAGCTGGTCCGGAGGGTATCGGAGACCGATCCGGAGCTTGCGGCAAAGGCGCTCGACGGCCTCGCGCGCTACGAGCAGGCGCCGCGGACACGAACAACCCCGAAGCGCACGTCCATCGCCAGTGCAGGCTCGGCGACTCTTCGGGATTGCGGAGGTCGCGGCGCGCCCGTCGTTCTCGTGCCATCGCTCATCAATCCGCCAGGCATTCTCGACCTCGACCCGGACACATCCTTGGCGGCCGCGATCGCCCGGATGGACCGGCACGCGCTCCTGCTGGAGTGGGGGCCGGCAGCCGGAAGGCGCGACCTCGACCTTGGCGGGCATATCCAGGAGCTGCTGCTTCCGCTTCTTCGCCAGCTCGACGCAAAGCCCGCGCTGGTCGGCTATTGTCTTGGCGGCACGATGGCTGTTGCCGCAGCCAATTTGATACCGGTCGAGCGAGTGGCGACACTGGCGGCGCCCTGGAGTTTTTCCGCTTACCCTGCGGACGCCCGCATATCGCTTGCTCGGCTGTGGGAAAGCGCCCGGCCTGCGGCACAAAAGTTCGGCATGCTGCCGATGGAAGTGCTTCAGGGCGCCTTCTGGTCGCTCGACCCGCGGCGCACCGTGACCAAGTTCGCGCGCTTTGCCGAGCTCGAACCCGGCGGCCCGCAGGCGCTTCGCTTCGTGACGCTCGAGGATTGGGCGAATGAGGGCGAGGCCCTCCCCTTTCCGGCGGCGCGCGAGCTGATGGAAGATTTGTTCGACGCCGATCTGCCCGGCTGCAGCGAATGGCGAGTAAGCGGCAACCGGATCGACGCTGACCTCGACTGCCCGCTTCTCAACATCACTTCGGCAAGCGACAGGATCACTCCCGCTGCAACCGCTCCTGCCGGCGAGACCGTCCAGGTGCCGTCCGGTCATGTCGGAATGGTGGTCGGCTCGGCTCGAGCAGGGCTCCACGACTTGCTGACACAATTCCTTTCTGCTCCTTGCCGCTAGCGGCCGCCATCGCTAAGTCGCTGGCCCACGCACCCATAGCTCAGCTGGATAGAGCGCTGCCCTCCGAAGGCAGAGGCCAGAGGTTCGAATCCTCTTGGGTGCGCCATCTTTTCAAAGACTTAGCGTCTCGCTGTGGGCTTCGTACGGAATAAGTATGAAAAACAGGGGGGTCAAAAGCCCCTCCATCGGCAAACTCACGAACAATATCGCCGACCTCGAAAATTACCTTTATGCGGTCCAGCGGCAAGCAGGCGGCTCCTTTTTTAGAAGTGAGCCATGCCGAGAGGGGCCGGAGGAGGCTCGCCATCCTGCCAGGCGTCGAGTTCATTTAGCCACCCTTCAATCTCACGGATTTGACGAGGCTTCAGGCCACCAAGAGCACTTTCGTAGCAGTCACGAGCGCCTCGCCGGTAGCCTTCTCGCACGTCAGGTTCGTCGAAGCGCATAAACCCTCCTCAATTTACCGTTGCGCGCGCTGGAGCGGCGCTTTGCTAGTTAGCAGAGCCCGCTTTGGGAATGAACGCTTCTTGATCGCCGCCGCGAAAACGCACTGTGCGTGATGTGTGCAATCAGATAGGCTGAGGAAGCTCGGATCGATCAGGGGACGTTGCATAGAGCTTGAAGCCAGTATTGCCGAGCTGAGTAAGAAGGCTCGGGACCATCGGGAAGTGCTACTTACTGAGGAAGCGGCAAAAACCGCTCTTGTGATGCCCTTCCTGCAAGCGCTGGGCTACAATGTTTTTAATCCTGGCGAGGTCGTCCCCGAGTTCACCTGCGACGTCGGGACTAAAAAGGGCGAGAAGGTAGACTACGCGATCTGCGAAGACGGCAAGATCAAGATTCTGATCGAGTGCAAGCCTGCCAACTCGGAGCTGAGCCTAGCCAACGCATCACAACTGTTCCGTTATTTCTCGACCACAGATGCGCGTGTCGCCATTCTCACCAACGGCGTCGTGTATAAGTTCTTCTCCGACATCGACTCACCCAACAAGATGGACGACAAACCGTTCTTCACGTTGCAGCTCGACAACGTGCGGAAGCAGGACGTTAGGACGCTTGAGGGGTTCACCAAACACGCCTTCGACATCGAGAAGATTGTGCAGGTGGCTGGCAACCTCAAATTGCACTCGCTGGTCTACAACGCGCTCCAGGCCGAGTTTCAGGAACCGTCCGAAGAGTTTGTTCGGCTCATTGCCGCGAAGGTGTCGCCGGGCCGTATGACGACGCAAGTGAAGGAGAGCTTCAGATCGCTGATCGTCAGCTCTGTCTCGTCCCTCATCCGAGACAAGGTCAGCGAGCGGCTGAAGTCAGCACTGACCGCGACCAACCCCTCCGAGGAAGAACAGGAGGATGGCGGCGCTCCCACCGAGGCAACAATCACGACGCAGGAGGAGGTCGACGGATTCAACATCATCCGCGCCATTGCGTCTCGGGTGGTCGATCCCAAGCGGCTCGTGATGCGAGACGCCAAGTCATATTGCGCCGTCTTGCTGGACGACAACAATCGCAAGACCGTTGCCCGACTGCACTTCAATAGCCCTACTTCGCGCTACCTCGGCACGTTTACAGGCAAAGAGGAATCGAGGGTGTCTGTCGGTGAGCCGATAGACATCTACAAGGAAGAAACGGCGATCCTGAAGCGGATTGAAGAGCTGTCCAAATAGCGTACTTCGGCGCTTGCTAATGTCTGCAATGGGTGGAAAGCGGACACGCGAGGGCGGCAAGTTTGACTCCTCGCTGGTCCGCAATGAGATCGCATCAGCTAGCCGCTTTGGAGAATGCTCATGGTGATGGAGATTGGGGGCTTCTCTTTTCCCGATGGGAGAAAATTCGCTCGTTACGGTGACTTGGTCAGCGAATATGGGCAGCGGGATCGAGATGCGGCCTATGCTTATGTGAAGCGCTCGCGCCGTGCCTTGGACGTCGGCGCGAATGTGGGCATCTTCGCACGCGACTTTGCAAGCAGGTTCGATGACGTCGTGGCATTCGAGCCAATTCCCTCGACGAGGGAGTGCCTTGCGTTCAACGTTCCACCGAAGGTTCGGATCGAACCGTTTGCGATCGCCGACGAACCGGGCGTTCTAAAGATGTACAGTATGAAGACATCTGGAGGATCCTTCATCTGCAATCACCCGCAGGTGATCACACCACAGGGGCTGCGGCTCAAGCCAGGTAGGATCATTGAAGTGCAAGTGAGAACCATAGACAGCTTCCACTTCGACGCCGTGGACTTGATCAAGCTCGACATCCAAGGCGCTGAATATCCAGCTCTCGTGGGAGCGCGCGAAACGATCCTGCGACACAGGCCGGTGATCATGGTCGAGGAAAAGGCCTTCAGCGATGCGCACTCCGAGTTCATCAAGAAGGCACGCGACCTGCTGGTATCATACGGAATGACGCCGAAAGAGAAAATCCAGACCGATCGCGTGTATGCCTTTGAGTGCTAAGCAACGCCAGCTCATGGGATTATCGCACGCTGTGTTTTGAGGCAGCAATCAGCAACCGCAGTCAATCGCTTGCAATGTCCGCAATGGGTCGAAAGCGGACATTAGGTCGGCTCGTCGGTTATTATACCAAGTCCCTTGGGCTCTGACTCAACACGGGGGATTCCCAAAGCGGCTATGATCTGATTCAACATTGCAAGCTGTGGGAGGTTTGCGATGGCGTCAGCGGTTGGGTTGCGGGGTGATTTTGACGGGGAGAGACTCCGGCGGCTGGCGCGTTTGAGCGGGCATGCGAACCAGGTTCGACGGTTGCTGGCGCTGGCGGTGATTTACGATGGCGGCGCGAGACACGA
>JACDCV010000189.1 GCA_013817375.1 Sphingomonas sp.
TACCGAAGGCGCCTCCGTCGAAACCGAGCACCTGGCCGGAGACATCCCTGATGAAGGTGCGCCCGATGCCCCGGAAGATCATGCACGGCGAATGCAGGAGCTTTGCGCCTGCGCGGACGAGACAGAAGTCTAGATGAGTTGAGGCGTGAGCCGGTTAGTGTCCATTTTCCACCCAAACCGGACCGGCGGCAATCGACCCTTCCCGTCCGCGACTGAAATCGACCCATTGCGGACATTGGATGCACTAGCAGACCTTCGTAAGGTGATCCTCCTCAACCTGCAGCCTCGTTTCTTCGATGCTGCGAATGCCGGGCCAAGGCTCTAGTGGCTGAGTAGCTGCGAAGGCTCTATCTCGCGCAGCTTCGCTGGGCCAGCGCGCGAACGCGACGAAATCGCCATTCTCTGCTCTGGTGAGACAGGAGCCAAGCGCTCCAAACTCGTCTTTCAAACGCAGCGTGCCGGCCCGCCACCTCTGCCGAAAATATTCTTCATGCTCGGCGCAGACGGACCACCGGTAAATGACCGCGAATTGCTTTTCCGCCATGGGGCTGCCCTGGATCCAACCAGTTACCATGTGGCCCGAAGCGTCCGCTTTGCAACGAAAAACGGGCGCCAGGCGCTATTGTCCGAAACCGACCCAAAGCGGACATTCATTGGCAAGTTCAAACGAGCATGTAGCCGACGTCGGAGGCAGCTGTTGGATACGCGAACATTGTGTCGCGAAGGGCTTGAGCCGTGAGTCCGTTCCGCATCGCCAAGGCGAACAGATTGATCACCTCATCCGCGCTTGGCCCGACGAGATGCGCGCCGAGGATCACGTCGGTATCCTCTTCGATAAGGACTTTGTAGCCATAGACCGCTTCGTTAAGACGCTGGGCGGTGAACCACTTGGGGACGGAGGCGGCGTTCACCCTGAACCGAAGTCTCTTGGCGTGCGCATCGGCTTCGCTGAGCCCGACCGCGGCGATTGGCGGCACGGTAAAGGCGACGCTCGGCACGCCGCGGTAGTCGGGCCGAGCGTCCGCACCGTCGAGCATGTTCGCCGTGACGATCTTCGCATCGTGGCTCGACACCGGGGTTAGCGGGGGTCCGCTTCCGGCGGCGTCACCCGCAGCGTAGACGCGCGAATTTGACACGCTTTGCAGGCCTTGCGTCAGTTTTAGCCGACCCTGATGGACGGCCACATCGCCTGCCTCGAGGTCAAGTGTTGCAAGTTCCGGAACCCGCCCTGCTGCGTGAATTACGAGGTCGGCGATGACGGCGATTTGCGCGCCTTTCGGGGAGGTCGCGTGAACCGTCAGCTCCTCTTTTGTGCGCGTGACTCTGTTGGCGGTAACGCCGGTGTGGACCGTAATTCCAAGCGCATTGAACGACGGCATCAGCCACCCGACGACATTGCCATCGAACTGAGGTAGCAGGCGCGCACCGCGCTGAAGGATCGTTACCTGCGCCCCGGACCTGGCGGCAAGGTGCGAAAACTCCGCGGCGATGTATCCGCCCCCAATCAGCGCAATGCGGCGCGGCAAGGATTCGATCTCAAGGAAATCGTCGCTGGTCGAAATCAACTCGTCGCCAGGGATGCCAAGCGGAACCGGACTAGCGCCCGTCGCAATCAGGATGTGACGACCGACAAGCTCGCACCCTTCGACTTCAATTTTGTCCGGAGCGGTGAACCGGGCGAGGCCATGATAGGCATCCACCCCGAGATCAGCATAACGCTCGGCCTGTTTTGCCGGAATCGGGTCGGTGAAGCTTCGTTTGAACGCTATCAGCGCAGGCCAGTCGATGCGCAGTTCACCTTCGATGCCGTGCGACTGCATGCGGCGCGCGGCATCCACCGCCTCTTCGCCGCTGACCAGCATCTTCTTTGGGTCGCAGCCACGCAGCGCGCAGGTCCCACCGAACGGCCGGTGATCGATTACGGCGACGCGCCAGCCTCTTTCGCGCACCCGAGCAATGGCAACTTGGGCGGCGGTGCCCGAGCCGATCACAATCAGGTCGTAGGGTTCGCTCATGCTAGCCTCCATGTGATTCGCTGATCAGCAGCAACCCGCTCCCGAAACATCGGCCTGGATCGGCGGGCAGGGCATACTTCCGTAGGAGCAGAAGACGCAGCAATCGCCCTGCTTCGGACGGAGCAGGAAGCCGCAGCCAGTGCAGTCGTAAAAGAACTGGCAGGCGTCGGTCGGCATGGTTTCAACGGCTGAGTGCCCGCACTTCGGGCAGGTGATCGTCGATTGAAGGATTGGCACTGCATCAGACATAGAGATAGCCCACAACCAGCAGCACCACGCCGACGATCAGGCCGACGAGCGTCAGGACGCGAACCCCCGGCGGTGTGCACACCCCATTTGGCCCGCATCTCGCCGCGTGACGCTGCTGCCGCCACAAGAGGATAGCTCCCCCGACGAGCGCCAGCGTCGCAAATACTAGAAGTAGGGTCCGGTTCGGCGTGGCGACCGACGCGATTCCGCCAAGCCAGGCGGTGCCGACGCCCAAGCTAATCAGAACTAGCGGAAGGGCGCAGCAGGCAGCGACGCCAAACGCGGCAGCGAGTCCGCCTATCGTTAGAAGCGCCGCGCCGGAAGAATTGGGTGGTGGTGCTGGCGCACTCCCATCCACGGATGAAACGTCGGTCATCGAGAACTCCTTGAGATTGCTCGACTGGCCTCATACCGTCTGTAGTAGCTACAGACTCAAGCAGTTTATTTCCAGAAAGCGAAGCCGATGCATTCGCCGTCCATGACTATCGGCCATCTGGCCCAGCGCACCGGCGCGAACATCGAAACCATTCGCTATTATGAGCGGATCGGCTTGCTACCGGTGGCGCTCCGGCAAGGTCGGTACCGTTCCTACGACACGACCGATGTCGCGCGACTTGTCTTTGTCTGCCGATCTCGCGAACTGGGCTTCTCAATCAAGGAGGTGCGCGCATTGCTCGACCTCGCGGCAGGCGGGCACGAAAGTTGCGCCGAAGCCCGCGATCTCGCCGCCGTCCACCTGCACGACGTGCGATCGCGCATCGCTGATCTTCGTCGGATGGAGCGCGCGTTGGCGACGACCGTTCGAGCTTGCGATGCGGGAGATGATGCCGGATGCCCGCTCATCGACAAATTGGAGGGCAACCTGAAGGCTGAGTTGCGCTAATGTCCACTTCTGTAATGGGCCATGGTGTCA
>JACDCV010000190.1 GCA_013817375.1 Sphingomonas sp.
CCGGTCGGTCACGTCTCCGATGGCGAAAATCGAGTCCACCGAAGTGCAATTGTCCTCATCCACCTTGATCGAGCACCGGTCGGTGACCTCGACCCCTGCATCCTCGCAGCCGAGCCCTTCGATGTTGGGCCTTCGTCCGACTGCAAACAGCAATTGGTCGGCCTCCAGATCGTCGCAGCCGGTCATTGTCAGCTTCAGCCGGCCGCTGCCCAGCCGCTCGACAGTTTCGATCGTCGAATTGAACTTGAAGTCGATGCCCTTGCGAACCGAGATTTGCAGCAGCCGGTCGACGATCTGCTGATCATAGTGGCGAAGAAGCACGTCGGTCCGGTTGACCAGGATGACGGTCGAACCGAGCTGGTTGAAAACGCCGGCGAATTCATTGGCGATATACCCGCCGCCGACAATCACGATCCGCTTCGGCACTTCCTCGAGATTGAAAACGTCGTTCGAGCTGATGGCATGCTCGATCCCCGCGATCCTGGGCATCAGCGGGCGAGCGCCTGCGGCGATCAAGATTTTGTCGGCGATGATTTCGCGACCGGACGCCAGACGGACCGAATTGGGTCCTGTCAGGACCGCTCGCTCGTTGAAAATCTCGACATCATGATTGGTTAGCGTGTCGGTGTAGGCGGCCTCGATCCGGCAGACTTCGGCAAGGACATTGTCGCGAAGCACCGGCCAGTCGAACGATTTTTTGGGGATGTCCCAGCCGAACATTGCCGCATCTTCGAGGTCCTCGGCGAAATGCGCTCCGTAGACGAGCAGCTTCTTGGGCACGCAGCCGCGGATCACGCAGGTGCCGCCGACTCTATATTCCTCGGCCACCGCAACCTTCGCGCCATAGGCCGCCGCGACCCTCGACGCCCGAACGCCGCCCGATCCGGCGCCGATCACGAACAGGTCGAAGTCTGCCATCAGATCGCTGCCCTTTCGATGAGCGATCTGGTCGACGGGTCCAGCGACTGAGCATCGGCGCCATCCGAGAGTTCGCTCGCAATCTCCTTGCCAAGCTCTACGCCGAACTGGTCGAAGGGGTTGATGCCAAGGAGGACCGCACAAGCGAAAGTCCGGTGCTCGTAGAAAGCGAGGAGTACGCCGAGCGTTCGCGCATCCAGCCGATCAAGAAGGATCGTCGCGCTTGGCCGGTTGCCGGCATAGGTCCGGTGCGGGTCGTCGCTGGTCCGGCCGCTCATCAAGGCGGCGCCCTGCGCAAAGGCGTTGAGCAGCAGCTGGCGATGGTGGTCGACGAGCGGGCCGTCGTCTTGCGCGACGGCGACGAACTCGACCGGAACCACTGCGGTGCCCTGGTGGAGGAGCTGGAACACCGCATGCTGGGCGTCGGTGCCCACCCCGCCCCAGACGACCGGCGACGTCGGGCGGCCGACCGGCTCTCCGGCGGCGGTTACCGACTTGCCGTTCGATTCCATCTCCAGCTGCTGCAGGTAAGGCACCAGCAGCCCGAGACGCTCGTCATAGGGAAACACCGCCCGTGTCTGGCAGCCGAGCCTCTGGGTGTAGAGAAGGTCGGCGAAGGCGGCGATCAGTGGGACGTTCTTCGCCGGCTCGGTGAAGCGGAAATGGCGGTCCATTTCGGCAGCCCCCTCGAGCATCTCCTCGAACGATTCCCAGCCCAGCGCCAGCGCCGCGGACACCGACACCGAGCTCCACAGCGAATAACGGCCGCCGACGGCTTCGGAAAATTGCAGGATCCGGCTTTCGTCGATTCCGGCCGCGATCGCAGCCTCCGGCGCCGCAGTGACGGCGATAACCCGGCCATAGGGGTCGGCAATCCCGCCGCCGCGAAGCCAGTCCAAGGCGGCGTCGAGGTTGGACAGGCTCTCAGCGGTGGTGAAGGTCTTCGACACGACCACGATCAGGGTCGTCGCGGGGTCGAGCGCCTGCGCCGCCTGCTCGAAGGCCTGCGGGTCGATGTTGGACAGGAAGCGGACCCGCGCCTTGGCCGTTGTGCGCCCGAGCGCATCGACAAGAAGCGCCGGCCCCAGCGCCGATCCGCCGATTCCGATGTGCAAGATGCCGGTGACATCGCCGAACGCACCGGCTTCGACCGCGTCGATCAGTGCGCGCATCCGCAGCCGCCGCGACGCTGCGAGCTGCACGGCGCCGGCTTCGCCCGAGCCACGTTCGGCGACATGGTCGGCGCTGCGGTTCTCCGTGATGTTGACGATCTCGCCAGCGAACAAGGCGTCGCGGGCAGCGGCAAAGCCCCTCGCCTCGCCAAGCGCCGCGAAGCTCTCAATCAGTGCCCCGTTCAGATGGGTTTTCGACCAGTCGAAATAGAGGCCGGCGACTTCGTTGGTGAGCCTGCACAGCCGGTCGGGCTCATCCTCGAACAATTGCTCGAGAGTCCTGAGCACATGCTCGTCGATTGGCTTCCAGGCGTCCTTGCGCATCGGCGAGCCTCATAGTGGAGGTGTGCGATATTGCCATAGCTTGACGTCGGCTCGCCGCGCCTCAAAGAAGCGGCCGATGGCCAGAGCCCGCAAGTCCGAAAAATCCGAGCGTGGCGGGCTGATCCGGTTCGTCCTTATCGTCGCCTTGATTGCCTGGGCGGTCCGAAGCCTGGTGGTCGCGCCTTTCAGCATCCCGTCGGGATCGATGCTCCCGACCCTGTTCATCGGCGACTATGTGGCCGCCGCCAAATGGCCGTATGGCTATTCGCGCTACAGCTTCCCGTTCCAGTTCCCGCCGATCGAGGGCCGAATCCCGTCGAACCTGCCCGAGCGCGGCGACGTCGTCGTCTTCGCTTCGCCCAGCGGACAGGGGGACGATCTCGTCAAGCGCGTGATCGGCCTTCCCGGAGACACTGTCGAAGTCGCCAACGGCCGACTGATCCTCAACGGCCGGCCCGTCCCGCGCGGCGACATGAAGCCGCTTGCGATCCCGATTTCGCCAAACAGCCCATGCCGGGTCGTCGGTGGAGCGACGGCAATGGTGAGCGGGAGCGGCGAGGACCGGGCCTGCGTCTATCCGACCTACCGCGAAACGCTTCCCGGCGGCGCAAGCTACACGGTGATCGACCAGGTTGAGGGGGGCGTCGCCGACACCATGGCGGCGACGAAGGTCCCGGCCGGCCGATTGTTCCTGATGGGCGACAACCGCGACGACAGCCTCGACAGCCGCTATATGGCCGCTGAAGGCGGGATCGGCA
>JACDCV010000191.1 GCA_013817375.1 Sphingomonas sp.
GCACCGACCTTGTCGGGCTGTCGAAGGACGAGCTTCGCCAGGCGCTCGAGGAAAAAGGCCTGGAGCCACGCCAAGCAAAGCTTCGAGCCAAGCAATTGTGGCATTGGATCTACAATCGCGGGGCCACCGGTTTCGAAGCGATGACCGACATCGCCAAGGCTCAGCGGCCGTGGCTGGAGGAGCATTTCGCGATTTCGCGGCCCAACGTCGTCGAGGCTCAGGTCTCCTCCGACGGCACCCGCAAATGGCTTCTTCGGACCGACGACGGCAATGAATTCGAGATGGTGTTCATCCCCGACGCCGACCGCGGCACCCTGTGCGTGTCGAGCCAGATCGGTTGCACCCTCAATTGCACCTTCTGCCACACCGGGACGATGCGGCTGGTGCGCAACCTCGACCGCTCGGAAATCGTCGGCCAGGTGATGCTGGCGCGGGATTCGCTCGGCGAGTGGCCGTCGCAGCCCGAAGGGCGGATGCTCACCAACATCGTGATGATGGGCATGGGCGAGCCGCTCTACAATTTCGACAATGTCCGCGACGCGCTGAAGATCGTGATGGACGGTGACGGGCTCGGCCTGTCGAAGCGCCGGATCACTTTGTCGACTTCGGGCGTGGTCCCGATGATGGCCCGGGCCGGAGCCGAGATCGGGGTCAATCTTGCGGTATCGCTTCACGCGGTTACCAAGGAAGTGCGCGACGAGATCGTGCCCTTGAACCGCAAGTACGGGATCGAGCAATTGCTCGAAGCCTGCGCCGCTTATCCGGGCGCCAACAATGCCCGCCGGATCACGTTCGAATATGTGATGCTCAAGGACAAGAACGACAGCGACGCGGATGCGCGCGAGCTCGTCCGGCTGATCCGCAAGTACAAGCTTCCGGCCAAGGTCAATTTGATCCCGTTCAACCCCTGGCCCGGGGCCGCTTACGAATGTTCGAGCGACGAGCGGGTGCGGGCGTTCAGCAATATCGTCTTCGAAGGCGGGATTTCGGCGCCGGTCCGGACGCCGCGCGGCCGCGACATCGACGCCGCCTGCGGCCAGCTGAAGACCGCAAGCGAACGCAAGCGGAAGAGCGCCTGACTTGCTCTAAGCGGTGGACGGACAGTCGCTGCTGGCGTTAGTCTTCGTGAATTGTAGGCGAGTATGGGAAAGCGCAGATGTCAATGATCGGCACAATGATCGACAGATTGCTGACCGCCGGCACGATCACCATCATCGAACCGGGCAAGGAGCCAGAGACCTACGGTCCCGGCGGCGGGAAGTCGCTGACGCTCCGGATCGCCGACCGGAAGGTTGCGTTCGACGTTCTCAAGAACCCGCGGCTCGGCGTCGGCGAGGCGTATATGGACGGCCGACTCATCATCGAGAACGGAACGGCGCTCGATCTGCTCCAAATGGTCATGGGCTCGAACCCCTGGGAAGAGGGTAGGCCCGCCCGCAAGCTACTGAACCCCGGCAAGAGGAAGCTCAAGCGGCTGTTCAGCCGCAACGACACGAAGCGGGCGAGGCGCAACGTCGCGCACCATTACGACCTAGGCGATGACCTCTACGAACTCTTCCTCGATTCCGATCGCCAGTACAGCTGCGCCTATTTCACGTCCCCCGACAACGACCTCGAGCAGGCCCAGTGGGACAAGAAGGCGCACATCGCCTCAAAGCTGTACCTCCAGCCGGGGCAGAAGGTTCTCGATATCGGCTGCGGCTGGGGCGGGCTTGCAATCTACCTGCACCAGGTAGCGAAAGTGGATGTGCTCGGCATCACCTTGTCCGAAGACCAGCTGCGCGTCGCACGCCGGCGGGCGGACGAAGCGGGCGTCTCCGACCATGTGCGGTTTGAGCTGATCGATTATCGAGTGCTGCAGGGCGAGTTCGATCGGATCGTCTCGGTTGGAATGTTCGAGCACGTCGGGCTGGAATATTATGACGAATTCTTTGCCGCATGCCGGCGTCTGCTGAAGCGCGACGGAGTTATGCTCCTGCACACGATCGGGAAGTTCGGAATCTCGAAAAAGGCGGACCCGTTCACCGCCAAGTGGATATTCCCGGGCTATCACGTGCCGTCGCTGAGCCAGATGACTGCCGCAAGCGAGAAGTCGCAAATGATGGTGAGCGACCTCGAAACGCTCCGGCTACACTATGCCTATACTCTTCGGCACTGGCTGGAGCGCGTCTTCGAGGCGCGCGAGAAGATCGAGGAAATGTACGACGCGCGCTTTTTCCGGATGTGGGAATTCTACCTCGCCGGAGGAATCGTGATGTTCGAGAGCGGAGCCGGCTGCAATTACCAGGTCCAGTATATCCGCAACCGGCGCACGCTGCCGATCACCCGCGATTATATGAGCGAGGCGGAGGAGCGCTACCGTAAGACCTCGGCCAGGCCCAAGGCGCTGGAGAAAGCCTAAGGCATGTATGCGAGGTTCATGAGAGAATCCCGCTTCTAGCGTTTCGTTAACCTTGATCCCCTAGTCCGCCACTGTGCGGGAGGTGAGCTTGCGGATGCGCGACAGTCGTGAAGTGAAAGCCGCGACTGCGGGGGCTGCGCTGGTTGGAACCTACATGGTGCTGGTGCTTGCGACCGGACGTATTCCGCTGGCCGACTTTTCCCAACTTTTGTTCTTTTATCTGCGCGCGAGCTTCTCTTTGTGGGTGGGTTTCGGCCTGTTTGCGGCTCTGCTCCTGATCTACCGCCACCGGCCGAAGAACAATATGCCCGCGCCAAGCCCGTTCGTGGTGATCCTGGCCGGCGTCCGTGACCGGTGGGAGCGCGACCGCTTCATTTCGATGGTGTGGCCGCCTGTGTTGTTCGCGGTGCTGATCGCTTCGTTCAACGCGTTCAAGCAGATGGTTCTTCCGCTCGCCGGCTTTCATTACGATCCGCTGTTTGCCGAGTTCGACCGCCAGCTGTTCCTGGGCACGGACCCGTGGAAGATCACGCATGCCCTGTTCGGCTCGCCCGGCTCGACCTGGTTTATCGACCGCGCCTACCATGCCTGGTTCGTGCCAATGTCGGTCGGAGTCATCGCCTGCGCCTGGCTTCCGAGTTCGACCTACAAGCTGCGCAACCAGTATCTTTTGAGCTGGGCCGCGATCTGGATCGGGATCGGCAGCGTGCTTGCTTATCTGATGCCGTCCGCCGGCCCCTGCTATTATGAGAATTTCGTCGGAGATTC
>JACDCV010000192.1 GCA_013817375.1 Sphingomonas sp.
CACTCGAATATGGCAATGTGTCGAAACAGTCGGTCGGGGCGATCCAGCGCTCGCTGCTGCAGCTCAGGGCCCAAAGCGGAGACAAATTCTTCGGCGAACCGGCACTGGAGCTTGGCGATTTGCTCGGCACCGACGAGGAAGGGCGCGGTCTCGTCAACATCCTCGCCGCCGACCGGCTGATGCAAAGCCCGCGGCTCTATTCCACCTTCCTCTTGTGGCTTTTGTCCGAACTGTTCGAGCATCTGCCGGAAGTCGGCGACCTGCCACAACCCAAGCTCTGCTTCTTCTTCGACGAGGCGCACCTCTTGTTCAGCGATGCCCCCGCCGGCCTCCTCGAAAAGGTCGAGCAGGTGGTGCGCCTGATCCGCTCCAAGGGGGTCGGCGTCTATTTCATCACCCAGAATCCGATCGACATTCCCGACAAGGTTGCGGGGCAGCTTGGAAACAGGATCCAGCACAAGTTGAACGCCTTCACTCCGCGCGACGAGCGGGCGGTGAAATCGGCTGCCGACACCTTCCGGCCAAATCCCGCCATCGACGTCGCGCGGGCGATCACCGAGCTCAAGGTCGGCGAGGCGCTCGTGTCGCTGCTTCTCGCCGACGGGTCACCATCGCCGGTCCAGCGGATATTGATCAAGCCGCCGGGCTCAAGGGTGGGCACTCTCACTCCAGAGGAGCGGGCGACCTTCGTCGCCAGCGATTCGGTCGGCGCGAAATATGACGAGCTGGTCGATAGCGAATCCGCTCACGAGATGCTCGCCGCCCGAGCCGAAGCGGCGGTTCAGACCGAAACCGCGGCAAAGCAGCAGGCGGACACCGAGAAGCTCGAGAAACAGCGTGAGCGAGAGGCTGCAAAGCCGAGCATGGCCGACAAGATGTTCCAGTCGGCGGGCCGGGCAATGGCCAGCTCCGTCGGCCGCCAGATCGGCAACCAGCTGCTTCGCGGGATCCTGGGCAGCCTTCGCGTCCGCTAGCGGACCAGCTCGAACTGCATCGACACATTGACTCCAAGAGTGAGCTCGCCCGGAGCGACTGGAGTTGGCGGCGGCGCCGGTGCTCTCGCGGAGCGGGTGCCGGTAACGAAAATCTGCTGGACTGGATGATTGCCGCCACCCTCGCTGATCGACAGTATCCGCGCGACCTTCATCCCGGCTGCCCTGGCGTAGAGCTCGGCGCGCTGGCGGCCTTCGGTTACCGCCTCGAGCCGCGCCTCGTCGAGCGCCGCTTTGGGTTCGTCGAGCGTGAAATTGGGACCGTTGACCTCATTCGCGCCGACCGAAACGAGAGTGTCGATAACCCGGCCCATGTTGGCGAGGTTTCGAACCCGGACCTGGACGGTGTTTTGCGCTTCGTAGCCGATGATCCGGCGAGCGCTGTCGTCGGGCGGAATATACGGTTGGCCGCTAGTCCGCGCCCGGATCTGCGCATCACGCTCGGGGTCGGTATAGCGGGGCGAGAGGTTGATCGCCGACGTCTGGATGTCGCGGTCGGCGATGCCGGCTCGCTTCAGGGCCGCTATTACCGAGTCCATCCTGCGGCTGTGTCGGCGATGGCCTGGGCCGCGGTCTGCGCCTGGGTGACGACACCGGCCGAGAACATCGCAATGTCCGGCGTTCGCTGCGACTGGCCCTCGGCGCTTATGTTGAGGATGGCGCTATTGGGGCCCAAAGTCACTTCAGGCTGGGCCACGTTCTGCGCTTCAAGCGCAGCTGGGCTGGCGGCGACAAGCGCCGCGATCAATAGTTTCTGCATCGAACCCTCCGTTCTTGTGGAGGGACAACAACCGTGCCTGCGGCTGGTTGCGCTGCTCAGGCCGCCCGCTTCTGGCCGGTTGAGCCGGGCACAGGCTCACCGGGGTCGGACCCGAGGGTGACGATGCGATTATCGTCGTCGACATGGACGACCCGTGGCTTGAGCGCCTTCGCCTCGGCGTCGTCGAGCATTGCGTAGCTCATGATGATGACCAGATCGCCTTGGCCGACGAGGTGGGCGGCAGCGCCGTTGATCCCGATCATCCTGCTGCCGCGCGGCGCCGGAATCACATAGGTTTCGAGCCGCGCGCCGTTGCTGATGTCGGCAATCACCACCTGCTCGCCGTCGATCAAATCGGCGGCTTCCATCAAGGCGAGGTCAATCGCGATCGAGCCGACGTAATGGAGGTCGGCCTGGGTCACGGTCGCCCGGTGGATTTTCGACTTCAGCATCACCCGCATCACGGCGCAGGCCTCCTTCGTTTCGAGAGCTTCACTATCAGATTTGGACGCCGGCGCCACGATTCAAGTGCTGCGGTGCAACAACGCACTTGCAGCATGAGGTGCGGATTCCCAACTATGCGGTGCTGAGCAAGGTGGATTTCACCAAGTTCGAATGAGCCTGCTGCCTAAGTGACTGAGGTCGTTGTGTTTATCAATCTGGCACGCCGCTTGCTTCTTAAAAGTGGCACAAACGCCAACAGGAGTTTCTTCCATCATGTCGACCGCCACCGCGCAGGAGAATGAGACCAGGATGCAAATGGCCGCCGGGCGCGAGCCTTCGCTTCCGCTTCGCGGCGACACCATTCTTGGCGTGTGCGAGGCAGTTGGGCAGGACCTGGGCATCAACCCCAACTGGCTTCGAATCCCCTTTGCGGCGGCGCTTCTGTGGAATCCGGAAGTGATCGTCGCCTGCTATATGGGCCTCGGGCTCGTCGTTGCCGTAACCCGCTGGCTGTTTCCCGTTCGCGCGCGCGCCGCGAAGCCTGCGGTCACTGCGGCTGCGCAAGCGGTCGAGCCGATTGCGGCCGACGATAAGGCGGAAGCGAAGTCGGAGGAGCTGCTGGCCGCCTGATTCGGCGGCGGGGCCGGCGCAATTGCCTGGCCCGGAAAAGGTAAACCCCGCCGGTTTGACCCGGCGGGGTTCCCATGCTTCCGACCCGAAGGTCTGAAGCACGAGACCATCTTAGCGCGGACTTCGATCGAGTCGAGCCCGAGAATCGGGCCGTTCGCAAAGATCTGTGGGCGATCCGGTGCAAAAGCCTGTGGATATTTGCTGCCTCGCCTGTCTTCGCGATTACCAAACAGCGTCACCAATTTCCTAATCCCGCGCTAACTCCGTCTTTACGCGCTTGCGCTACGCCCTCCCCGTAAGAGGCGTCCCAATGCCTGGACGCTCAGGGAAGGATGCGAAT
>JACDCV010000193.1 GCA_013817375.1 Sphingomonas sp.
GGAAAATCCACAGGAAACAGGGCACGAAGGTTACCCAGGTCGTCAGGATCGCGCCGAGCGTGCCGGCAAGCATCGGCGGCAATCCGCTTGCCTGGCGAAAGGCGCCGAGGAAGCCGACGAACTGGGTGACGATGATCAGCGGCCCGGGCGTCGTCTCCGCCATTCCCAGGCCGTCGAGCATCTCGCCCGCGCTTAGCCAGTGATAATGTTCGACCGCCTGCTGGGCGACATAGGCCAGCACCGCATAGGCGCCGCCGAAAGTGACGACTGCCATCAGCGAGAAGAAACCCGCGATCTGGGTGAAGACGTCATCAGGCCCGAGCGTGGCGAAAAGCACCAGAAGCGGCGCCAGCCACAGCATTAAAAGCACCGACGACATCGTTAGCGACCAGCGCCAGCCGGGAGTGGCGTGGGCCGGTATTTCGCTTCCCAGAGCGGTCTTTGAATCCGGGTGAAGAGCCGCTGCCGAGCCTGGCTCATGACCCGGCATTGCAAAGGCTGCGCTTCCGAACCGAATAGTGAAATAGCCGATCAGGCCGGCGCCCAGGATGATCAGCGGGAACGGTACTTGAAAGAAGAAGATGGCGACAAAGGAAGCGGCCGCAAGACTCACCATCGGCCCGTTTCTGAGCGCCCTTCCGCCAATCCGCCGGACCGCCTCGAGGACCACTGCAAGCACCGCCGCCTTCAGCCCGAAGAACAAGGCCTCGACCACCGCAAGATCGCCGAAGCCGGCGTACAGCCAGGACAAAGCCATGATCGAAACGAAGCCCGGGACGATGAACAAGGTGCCGGCGACTAGGCCGCCTTTGGTCTTGTGCAGAAGCCAGCCGATGTAGGTCGCAAGCTGCTGCGCCTCGGGGCCGGGGAGAAGCATGCAATAGTTGAGAGCGTGGAGGAATCGCTCCTCGCCGATCCACCTTTTCTCCTCGACCAGGATCCGATGCATCACGGCGATCTGCCCGGCCGGGCCACCGAAGCTCAGCGCCGCTACTCGCGCCCACACGCCAGTGGCTTCGCGAAAGCTGATGCCGTGGCCGGGCTCTACTGTCGTCGGCATCTCGCTCCACACGTTCACCAGGTCGAGAAGGTTCAGTGCTCGCTTGAACCGCAATCCGCAACGGCTCGTTTCGAGATGTATGAAAATGAACTTGACTCGAGTGGCCAATCATATATTTCCACTGAAATCGAAATGAGGAGTCGCCGGTGAAGGCCAGTTCAGCGATCGATGCGCTTGGAGCGCTCGCCCAGGAACATCGGCTCGCCTTGTTCCGCTTGCTCGTCCAGGCAGGCGACAAGGGGATGGCCGCCGGCGCGATCGCAGAAGCCCTGGGGGTCCCGAACAGCTCGCTGTCCTTCCACCTTGCGCAGCTGCGCAATGCCGGCCTGATCCTTCAGGAACGGCAGCACCGGTCGCTGATCTACCGCGCCAACTACAAAGCGATGAACGCGCTGGTCGACTATCTCATGGAGAATTGCTGCGCCGGTGCCGGATGCGGTGCCGAGGCGGCTTGCGAAACGCAAATCCCGGAAAGGAATTCCGCATGAAGCGCCTTCACGTCCATGTCGCCGTTGACGATCTTGCCAACTCGATTGGCTTTTATTCGACATTGTTTGGCGCTCCGCCGACGGTGACGAAGGACGATTACGCCAAGTGGATGCTCGAAGATCCGCGGGTGAATTTTGCCATTTCACAAGGGAGCGACGACCGGGAAGGTATCGAGCATTTGGGTATCCAGTCCGAAAGCACCGAGGAGCTTTCGCAGGTCTACGCGCGCCTCAAGGCTGCCGACCAGCCGGTGCTCGAGGAAGGTCGCACCACCTGCTGCTATGCCAAGTCCGAGAAGAGCTGGATCGCCGATCCGGACGGCCTCGTGTGGGAAGCCTTCTATACTGACGGCGAGTCCACCGTTTACGGCGATAGCCCCGCACTGGGCACGCTGTCCGACAGCCTCGCCGACGACAAGTGCTGCCTCCCGAGCGCGGCTGCGTGAGCTTGGAAACGGTGGCCTGTAGCCCAAGGATCCAGACATGACCGCGACAACGGCCGCCGCTCCGGCGCGGCCCGCTATCTCGACGTTCGAACGTTTCCTCAGTCTGTGGGTGGCCGCGTGCATCGTCGTCGGAATCGCACTGGGCCACCTGTTCCCCGGCGCGTTTGCTGCGATCGCGGCGGCCGAGGTCGCCCGGGTCAATCTTGTCGTCGCCCTTCTCATCTGGCTGATGATCATCCCGATGCTTCTCAAAATCGACTTCGGCGCGCTGGGCTCGGTCAGGCAGCATTGGAAGGGCGTCGGGGTCACATTGTTCATCAACTGGGCGGTCAAGCCATTCTCGATGGCGGCTCTTGCCACTTTTTTCTTGGGCTGGCTGTTCGCGCCGCTTCTGCCGGCAGGAGAAATTTCGTCCTACATCGCCGGGCTCATCATTCTCGCAGCGGCGCCATGCACCGCGATGGTCTTCGTCTGGTCGAACCTGTGCGACGGCGAGCCCAATTATACCCTCAGCCAAGTGGCTCTGAACGACCTCATTATGGTGTTCGCTTTCGCCCCGATTGTCGGTCTGTTGCTCGGAGTCGCGTCGATCACAGTGCCGTGGGAGACGCTGCTTCTGTCGGTCGTCCTATACATCGTCATCCCGGTGGTCATCGCTCAGCTGATCCGCAAAGCCGCGCTGGCGGCAGGCGGGCCCGCTGCACTTGAAGGGCTGCTCAAGGGGCTCGGTCCGGTATCGTTGATCGCGCTGCTTGCGACGCTCGTCCTGCTGTTCGGTTTCCAGGGCGATCAGATCCTGGCGCGACCGCTGGTGATCGCGCTGCTTGCGGTGCCGATCCTCATCCAGGTCTATTTCAATGCCGGGCTTGCTTACTGGCTGAGCCGAAAGTTCGGGGTGGCCTGGTGCGTCGCTGCTCCGGCGGCGTTGATCGGCGCGTCCAACTTCTTCGAGCTTGCGGTTGCCGCAGCGATCTCGCTGTTTGGCATCAACTCAGGCGCAGCGCTTGCGACCGTGGTCGGAGTGCTGGTCGAGGTGCCCGTAATGCTGTCGGTGGTAGCGATCGTGAAGCGGAGCCGCGGCTGGTACGAAAAGGCCTTGCCTGCCTGATTTGCCCCCGCCGCGGCCGAAGTATTCATTGCTGTGTAATACTATATCATATACGGGCGCTGG
>JACDCV010000194.1 GCA_013817375.1 Sphingomonas sp.
TTCCCAGGCTTCGCGAGCAAGAGTCCTGGGAGCGATCCGCTGTTGAAGTTCCTGGAGCCGGGTGACGAGCCGGTGCTGGGCCTGCTCGGCTTCGATCCTTGCCGCCTGCACCTGGGGGGTGTCGGTCACTTCAGGTCCTCGAGCTTCTTGTAGCCGAGCCAGCCGAGAAGCGCGGCCACTCCGCCGATCAGAAGGAAGGCGAGAATCCCGGCGAGGAGGTGGCCCATCAGGCTGTCGAGGGCGATGAATATCGCCACTGCAAGGGCGTTGAGTGCCGCCATTGCCACGAAAATCGCGGCGACCATCAGGATCAACGGTGCTTTCAGCGCCGACGCCTTTGCCGAGGCGATGGCCTTGGCGAGGTTCAGCTCCGCCCGGGCGAATGCCTTCCCCTCGTCGACGAGATCGCTGACGATCTCGCCGATCGGCCGTTCTGCCTCGGGAGGTAGCGGATCGACGGGTTTCAGCATCAGCTCCGGCTGCGTTTCGAACCCTTGGAGCGACCGCCTTCACCGCCGTCATCGTCGTCGCCTGCCGCCGAAAGGCCGGATTTGACCAGCCGGGCGAGGGCGAAGCCGACGATTGCAGCGCCCGCGAGCGCAACTCCGGGGCTCTTGCGGATGAACTCGCGAGTGTCGTCGATCAGCTCATCGGGATCCTTGGAAGCAAGCCTGGTCGCGGTGCCTTCGAGAGTCTCGGCGGCACGGCGCGCGTAATTGCCATATTCCTCGCCAAGCCGCTCATCGAGTCCGGAAGCAGTGTCGCCCACCAGCCTGCTGACGTTGGAGATCGCTTCGGCAGACCGCTCCATTCCCTGGCCGACGAACTCGCGCGCCTTGCCGGCCGCCTGTTCGGACAATTTGCCGCTTTGGTCGCGAACCTTGTCCATCAGCCCGGAATTTTCACCTGAACCTGCCGTCGAGGCCGACCGCGCGGTACTGCTCCGCCCGGTTCCGCTGCCGGTGCCGGTGGCGCTTGTCGTGGACACAAGCGGCGTGTTGCCGGCTTGTCCGGAGTCGGTATTCATCGCTCCGTCGATGATCTTGTCGGTGCCTTCGGGGAGATCAGTATCTGCTTCAGCCATCGTCAGTCCTCCTTTTGGACTTCAACCCTGCACTCGCTCGCGCGTTCCGACGCCGAGCAGGAAAGTTGCGCACTTATTGCCGCTGCCTATAGATCGCGCTTCGGTCCAGTTCATTACGCTTACGTAAGAAGGAATAGAATGACCGCAATAAGCTCGATCCGCGGGCGCCAGATTCTCGACAGCCGCGGCAATCCGACAGTCGAAGCCGAAATCACTCTTGAGGACGGGAGCAGCGGGCGCGCCGCGGTTCCGTCGGGCGCATCGACCGGCGCTCACGAGGCGGTCGAGCTTCGCGATGGCGACGCGGCGCGCTGGGGCGGCAAGGGCGTCGAAAAGGCGGTTCAGTCGGTCAACGGGCCAATCGCCCAGGCGCTCATCGGCCACGACGCCGAGGACCAGGGTGAAATCGATTCGTCGATGATCGCTCTCGACGGGACCCATAACAAGGCCCGGCTGGGCGCCAATGCGATCCTCGGGGTCAGCCTTGCCTGCGCCAGGGCCGCTGCCAATGCCGCCGGCCTGCCGCTCTACCGCTATCTGGGCGGAAGCTCCGCCGACATGCTTCCGGTGCCGATGATGAACATCGTCAACGGCGGCGCTCATGCCGACAATGCGATCGACTTCCAGGAATATATGGTGATGCCGGTCGGAGCGCCGAGCTTTTCCGAAGCGCTTCGCTGCGGGACCGAGGTTTTCCATGCGCTCAAATCGGCGCTGACGGGTGCCGGGCTTTCGACTTCGGTTGGCGACGAGGGCGGTTTTGCGCCGAATCTGGGATCGGCTCGCGAAGCGATCGAATTCATCATCCGGGCGGTCGAAGCCGCCGGCTATCGCGCCGGGAGCGACGTGCTTCTGGCGCTCGACTGCGCGGCCAGCGAATTTTACCGCGACGGCAAATATGAGATGACCGGCGAGGGGCTGAGCCTGAGCGGCGAGGAAATGACCGGCTACCTTGCCGATCTCGCCCGCGATTATCCGATCGCCTCCATAGAGGACGGATTGGCCGAGGATGACTGGGCTGGATGGAAGCTGCTGACGGAGCGGCTCGGCAGCGAGGTCCAGCTGGTGGGTGACGATCTGTTCGTCACCAACGTGCAGCGGCTGGCGAAGGGGATCGAGGACCAGATCGCCAATTCGATCCTGGTCAAGGTCAACCAGATCGGCACCCTCACCGAGACGATCGCGGCGGTGCGGCTTGCCCAGCAGAGCGGCTATACTGCGGTGATGTCGCACCGGTCGGGCGAGACCGAGGATTCGACCATCGCCGACCTCGCGGTTGCGTTGGGCACCGGGCAGATCAAGACCGGAAGCCTCGCCCGGTCCGACCGCACTGCAAAGTATAACCAGCTGCTGCGGATCGAGGAGGGCCTTGGCGAGCAAGCGGTCTATCCGGGAGTCGGGGCGATCGCGTCCTACAAGCTCGGCTGATCCCCATGTTTTCGGCCCAAGCTACGGATTTCTCTTGCCTTCATGACGTCTTCGTGATTCTTCTGGAGACGCGATGGGGAGAAAACGAAGCACAGGATTGATCCGCCGGACCTTCTGGCCGGCGATGGCGGTGCTCATCGTCGGCAATTTCGCCGGCTATGCGGTCGCCGGTCCCAACGGGCTTCTCGCCTGGGGCGGCTATAATCGCGACCTTGAGGAGCGGAAGTTGGAGCTCGCCGGTCTCGATGAGGAGAAGGTCCGGCTGAGGCACCGGTCGGCTCTGCTCGACCCGCGCAAGGCGGACCCCGACATGGCCGACGAGCTGGTCCGCCGCGACCTGGGCCTGGTCCGAACCGACGAGGTCATCGTCCCGCTCAACTAATCGCCTTGCCGGTGGAAAATGTGAAATCCGGAACATACAGCCGAGCGAGCCGGTTATCGAACCCATGAAAATCATTCTCTACATCCTCGGATTCCTCGCGCTCCTCGGCTTCCTCGTCCTTGCGGGCTGCTTCAAGCTCATATTCTGAGCGCTGGCGGCAGTTGCCGGTGGAGGGCGTCGCACCTATAGACCGCGGCGCTCAATCACAGCCGGAAGAGACGAGACAAGTGGCGCGTTCCGCGAAGACGAAATCCGCTCCGCAACCCGG
>JACDCV010000048.1 GCA_013817375.1 Sphingomonas sp.
ACACACCACCAAGGGAGCCGCTGCTGTCGTCCGACCGCTCATAGACGGACTCGGCTAGGGTCAGGAACAGCCGCATCTGTTCGATCGCGAGCCGAGGCGATTGCTCCGCTAGTGGGCCCATGATGCTCTGTCGGAGCTGATCGAGTTCACGCGCCAGCGGGCGGACCTTGTCCCAATCCAGAAAGCTGGTCGACCGGCGGATCGTCTTCAGCCGCTTGTCGATCTCGTGCGCGAGCGCGGAAGGTTCCCCGTTCGCAGCCAGCGCCAGGCGAACCGTGCGCCCGAACACCGGATCGACTTTAGTCTGGGTGAGGATCAGATCGGCAAGGCGTTCCGCGCCCAGCGCAACCAGTGTCTCGGCCTTCTGCGTACGAGAGCGCGTAGTGATGGCTTTGGCACGAGCCACGACCTTAGATCCCGGTAGAGTCTGTGGTCAGCCCCGTTATGCTCGACGGAGCTGAAGGTGGCACTGGCTCGGCGGCAGCGACCGGTTCGGCGAGTGCGGCTACGATCATCGCGGACAGTGCGTCTCCGGCCCGCTCCCTCAGCATCGCATCGCTCGACGACAGTTCGACACGGAGCCATTGCGGTATCCGACCGAGCATGTGCCGGACGCCATCGGAAACATCCCTTTGCATGGGATCGACCAAGACCATGAGCACGGCGAATCCGCAAGACCATTGGCAAAGCCGGTGGTCGCCGAGCTATGCTTCGCCGATGCCCGTGAGCCCCCGCACCGAGTCCGCAACCGAGGTCTTCGCAGGCCTTGTCGAACGCGTGACCTTCCACAACGAGGACAGCGGCTTTTGCGTGCTGCGGGTTAAGGCGCGAGGCAAGCGCGACCTGATCACCGTGGTAGGCCATGCGGCGGTGATCTCGGCTGGCGAGTTCATCCAAGCGAGCGGCGAGTGGAGCAATGACCGGACTCACGGCGTCCAGTTCCGCGCTCGCTTCCTAAAGGCAATGCCGCCGACCACCGCCGAGGGGATCGAGAAATATCTGGGCAGTGGCATGATCCGAGGGATCGGGCCGGTCAACGCGAAGAAGCTGGTTGGGGCGTTCGGCGACAAGGTCTTCGACGTGATCGAGGCTGCGCCCGACCAGCTCCGTGAGGTGACGGGCATCGGTCCCAAACGCGCCGACGCCATCGTCGCCGGCTGGGCCGAGCAGCAGATCGTGCGCGAGATCATGATCTTCCTACATACGCATGGGGTCGGTACCTCGCGCGCGGTGCGAATATACAAAACCTACGGGGCCGAGGCGGTGCAGATCATCTCGGAAGACCCGTATCGGCTCGCCCGCGATATCCGTGGCATCGGCTTCAAGACCGCGGACGCGGTGGCGATGAAGCTCGGTATCGAGAAGACTGCCATGATCCGCGCAAGGGCGGGTATCTCACACGCGCTCACGGAAGCTCTCGATGACGGCCACTGCGGCTTGCCACGTGGCGAATTGCTACCCCTCGCCGTCAAGCTGCTCGAAATTCGCGACGCCCTCGTCATCGACGCACTCAAGCTCGAGCTTGCCGGGGGCGCGGTGATCGCCGACACGATCGATGACCAACCATGCATCTTCCTGTCCGGCCTCTATCGCGCTGAGCAGTCGATCGTGACGCGTCTCAGGATATTGGCGCGTGGTATCCCGGCATGGCAGGCGATTGACGCCGATCGCGCGATCCCGTGGGTAGAAGCCAAAACGGGCCTGTCACTTGCGGACAGCCAGAAAGCGGCAGTGAGGACCGCGCTCGCGTCCAAGCTGACGGTGATCACCGGCGGTCCCGGCGTGGGCAAGACCACGCTGGTTAACAGCATCCTGAGAATACTCGCGGCCAAGGATGTGCGCCTGATGCTCGGCGCGCCGACCGGGCGTGCTGCCAAGCGCATGGCGGAAACCACCGGTCGGGAGGCGAAGACCATCCACCGGCTGCTCGAAGTCGATCCCTCCAAAGGCAGCTTCAAGCGTAATGAGGACAATCCACTCGACTGTGACCTGCTTGTGATCGACGAGACATCGATGGTGGATGTTTCATTGATGAACGCCCTGCTTAAGGCGGTACCGGACGAGGCGGCGCTCATTCTCGTCGGCGACGTCGATCAGCTTCCACCTGTGGGGCCGGGCCAAGCACTGGCGGATATGATCGCCAGCGGCGCGGTGCCTGTCGTGCGCCTGACCGAGATATTCCGGCAGGCGGCAGAAAGTCGGATCATTCAGAGCGCTCACCGCATCAACGCCGGACGAAGTCCAGACCTGTCGATGCCGGACGGCGAGACCGACTTCTACTTCGTGGCAGCGGCAGATCCGGATACCGCTGTGCCACGCCTCATCGAGTTGGTGCGCGACCGTATACCCAGGCGCTTCGGCGTGGATCCGATCCGCGACATCCAGGTTCTCTGCCCAATGAACCGCGGTGGCGTCGGGGCCCGCTCGCTCAACATTGAGCTACAGCAGGCGCTCAACCGCAATGATGGACCGGCGATCGAGAAGTTCGGCACCCGCTTCTCGGTTGGCGACAAGGTGATGCAGATCGAAAACGACTATGACAAAGAGGTCTACAATGGCGACGTCGGCTTCGTTGAGGCCATCGACACCGATGCCGGCGAGATCACGATAAGCTTCGACAGGCGCCCGGTCGCCTTCCAGTTCGGGGAACTGGATCGGATCGTGCTGGCCTATGCTACCACCGTGCACAAATCGCAGGGATCCGAATATCCAGTCGTCGTGATTCCGGTAATGACCCAGCATTACGCAATGCTGCAACGCAACCTGCTTTATACTGCCGTCACTCGCGGCCGCCGCCTGGTAATTCTGGTCGGCCAGCAAAAGGCCATTGCGATTGCGGTCCGCAATGTCTCGGGTCGCCGCAGATGGTCGAAACTCCGGGAATGGCTCGCAGGCGGAGACCGATGAAGCCGACCGACAGCGTCATCAGTGCGGCAGAAAGGAGCGGTCATATCCCCTCCCATGCTTCGGGATTGCTATTACTTCAAAGGGGGCTGCCCGACCGGAATTCGTCATCCGACGCCGCTCGACGACGCCGAAGTGGCGCGAACCGCCGCGAAGCCGCTCTGGTGGAATATCGCCCTCGATAACACGAAGCGCCGAACCGCTGCATAACCTCCACGGCAAACGTCCTTGGCCGCCCCGAAAGGAAACCGCCTACCACTGGCTGGTTTTTACACCGCCACGCTCAGCAAAATACCGGCGCGCCATTGGCCTGATTTGTCACCGCCCTGCACACTTGATCATGCTCTTCTAGAGCTCGAGGAGATGTAAGGGAGCGTTTGAGCTGCGAATATGAATGAACGACCGGTCTCGGGACAATTGCCCTTGCGCATAAACGGCGAGATTTGGCGCATAACGGTCGTTGACGCTGTGGCTACCGGTGTCGAGCGCTTAAGACGCGCTTGATTTGTGCCCAACATTGTGCCCAAGATTGTGCGCAGCGGGACTAGTCCGCTGGCATTTTTGGCGGTTTTCAGCCCCTTGGCAGAACCGCGAATAATTGGTCGGGAATCCTCTCTCCCCGACCAACGCTCCTGCACCACCATCCGGACGGATGGTCCGCACCGGCGATCATCTGTCGAGCGTCTCGCTCCCGAGATCGCTGATCCGAGTGGTCCCGGTCAGCGCCATCGCCACCCGCATCTCCGCCTCGACGATCTTGAGCACATGGGCAACGCCTTCCTCGCCCGCTGCGGCAAGCGCGTAAGCCCAGGCCCGCCCCAGCAGGACGAAATCGGCGCCCAGAGCGAGCATTCGGACCACGTCCAGGCCCGACCGAACGCCGCCATCGACCAGCACTGGAATTCGGCCCGCAACCGCGTCCACCACCGCCGGGAGCGCCCGGGCAGTCGAGGCGACGCCGTCCAGCTGCCGCCCGCCGTGGTTGGAGACCACCAGACCGTCCACGCCCGCTCCCGCCGCGGTCCGGGCGTCTTGCGGGTCGAGGACGCCCTTGATGACCAATGGGCCATCCCATTGGCTCCGGACCCATTCGACGTCCTTCCAGGTGACGCTGGAATCGAAGTTCGAGCTGACCCAGCCCATCAGGTCCTGGAGAGCCGCGTCCGAGCCCGCGATCGGCTCGAGATTGCCGAACGTATGGGGCCGCCCGCGAACACCGACACCCACGCCCAGCGCGGCCGGCACAGCGACTGCCACAGCCGCCGGCGACTGCCGCCGTCCGATCCCGAAAGGCCGGAGCGATAGTCGCGGTAGCGGCTGCCCGGCACGGCAAGGTCGACGGTGAGAAGAATGGCGCCGCAGCCCGCCTCCTTTGCTCGAGCGATCATGTCGGCGACGAAGCCGCGGTCCTTGACGATGTAAAGCTGGAACCAGAAGCCTGCCCCGGCATCCCGAGCGACCTCGGCGATCGAGCAGGCGCTCAAGGTCGAGAGGGTGAACGGGACTTGGGCAGTTGCGGCGGCCCTGGCGGCCTGAACCTCGCCCCGGCGCGCATAGAGTCCGGACAGGCCGACCGGCCCCAAGCCAACCGGCATCTCCCAACGCTGTCCGAACAGCTCCGTCGAAAGGTCGATCGCGGACACATCGCGAAGCACGCGCTGCTTCAGCGCGACCTCCTGCAAGTCGGCGACGTTCCGGCCCAGGGTCACTTCGTCGTACGATCCGCCGTCGAGATATTCGAACAGGAAGTGCGGCAGCCGCGCCTTGGCAAGCGCGCGATAGTCGCCGACGCTTGCCGTGCTGTTCACCTCAGGTCGCGAAGCTCGGGTCTAGCCGGTAGGCCTTGCGCTTCAATGCCGGCCAGGCGAGCAGATTGGCGGCAACGCTCAGCCCCATCGCACCCTGCTCCGCAGTCACTTCCGGCGAGCCCTGCGGCGGCATGTTCACGTCCTGCCCGGCGGAAAGCGCCATCACCTGCGCCTGGCACGCGCGCTCCAGGAAATAGAGCTTCACGAAACATTCGCCGACGGTCTTTCCAACCGCCAGGGTGCCGTGGTTGCGAAGGATCATCGCGCTTTTGTCCTGAAGGTTGGCGACCAGCCGATCGCGCTCGTCGAGATCGACCGCGACCCCTTCATAATCGTGAAAGCCGACGTCGCCGCGAACCAGCATCGCCGTCTGCGTCAGCGGCAGCAGGCCTTCGCTATGGGCCGCCACCGCCTGCCCGGCGGGCGTGTGCAGGTGCATCACCGCATGCGCATCCTCGCGCGCCATGTGAATCGCCGAATGGATGGTGAAGCCGGCTGGGTTGGTGATGAACGGCGTCGGGTCGACCGGATTGCCGTGGACGTCGACCTTCACCAGCGAGGAGGCCGTCACCTCCTCGAACATCAGCTGGTACGGGTTGAGCAGGAAATGATGCTCCGGCCCCGGTATGCGCGCCGAAAGATGGGTGAAGATGAGATCGTCCCACCCATAATATGCGACCATCCTGTATGCGCAGGCGAGATCGACCCTTATCTGCCATTCCTCGTCGCTGACCTTGCCCTCGAGCGACGGGATCTCGACAGAGTCGAGCGCCTTCGCCTCGGACATTCCGCGGTTCATGCTGTCGGCTCGGTTCATGCGGCCTGCTCCTGCTTGTCGGGGTGCGCATCGGCGAATTCGGGGAGCGCGTTGGCGCTGGCGTCCGCGCGCACCAGGGTCGGATATTTGTCCAGGGGCACGTCGAAGCGCCGGGCGTTGTACATCTGCGGAACCAGGCAGATGTCGGCGAGGCTCGGCGAGTTGCCGAACAGGAAACTTCCCGCGCGCTGGCCGGCGAGCGCTTCAAGCGCTTCGAAGCCTTCGCTGATCCAGTGCGCGTACCATAAGTCCCGCGCCTCCTGATCCTGGTTGAGCTGCCCGCCGAGATATTTGAGCACGCGCAGATTGTTGAGGGGATGGATGTCGCAGGCGATCGTCAGCGACAGCGCCCGGACGTGCGCCTGGTCGGCACTGCCGGGCGGCATCAGCGGCGGCTCGGGGAAATTCTGGTCGAGATACACGATGATCGCCAGGCTTTGCGTCAGCCGATGGTCGTCGATCTCCAGCATGGGCACGAAGCCCTGCGGGTTGAGCGCCCGATAAGCGGTAGTCCGCTGTTCGCCATCGACCAGGCTGACCGGCCGGATCTCGTAATCCACGCCCTTCAGGTTGAGCGCGATGCGGACGCGATAGGCGGCCGAGGACCGGAAATAATCGTGAAGCACGGCGCGGGTCACGGACTGAGCCTTATCCGCCAACGAACGGCGCTACAACTTGGGGAGGCACGGCTCATTCAGTTCCTCCCTGAAGGGGAGGGGGACCACCCGGCCCTGCCGGGTGGTGGAGGGGCGAGTTTCCGCTCAGGGAGGAATTTCACTTCACCTGGGTCAGAACGAAGGCGAACGATTCCGCCACCTCCTTCAAATGCTCCCAGCGGCCCGACTTGCCGCCATGGCCGGCGCCCATGTTGGTCTTCAGCAACAGCAAATTGTCGTCGGTCTTGTTGGCGCGAAGCTTCGCGCACCATTTCGCCGGCTCCCAATAGGTGACTCTCGGATCGTTGAGGCCGCCGGTGATCAGCATCGGCGGATAGTCCTGGCGCTTCACATTATCGTACGGGCTGTAGCCGCGGATCAGCTCGAACGCCGCTTTGTCGATCAGCGGATTGCCCCATTCGGGCCACTCGCCCGGCGTCAGCGGAAGCGTGTCGTCGAGCATGGTATTGAGCACATCGACGAACGGCACGTCGGCGACCACCGCGCCCCATAGATCGGGGTCGGTATTGGCGACGACGCCCATCAGCTCGCCGCCGGCCGATCCGCCGTTGACCGCGATCCTTCCGGCACGAGTGAACTTGGCGTCGATCAGTCCCTTGGCGGCGTCAACGAAATCGGTGAAGGCGTTGTTTCTTTTGTCGAGCTTGCCCTCGAGGTACCAATTATAGCCAAGGTCGTCGCCGCCGCGGATATGGGCGATTGCGAACGCCCAGCCGCGGTCGAGAAGGCTGATCCGCGCGGTCGAGAAGCCCGGCGGGATCGCATGGCCGTAGGCGCCATAGGCATAGAGGAACAATTTGCCCTCGCCATCCTTCTCGAAGCCCGCCGGATAGACGACCGAAACCGGGACTTGTCTGCCGTCGCGCGCCGCCACCATCAGCCGCTCGGTGCAATATTTCGACGCATCGTAGCCCGACGGAATCTCCTGGACCTTCAGCTCTTCGAGCTCGCCGCTGCCGGCATGATAATCATAGACGGTAGACGGCGTGACCATCGACGAATAGCCGATCCGATAGGCGTCCGGAGCGAACTCGGGGTTGCCGGCGAAACCGGCGCTGTAGCTGGCTTCCTTGAGCGGGACCCTGGTCTCCTCGCCGTCGTAGGTGCGAAGGATCAGCTGATCGAGCCCGTCGACCCGCTGGTGCATCAGGATATGGTCGCGATAGCTCGCCGCCCCCATCAGATAGACCCGGTCGGAACCCGGGATGACGGTCCGCCACTCGTCCGGGTTAGCGACGTTCGCTTCCGCCAGCCGGAAGTTCACATGCTCGTCGTTGGTGACGATCCACAGCTTCCCGTGCGCGCAATCGGGCGAATATTCGTGCCCCTGCCGCCGGGGCGAGATCAGCACCGGCTCGGCAAGCGGGTCGGAGGCGGGAACGAAGCGGACTTCGGTGGTCGTATTGTCGCCGGTCGAGATGAAGATCAGGCTGCGGTCCTGCGAATCGTCGATTCCGACCGAAAAGCCCTGGTCCTCGGTTTCCTCGTAGAGCGTCTTGTCATCATCGGTTGAGGTGCCGAGCCGGTGATAACGGGCGCGATAGCTTCGCCAATTGTCGTTGACCTCTGTGAAGACGATCCCCTTGCTGTCGCTGGTCCACACCGGCGATCCGATCCCGACCTCGGTGATGGTCTCGATGTCCTCGCCGGTTTCGAGGTCGCGGACCTTCAGGGTGAACCGCTCGGAGCCATTAGCGTCGACCATGGTCGCCAGAAGCCTGCCGTCGGGGCTGCTCTCCAGCGCTCCCAGGCGAAAATATTCGTGTCCCTCGGCTTCGGCCGGCTCGTCGTAGATCAACTCGGCAGCGTTCAGCCCTCCCCCTTGATGGGGGAGGGACTGGGTGGGGGTGACGGTGGAGCTGCCCGCGCTTTTTATGGAGGTATCACCCCACCCCTGCCCCTCCCCATCAAGGGGAGGGGTGGCCTTGCGCCGATACCAGCTGTGATATTGCGCGCCGGGCCGATACGCCCACCAGTAGAACCAGTCGCCGTCGCGGATCGGGACCGAGGATTCGTCTTCCTTGATCCGTCCCTTCATCTCCTGGAACAATTCGTCGACCAGCGGCCGGTGCGGCGCCATCGCCGCCTCGAAATAAGCATTTTCGGCCTTGAGATAGGCCAGCACCGCCTCGTCGGTGACGTTCGGATAGCCCTTGTCCCGAAGCCAGTTCCACGGGTCTTCGATCTCCTGGTCGTGGCGCGTGTATTTGTGGGAGCGCTGTTCGGCGCTTGGAGGCGGCGGAAGGTCGCTGGTCTTGTTCATAGCTGCGCTCTTAGCGCGCCCGGCCGCAAGCGAAACCCGCAAGGTTCGGTGCTAACGTCTGCTTTGGTTGGAAAGCGGACATTTAGAAGCTTCGCTCAACGCCGGCCTTTGGCGGGAATCGAGTGGGCTACGCTCGTGCATCTCTTCGTACTGATCTAGACGGCGCAAAAGCGAGGCGCGGGAGATCGCGCCTCCCTTTCTCTGTTCAGATGACGGCGCGGTCCGTATCGCCTGCTCGTGCCGGCGGACGGAATTGAAGTCCCTGCATGTATGGGTCCATGCGGTTGGTCTGCTTGAACGCCTGGATCGCCCGCGCGTAATAAGTCCGTGCATCCTCGACTGTACGCTTGCCCGTGGCGACGTCATTGGCCAAATTGACCGCCAGGAAGTTCGCTCCCTCTTTGTCGCAACGGGCCGACAGCTGGCCCTTGGTACGCTCCGCGATCACGCTGCCATCGTAACGCGCAAGGTCGTCGTAGCGATCGACTGGAACCTGGTAATTTATCGCCTGCTCCAGCACATCTGGGTGCGGCATTGGAAAATTATGCTGCACCGGCTCGCGGAATATCCTGGTCCACTTCCAGGGTCCGTTATTCTCCCATACCAGCATCGACGCGGTGACACCTTGGGGCGGGCCGTATTTCTGCATCATGTCCATCGCAGCCATGCGCGAGGCTTCCGGCCAACTGGCGACCATTCCTTGTATGCTCCCCATGTCCATCCGCGCGGGCGACTGCATAGCCATCGGCTCTCCCATGGCGGTAGTACATGCCGTCAATGATCCGGCGCCGGCCAAAGCAAGTATGCCTGCCGCTGCTGTTTTCAGCTTCTGTGGTTTCATCTTCTTATCTCCCTAAATCCGGCCGACGCGGAGGCTTGAGTCCGGGCGATCAAGCAGTCGCTGGCGGTGGCGCTCGATACCCAGCACAGGCGTATAAGCTCGTGCGGCAACCGTTTTGAGGTCAGGCAACTGGTCGCCATTCCTTTTAACCCGGCCCAAAAGAGCTTGTTCCGCTGCTCACGCACCCGATTATCCATTATGCGTGCCTGATCGTCTAAATCGAGGAGCTGGCGAGGGCGTCAGTTCGCTCTAGCCGCCGAAAAGGTGAGGGTTAAGGATGGAACCACTCGATTGTCTGCTGTCGACTTTCTCGGGCAGGCGCCGAAACGACGGCTAATGGCGCGAAGCTCTCAGGAGACGAATGTCCGCAGTGGGTCGGAACCAGACGTAAGCCCCAATGTATCCGCAATGGGTGGGAAGCGAACATTAGCTGATAGAGCGCTGACTCAGGTGGACGGTGGCCGCGCTAGTCTGGGGGCAATGCGATCTGCCACGAGAGCCGTAACCGTCCCGAAGATAACGTGCATCATTAGCCGCCGACCGGCAGTCTCAGGCTCCTCGTTCCACGGCCGTTTCGTGATCCCCGCAGCTGGACCTAATACCCCAAGATGGAGCGCATAGACGCTCGCGCCGTAGATGGGGCCCGCTGGCAGTGGCGGTAGCCTGAAGGTCGACGAAATAGCACCGAAGAGCGCCCCTAGCCCTGCTGAAAAGGCCAGGTGACCGGCTTGGGCCGCGACCTCCTCCTGAATGCCGGTTAGGCCGTCTTCAACTCCGGCCCGATCCTCGGCCCAGCGTTCAACTTTGACGGGAAGCGGTGTTTTTATGATACCTGCTCGGGTGGCGATAGTCATGAACGTGGTCAGCACGAGGCCGCCGGCGAGCCCACCGACAGCGCCCGCCGCTATCGTCTTTGTCAGGGTCATTCGTGGCGGCTCCTCTGGTTATGCTCCGCAAGAACAACGCGAGAGAGCGGGCGACGTTGCGCAATTCGGCTGGGCGGCGGCTATGCTGGTCTTGGACCCCACAAAATGATTGCCGCACCTATTATCGCGACCGCTGCCCCGAGAGCATCCCATCGGTCGGGCTTCACGCCCTCAGCAAGCCAGAGCCAGACCAGGGCGGACAGGATGTAGACCCCTCCGTAGGCGGCATAGGCGCGCCCCGCATGTTCCACTTCAACCAGCGTCAGAAAATAGGCGAAGAGGCAAAGCGAAGCGATGCCCGGCACAAGCCACCACGGGGACTTTTCCAGCCTCAGCCAAGCCCAGAAGGCAAAGCATCCGGCAATCTCTGCGAGGGCCGCACCGATGTAGGCGAGAACGGTCATGGTAGAGCGGTGTCGCAGCACTCGTGAATGTCCGCAACGCGTAAGCACAGCTAAGCCGCTAATGTCCGCTTTGGGTCGAAAGCGGACATCAGGGCGATTTCCCTGTCCTACAGCGCGCTCGTTGTGCTTGGATGCCCAGATGCAACCGCCGCTCAGCCCCGTCATATCCAGACAGGCGCTCAGCACGGTCGATTTGGGGGATCTGTCCTGACCAAGTCGAAGGGTTTGGGAGATAGGCAAACCAGGCACTGCACCATTGGGTGCTGGAACTCGCGAACCGGAATCCGTCACGGCGAAAGGTTACGAAGTGGAAGAAGTGGAATACCCCCCGTTTTCATTCAGTCACCTGTGAAAACGCCACGCACATCTCTCCTCCCGAACTTGTTGCTGTCTCGCTGCAGGCCTAGGTAGCGCCCCATGAGCAGCCATGCAGATCGGCTCGTGGCGCTTCGCGAGCAACTCAAGTCCGACAGCCTCGACGGCTTTGTCGTCCCGCTGACCGACGAGCATATGAGCGAATATATCGGAAGCTACGCGCAGCGCCTCGCCTGGCTGACTGGGTTCGAAGGCTCGGCCGGTTCCGCGGTCGTGCTTCCGCAAGAAGCGGCGATCTTCGTCGACGGGCGCTACACTCTGCAGGTTCGGACCCAGGTCGACGGCAAGCACTGGAGCTATCAGTCGGTGCCGGAAACGAGCGTCGCCGACTGGCTCAAGGAGCATTCGAGCGAGGGCGCGCGCATCGGCTACGATCCGTGGCTCCATACCAACGACTGGGTGAAGCGCGCGCGGGAGGCTCTGGCCAGCCGCGGCGCGGAGCTGGTCGCCGTCGAGCAGAACCCGATCGACAAGATCTGGAGCGACCGTCCGGAAGCGTCGAAGGCGAAGCTGGTCGTCCAGCCCGAGGAATTTGCAGGCAGGAGCTCGGCCGAAAAGCGAACCGACATCGCCGACTGGCTGGAGAAGCAGGGCGCCGACGCCGCCGTTCTCTCGGCGCTCGATTCGATCGCCTGGGCGTTCAACGTTCGCGGGGCCGACGTCACCCACACGCCGGTCGCGCTCGCTTATGCGATCGTTCATTCCGACGGCACCGCCGACGTGTTTGTTGCGGGTGAAAAGGTCGGGCCGGACGTCCGCCAGCATCTGGGCAATGGCGTTCGCCTTCACGAGCGAAGCGCTTTTGAAGACGCGCTTGGCGGGCTTGGCGGCAAATCGGTCGCGGTCGACCCCGAGCGGGCGGTCGCCGCAATCTTTGACGCACTGGAGTCGGCCGGGGCGAGGATTCTCGAGCTCCGCGACCCGACGGTGCTCTCCAAGGCACTGAAGAACCCCGTCGAAATCGCCGGGCAGCGGGCTGCGCAGGAGCGGGATGGAGCGACGATCGCGCGCTTCCTTCACTGGCTCGACGAAACGGCGCCTCAAGGCGAGGTCGACGAGCTAATCGCCTCGGACAAGCTGGAAGCGCTTCGCCGCCAATCGCCGGAGCTTCGCGACCTGTCGTTCGACTCCATCTCCGGCGCCGGACCCAACGGCGCGATTGTCCACTACCGGTCGAGCGAGAAGACCAACCGCAAGCTCGAGACCGGCTCGCTCTATCTGATCGATTCTGGCGGCCAATATGTCGACGGCACCACCGACATCACCCGCACAATCCCCATCGGCGAGCCGACCGACGAGATGCGCGACCGCTTCACCCGGGTGCTCAAGGGCCATATCGCGGTGGCGACCGCGCTGTTCCCCAAGGGCACCCGCGGGACCCAGCTCGATAGCTTCGCCAGGCGGCCGCTGTGGGAAGCGGGCGTGGATTACGCCCACGGCACCGGCCACGGCGTCGGCAGCTTCCTTAGCGTTCACGAAGGGCCGCAGCGGATCGCTCCGGTAACCAGCGCTCAGTCGGGAGGCGACGAGCCGCTTGCGGCGGGGATGATCATCTCCAACGAGCCCGGCTATTACAAGACCGGCGAATATGGGATCCGAATCGAGAATCTGGTGCTGGTCGTCGAAAAGCAGGTCGAGGGCGCCGAAAAAGAGGTGCTCGGTTTTGAGACCCTGACCTTCGCTCCGATCGACCGGCGGCTGATCGTCAAGGAGATGCTAAGCCCGCAGGAGCTCGACTGGCTCAATGCCTATCATGCGCAGGTGGTGGAGAAGATCGGGCCCAGGCTCGACGGCGCCGACCGCGAGTGGCTGGAGCAGGCCTGCGCCCCGCTCTAGTCGCGTTTCGGCTTGTCTTCGGGCGTCAGTTCCCGCGCCTGCGCCTTGCGCCGCCGAAGGTTCTGGCGAAGCGCTTCCGCCAGCCGTTCCTCGCGGGACTTGTCCTGCTTCGTCATGGACTTACCTTGGTCGTCGAAGGCCGCCGCGGCAAGGCCGGGTTGACGCCAGTTGGCCGCTTGGCCATAGCGCCGCACCTCTCCGTAAAAATGCTGCCGTAGCTCAGTGGTAGAGCGCATCCTTGGTAAGGCTGAGGTCGTGAGTTCGATCCTCACCGGCAGCACCAGTCTTTTTGACGTTGTCCCTTTAGGGGTTCGCTTTTGCTACTTTAGCGAACCTTGCCCAAACTCGCCTCCGACGACATCAGACGCCGGTCAACGAAATCAATATGTCGCGATTATGGCGAGTGCTTTATCTCGCATCCACCCGAAGGCATCTTGTCGGGGGCAGCCATCCTTCAAAAGGCGGGCTTGCAGGCGACCGCTGTTCAAACCGGTGCGCGCACTCAATTCCGCGAGAGTTACACGGGTGCGAGCAAGTGTAAAAACCTTCGAGCAGTCAATTCGGTGGGCACCGCCTGGGGTAGGGACGCCGGGTAGGATACTTG